>CBFHQG010000012.1:0-37959 GCA_965657825.1 Actinomycetes bacterium | reverse complement strand
TGCTCCTGCGCGAGATCGATCGGACCAACGCATTGCAGCGCAATGCATTCGCGCTCTTCTCGCCCACCGGCTCCGGATATATCAACTACGTCGCCAGTGAGACGTTCGAATATCTGATGCGCGGCGACTGCGCCTCAGCCGCGATCCAGTACTCGGTACTGCCATCGCCGCTGTCGCTGGGCAAGGTCGGTACCGGCACGCAGCAGACCCGGATGGTCGTCGACGGCATCGTCGAGCGGATGATGGCGATGCCGGCCGAGCAACGACCGCGATTCTTCCTCTTCGGGGAGAGCCTCGGTTCGCAGGTGAGCGAGGAGATGTTCGCCGGCACCTGGACCTTCGGGCCGGCCGGTGCGGGCGTCGAGGCCGCGCTTTGGATCGGCACACCGTCGGCGACCACCTGGCGCAAGCAGCTGTGGGGTGACCGTTCCGTCGCCGACGTACCCGGGGTCGGCCCAGGCACGATGTACCTACCGCGCACGATCGCCGACTGGCGACAACTGCCGGCTGCACAGCGCGAGCAGGTGCGCTACCTGCTTCTGCAGAATGGCGATGACCCGATCCCGAAGTTCGGCAGCCAGGTGCTGTGGCGCCGACCGGATTGGCTCGGGCCTATCCGCCCGCTGGGCTCACCGCGTGGGACGCAGTGGGTGCCGGGCACCACGTTCTTGATGACCTTCCTCGACATGCTCAATGCCCTCACCCCGACTCCGGGCACGTTCGCCGAAGGCGGGCACGACTACCGCTTCGTGTTGCCCGAGGCGTTGAAGACGACCTGGCGTCTGGAGGCGAGCGATGAACAGATGGTGCGCGTCGATAGGGCGCTGCGTGAGCGCGAACTGGCCTGGGAGTTGCACCGCGATCGGGCTGCGGCGCAGGCGAAGCCTGATGCGGAGAGAGCCGAGGCGATGACGAAGGTGCTCGCCACGGCATCCAAGTACACCGGCCGGACGATCGACGAGGTCGAACTCGAGGTGATCATCTCCACCGGAATGCAGCCGACCGGCGACTGACGCGACGAGGCCAACAGGGATCTAGACGACCCAGTCGGCGTCGAGGCGATCCCACTCCGGGGGAATGAGCCCCTCGATGATCGGACCGTTGCGAAACCACGGGTTCGGGGCGATCACCGGGACCTGCGGGATCGTTGAGCGGATCGAACTCGCCGAGCCCATCCAGGCGGCCCACCAGCCGTAGGTGGAGTTCGCGATCACGAAGGCTGCCCCGTGGCTCATCGCCCACATCTCCTCCGAAGCACCCGCCGATCCGGTGATGATCTCGCCGTCGACGATGCGGGTCGCCTCGTCGGGGTCGTCGGAGAACACCCACACCGGGCCGGTTACTCCGCGCTCACGCATCCGCTCGATTGCAGAGGTGTAGTAACGAGTCCCGAGTAGACCGAACTCGTCGACCTTCGCATAGTCACCGCGGCGCACATGCACCACGATCGGCTTCTCACGTGCCGCCCGCTGCGCAACCGATTCCGCCCACGCGGACGGTGCCTTCAGGGCAGGGCGTCGCGGCATTCCGTAGTCCAGTGCCGTGCTCGCGAGCTTCCAGGATTGGAAATACCCGCGCAGGCGAGTCCCGGCCGGCAGGGTCAGCACTGCGGTGTCATGACCGACCACGGTCGAGGAGTAGATGCGCATGGCCCGCCCCAGCGCCGGGATGTCGCGCATGAGCCGTCCGGTGAGACGGCTGGGTAGTCGCCCGGGTGTCGACCAGGCCTTCGTATCGGGGAGCCACTGCCCGGGCAGATCGAAGTCGAGGATGCCGATGCCGTGGTCGGTGATGCCGTGGCGGGTGTGGGACAGGTCCAGGCGCAGGGAGGTGCCGCGCATGCCGGCCAGCGCGAGACCCGCGCTGTAGCCGAATAACTGGTTGCCCAGGCCGCCGATGAGGCGCACGGTAATCGGCCGCGACATAGGGGCGAACCTACCCTGACACGGCTAGCCTGAGTTGGATGAGCACCGAGACTGCACCCGCCCCAGCCCCCGCTCGCAAACGCCACCTGTGGGCGTGGATCCTCGGGGTGATCGGTGTCGTCATCCTGCTGCTTCTGGTCACCGCGGTGTCCTTCGGCCAGTACACGGTGAAGCGATCCTGGCCACAACTGGAGGGAACGATCGAGGTCACCGGTCTTTCTGCCTCGGTGGAGGTGCTGCGTGACGAGCGCGGGATCCCCACGATCTACGCCGACACCCTCGACGATCTGATGTTCTCGCAGGGGTTCGTCCACGCACAGGATCGGTTCTACGAGATGGATGTGCGCCGCCACATCACTGCCGGACGACTGTCGGAGATGTTCGGTGAGAGCCAGGTGCAGACCGATGCGTTCCTGCGCACCCTGGGGTGGCGCCGGGTGGCCGAACAGGAATTGTCGTTGCTCGATGACCGATCGACGCAGATCCTCGCCGCGTACTCAGCCGGTGTGAACGCCTATCTCGCTGATCGCGCGCCGGCGGACATCAGCCTGGAATACAGCGTGCTCGGTCTGATCAACCCCTCCTACTCGATCCAGCCCTGGGGGCCGGCCGATTCGGTGGCGTGGTTGAAGGCATTGGCCTGGGATCTGCGCGGCAACATGACCGATGAGATCTATCGCACGATCATGGCGGCATCCGTCGGCGTCGAGCGCACCGAGGAACTCTTTCCTCCCTACCCCTACGAGCGGCATCAACCGATCGTGCTCGGCGGTGATGTCGAGGGTGACCGGTTCATCCCGGATCCAGCGGCGACGAGCGCGGTGCCCGCGTCGTACGTCGACCTGCCCGATGAAGTGATCGAGGAACTGACCGGGGTGCTGACCGCGAGCGCGGGGCTGTCCGACCTGCTCGGCACGAGTGGGCGCGGGGTCGGCTCCAACTCCTGGGCGGTGGCCGCGCAGCACACGGCGACCGGTGCGCCTATTCTCGCGAATGATCCGCACCTCGCTCCGGCGATGCCGAGCCTGTGGTACCAGGCCAATCTGCGCTGTCGGGTCGTGTCGCCGGACTGTGATTACGACGTCGGTGGGTGGACTATGGCCGGCCTGCCCGGGGTGTTCATCGGCCATACGAGCACGTTCGCCTGGGGTTTCACCAACACCGGACCCGATGTCACCGACCTGGTGTTGCACAAGGTCGACGGGGATACCTATCTCGTTGACGGCGAGGCGCTGCCCCTCACGACGCGCACGGAGGTGATCGAGGTCGCCGGGGGAGATCCGGTGACGATCACGGTGCGCGAGACCGCTGATGGGCCGATCATCTCCGGTGTCCTGGAGGATCCGGATGTGTACGCCGTAGTCGGTGCCCAGGCTCCGGTGCCGGCACCCGGAGAAACGGTGAGCGTCGACCCGCAGCCGGCACGCGACAGCGGATACGCGGTAGCGCTGCGGTGGACGGCACTCACCCCGGGGACGACCTTCGATGCGACGCACAAGCTCAATACGGCGACGAACTTCGAGGAGTTCCGCGAGGCGGCGCGATATCTCGAAGTTCCTGCGCAGAACCTGCTGTATGCGGATATCAACGGCACCATCGCCTATCAGATGCCCGGTCAGGTTCCGATTCGCAGTGGATATGACGGTAAGTGGCCGGTGCCGGGGTGGAGTAGCGAATTCGCCTGGGACGGGTTCATTCCCTTCGACGCACTGCCCTATGTGGTCAATCCCGACAGTGGTTTCATCGTGACGGCCAACCAGGCGGTCATCGGCCCTGACTACCCGTACTTCATCACCGATGACTGGTCCTACGGTGCGCGGAGCCAGCGCATCGTCGACCTCATCACTGATCGCATCGACTCCGGTCAAGCATTCACCGTCGAGGTGATGCAGGACTTGCAGATGGATTCGCACAATGCGCTCGCTGAGTTCCTCGTCCCGCGCATCGGTGAGACGGGTGCGGGCAACTCGGCGCTGTCACTCTTCGACGGGTGGACCTACGAGCAGCCGATCGACTCTGCTCCCGCGGCGTACTTCAACGCTATCTGGCGGCAGATGGTCAACCGGATGTTCAACTCCCACGTCGATACGGAGTTGACGACGACGAGCGGTGACGACCAGTTCTGGGAGGTCATCGAGGGGATCTGGGACGACCCGACCAACGCATGGTGGGATGACCCCGCGACTCCTGAGGTCGAGGATCGCGACGCGATGGTGCAGATCAGTGTCGATGCGGCGGCGAGTGAATTGAGTGACCTGCAGGGCGCTGACCCGCAGGGGTGGAATTGGGGTGGCCTGCACACCCTGCTGCTGCAGAACGGAACCCTCGGTGCGAGCGGGATCGGGCCGATCGAGGCGCTGTTCAACCGCGGGCCGATCGAGGTAGCCGGTGGTAGTGCGGCGGTGAACGCCAACGGATGGATTCCCAGTGAGGGCTTCGAGGTGTACTGGGTGGCCAGCATGCGACAGGTGGTCGACCTGGCGAACCTCGATGCCTCGACGTGGGTCAACCTGACCGGCAACTCCGGTCATGCCTATGCCCCGACCTACGCCGATCAGGTCACCGCGTGGCAGACCGGTGAGCAGTTCGCCTGGCCGTGGAGCCCTGCTGCCGTCGAGCAATCCACCACCGACCGCCTCACCCTCACCCCGAACTGAAATCCGCAACTTTTAGCACGTTCTCGCCCCTAGGAAGTTGCGGATTTTGAGTTCGGGGGGAAATCCCTACCTTCTATTTGCGGTGTCAGTCCACGGTGCGGTGGACTCTTCGAGACCAATCGAGTGACAGATCAGATCCATGCAGAACTCGAATGTGAAACCGTCCCACCGCCCGTAGGAGGTACAGGCACCGGAGAGCTTGAGGATCCGCCCACGGAATGTGGTGAGGGTCGTCAGCCTCGCAAGATGATCGTCTCGTACAAGACGCGCCGACGGGCTGGGGCAGACGATGCATGGATACATGAAGGACCGACCCCCAGCGAAAGGAACTTCCCATCATGCGCCGCTCGCTCGTCTCCGCCCTCGCCGCCACCGGTCTCGCCGCCACCGCTCTCGCTGCTGCACCTTCTGCCTCGGCGAACGCATACTCCGATATCGCCGAGGACCTCTTCACCACCTGGGCACAAACCCTGTCGTCGAGTGAATGCGGCGAAGGATCGGAGATGGGGGATCTGTATCGGCCGGGTGGTGTTCTGCTCGCGACATTCGATCCGATCGTGCGCGGTCGCGCCGAAATCGTCGAGTACTTCGACGGCTTGACCTGCCTTGACGATCTGGGAGTCGAGTTGGACACCTGGCGTGCCGGAGGGAATGGCCGCCTGGTCTGGGCGACGGGGTTGTACACCTTCTCGTACACCGAGGATGGCGAGGTGGTCGAGGTGCCTGCGCGCTACACCTACGTGTGGAAGGCCAACCGTTCCGGGACCTATCGGATCGCCACTCACCATTCTTCGGTGACCCCGTAGTGGGAGCGAAATAGCCTCCGCACGCACTCCTGGGGAGGGCGGTGGTCTTTGTTCGCGGATCGTGGGTGGGCATCGGGGTCGGAGGCAGGGTTATGATCCGGAGGTGCCCGCTACTGGGCGGGTGACCCGCTTCCTTTCTGCCGTCACGGCTGCATCGACAGCCGTTCTCCTGGCGGCCTCCCTCGTCCCCACCGCGAGCGCTGCGAGCATTCCCGTGCTGGACAAAGCTGCTCAGGCGCCAGTGGCACCGCGGGACACACCAGATAAGCCCGACATCGTCGTCATCTACTCCGATGACCAGCGCAAGGGCACCGAGAAGTTCATGCCGCAGGTGCAGCGGCTGCTAGCGAAGCAGGGTGTGAGTTTCTCCGACGCGCACACCCCCACCTCGACCTGCTGCCCGTCACGCGTCTCCCTCTTGACCGGTCAGTTGGCGAACAAGACGGGTGTCTGGACGAATTGGCCGCCCTACGGCGGGTTCGAAGCATTCATGACCGAGGTCGGCGACACCGACACGATCGCCACGCGACTCGACGCGCAGGGGTATCGCACCGCGTTGGTCGGAAAGTACCTCAACGGATATGCGAGTGCGGCGAACAGAATCCGATACGCCCGTGATGCCCACTACATCCCGCCGGGATGGGACGAGTGGTACGCCTACGCCGGCCCGCGATCGGTACGCAACCCGGAGAACTCCGCCTACTACGACTACTGGACGATGAGCAGTAGCGCGGGTGCTGCACCACGCTATGAATTCCACGGCCGAGATGCAGATGACTACTCCACGCGCGTCTTCGGCACCCGGGTGCGCGAGATCATGCGCTCCACCCCGCAGGACCAGCCGCTGTTCATGCTCTTCACGCCCAACGCCCCGCACGCCAAGTACTACCCGGATCCGGTTGATGCCAACTACCCGGTGGCTGATGCCGAGCCGGTTGCTGGCTTCAACGATGTCACCGGGAAGCCACCGTGGTTGCAGCGCCGCGGAGAAGTCTCGGAGAAGAAGGCCAAGAAGATCCGCGAGGACCAGATCCGCGCCGCGATCGGGCTGGACAGGACTGTCGCGGAGATCATCAGTGAACTCGAACGCCGCGGCACGCTGTCGAACACGCTGCTGGTGTTCGCCTCGGACAACGGCTACACGTGGGGTGAGTACCGGCTGCTCGGCACGAAGAACCTGCCGTACACAACGCAGGTGCCGATGATCATGCGATGGGACGACGGTGGCTTCGCTGGTGGCGTCCGCGACTCCCGGCTATCTGCCAACATCGATATCACCCGCACCGTTCTGGCGGCAGCAGGGGCGAGCACCGAGGGGTTGACCGACGCTCTCGACCTCGCTGATCCCAAGGCCAAGCGCAAGTCGCTGGTCATCTCCGCGTGGCGCAACCGCGGTGACCCGTTCACCCGAGTGCCCGCGTACTGCGGGGTCCGGACGGGCAACTGGTTGTACATCCGGTACAGCAAGGGCCGATTCGAGGAGTTGTACGACGTGCGTCGTGACCCGCACATGCTGGTCAACCTGAGTGGTGACGCCTCGGTGGCCGTGCACGAGGAAGCCTTGGAAGAGACGACCCGTCGGGAATGTTCGCCCGTCCCTCCGGGTTTCACCTGGTCGAAGTAGTTCGTCGATGGTCGCCCCTCCTCGGGGGGTCTGATGCCAGGAGGCTGTCACGATGACCGATTCGCCAGTCCTGCGGGCCCATCGTGAGCGGGTTTATCCGATCAGCTCGGCGCAGCGAGCGTGGCAACCAGGTGATGAACCACTCCCCGCGCTGTATCTCGGGCACGGTGCACCGCCCTTACTCGATCACGCGGAGTGGATGGGTGAGTTGTTCGATTGGATCGCACCACTGCCCAAGCCGACGGGGGTCCTCATCGTCAGTGCGCACTGGGAGGCCGCACCACTCGCACTCACCTCACCGGTGGCAGGTACTCCCCTGGTCTACGACTTCTCCGGATTCGAGCAGCGCTTCTTCCAGATGACCTACGCCACTCCGGATGCCACCGGGCTCGCTGGGCAGGTGGCTGCGCTGATGCCCGACACCGAGCCGGTACATGTGAGTTCACGCCGCGGGCTCGATCACGGCGCATGGGTGCCGCTGATGGCGATGTACCCCCTGGCCGATGTGCCGGTGTTGCAGATGAGCATCCCCACCCATGACCCGGTGCGCCTGCTCGACCTGGGCGCCCGGTTGCGTCCGCTGCGTGAGCAGGGGGTGCTGATCATCGGATCGGGGTTCCTCACCCACGGGTTGCCCTACCTGACCCGCGAGCACTGGGTGGATCCGGCTGTGGCCCCACCGGGCTGGTCGAGGGAGTTCGACGCGTGGGCGGCGGCGGCCCTGCATGCGGGGGATCTGGAGGAGTTGGCCGACTATGCCCACCGGGCACCGGGAGTGACGTACGCCCATCCGACGGTCGAGCACTTCACCCCGCTGTTCGTCACGTTGGGCGCGGCTACGAACCCGGGGGATCCGGCGACCACGGCGATCGACGGCTTCTTCATGGGATTGGCCAAACGGTCGATCCAGGTGGCCTGACGAGCCGAAATCCGCAACGTCCTAGGGGCGACAACGTGCGGATTGTTGCGGATTTTTGTTTAGGATGGGTAATGAGGTAGGCTAAGGAACTGTGACGGAGGATGCCCACGAATTGCAGGTCGCGGTGATGCGGCTTGCTCGCCGCCTGCGCGCCGAGCGCGGCGACCACGGCCTCACCCTCACCCAGTTGGCCTGCCTGGCCACCCTGCACCGCCACGGGGCGATGACCCCCGGTGACCTCGCCGCCCACGAGCGCGTGCAACCCCCCTCCATGACCCGCACCGTGCACGGCCTCGCCGAGCGCGGCCTGGTCTCTCGCGCGAGTGACCCTGACGACGGCCGCCAAGTCCTGATCTCCTTGACCGATGAGGGGCGCGAGCTGCTCGCACGCGATCGCGCGCAACGCGAGGAATGGCTGACCCAGCGGCTACGCGAGTTGCCAGCTCACGAGCGCGCCACAGTGAGCACGGCCGCGGGAATCCTCGATCGGCTCGCCGGTTCATGAGCCCGACCTTCCGCGCCCTCTCGCATCCGCAGTACCGCCGCTACCTCGTCGCACAACTGTCGACCGGTGTCGGCTTTTGGATGATGCGCTTGACCCAGGACTGGATCGTGCTGGACCTCACCGGCGGTTCAGGTATCGCCGTCGGCATCGCCACCGCCCTGCAGTTCATCCCCTTCCTCATCATCACCCCCTGGGCGGGAGTGCTGGCGGATCGCTTCTCGCGTCGAGCGTTGATGATCGCCGCGCACATCGGGTTGACCATTGCCGCTCTCGCCCTGCTTCTCGCGGTGCTGACCGGCACAGCGAATCTCGCGGTCGTGTTCATCCTCGCCGCACTCACCGGTGTCATGGCCGCCCTCGATCAGCCGGCCCGCCAGGCGATGGTGGGCGAACTCGTCGGTGAGGATCACCTGGTCAACGCGGTCGCCTTGAACTCCGTGGCCTTCAACCTGGCTCGCATCACCGGCCCGGCGATGGCCGGCATCCTCATCGCGAGCACCGGGACCCCAGCTGTGATCGGTGTCATCGCCACGATGTTCGCGATCGCGCTGGGCGCATTGACCAGCCTGCACGTTGTGCGTCCGGTGCGACTGCCCGGTGATCAGCGGGCCACCTTCGGACAAGGCTGGGCATTCCTGCGCAGTCGCCCCGACCTGATCTTCATCCTCGGTCTGGTTTTCGGCGTGGCGATGTTCGCCCTGAACTTCCAGTTGACCACCGCGCTCATGGCAACCTCGGAGTTCGGCGGAGACGCTGCATCACTGGGCATCCTGTCGACCTTCCTCGCCCTGGGCTCGCTGGTCGGCTCACTGCTGGCTGCCCGCAGGATCATCGTGCGGCTGCGCCTGGTGATCATCTCGGCCACCGCATTCGCCTCGGCGACCCTGCTTGCCGGACTCATGCCCTCATGGAGTTTGTTCGGATTGGTCCTGCCGCTGTGCGGATTGACCGCGATGACATTCACCACCGCCGCGCAGTCCTATCTGCAGGTGGGTACCCCCGATCACCTACGCGGGCGCGTCATGGGTCTGTACGCGATGGTGTTCTTCGCCGGCACCCCGGTGGGTGCTCCGCTCATCGGGTGGCTGTCGGATCTCTTCGGCGCCCGCATCGGCCTCATCGGCGGTGGTATCGGGGCGCTGCTCACCGTCGTGGTGATGACCTGGTGGCTGATGCGCGCCCGGCGGATCCGACTCACCGACTTCACCCGCTGGCCGCAGCGTCGCGTGAGTGCCCCGGCATCGTGAGGCCGGCGCTGCGGGATGGTCCAGACCAGTTTCCCGGCTGATTCCCAGCGGCCCGGCACCTCGATCCCCTCGAGGCTGGGTGACACTAGAGAGTCCATTCAGTCCGGGAGGGTGCGTGCTCAAGGTCGCGATCGCCGGGGTTGCCGCGTGCGCACTCGGTGCAGCCGTACTTGCCGCGCCAGCATCGGCCGAGGAGCCGCTCGGCGACAGCACCGTTGCCGCACCGGCCACCGGGAGCATCGCGCGCGGGCTCATCGTGCAGGCCGATCCCGGAGTCGGACCGAACGCCGCCACGCGAGCTGCTCTGCGCGCCACGATCGGCGAACCAGGTGATCCTGTGCGCATCACCCCCGAGACCACGGTCGTGGCCTTCGACACCGACCTGCCCCTGGAGCAGGCGCAGCAGCTGGCCGCCGAGGTGTCGGCTCGCCCGGGCATCGCGTGGGCCGAACCCGATGTGCTGCTCACCCCCGCCGAACAGGTCTTCCCGAATGATCCGCTGTTCGCCGACCAGTGGTACCTGTGGGATGCCGGGGCCCCCGATGGCGGATTCAGTGCTCGCTCACCTGATATCTGGGGTGTGACCACCGGCACGAAGGATGTCGTGGTCGCGGTCATCGACACCGGGGTGGCTGCTCATCCCGACCTGGCCGGCACCGTCGTCGCCGGCTACGACTTCGTATCGAACATCCCGATGGCCAATGACGGCGACTCCTGGGACCCCAACCCAGCCGATCCCGGCGATTGGGTCACCTCCGCGGATTTGGCATCAGGGCAGTTCCCATCGACGTGCACCCAGACGAGCAACTCCAGCTGGCATGGCACACATGTGGCGGGCATCACGGCCGCCGTGCAGGACAACGACTACGGCATCAGCGGAGCTGCACCCGGGCTGACGGTGCTCAACGTGCGCGCGCTGGGCAAGTGCGGGGGATTCCTGTCCGATATCGCCGCTGCCGTGCGCTGGTCGGTGGGGGAGGTCGTCCTCGATCGCACCACCGGTCAACCCCTTCCGCTCAATCCCACCCCGGCGAAGGTGATCAACCTCTCCCTTGGAGGGATCGCAGAATGCAGCACCGCGATGACCGAGGCGATCGGGATCGCCCGCTCTCGGGGGGCGATCGTCATCGCCGCAGCAGGCAACGACTCCCGACCCATCGCTGACTACGTCCCGGCGAACTGCTCGGGTGTGGTCAGCGTTGTGGCCACCGATCGCACCGGTGCGCGGGCCTCGTACTCCAATTACGGCACCGATGCCGATCCCGCGACCATCGCCGCACCCGGCGGGGGGTCGCTGACGGCGATCCTGGCCACGGACAACACCGGCCGTGAGGGCCCTGAGCAACCGTCGTTCGGTAACAAGCGCGGTACGTCGATGGCAACCCCGATCGTGTCGGCCGCAGCAGGGCTGCTCCACACCCTCGGGATCACCGCGGTGGACGAGGTGCGCCAGCGACTGATTGAGTCGGTGCAGCCGTTCCCGACGGGCATCGCGAACGCATGCACGACCATCGAGTGTGGTGCAGGTGTGGTCGACTTCGGCGCGCTGTTCGATGCCATCACGCTGACCGGGCGGCGCGGGATGGTCCGGGATCGCACCGGGGTCATCGTCGACGGGGCGACCCTCGGCCTGCCTGAGGGCACCCTGGTCACCCCGTATGTGAGGTTCCCCGGTCAGACCGAATACAGCGAGGGAGTCGGGGTGCGTCGGGTGGAGATCGTGGCCGGCGTGCAGGGGCAGTTCACCTGGCAGCGACGGACCGGCAAGCGCGTGTATGTGTACTTCCGGGCTGAGACCGGTGAGCGTTCGCAGCGGATCATCGTCCCCGCCCGCTAACTGGGCCAGTTAGCGACCACAACCGTGACTCAGACATACGAGTGCCCCACCACCGGCGAGGGTGGTGGGGCACTCGTCACTGCGGACTGTCCGACGACTACTAACCCGAGCAGGGCTGGGAGTAGTCGTACGCGGCAGCTGTCGGGCCGACGTAGCCGGTCACGATGGTGTTGATGCCCAGCGGCGAGGACTCATCGGGGACGTTGATCGTCACCGAGCGGTCCACGGTGTCCGGCGGGCCACCGACGAGGGCATTGGGCTGTGCACCCTCGTAGTCGACCTCGATGCCACCGGTGACGGCGGCACGCAGACCCGCGCGAGTGATGTCGCCAGCGGCCACGGCCTTGGCGATCGCCGCCTTCAGCGGGTACTGCCACACCCAGCCGATCGTGTAGCCGTCATTGGCCGGGAGCACGCCCTCGCCCAACTGGGCCTGCATGGCCTTCATGGCCGCGGTGTCGGTCGTGCCGAAGGAGGCGGTGGTGTTGAAGTTGGTGAAGGTCGCCAGCAGGGCCGGTGCGGCAGCGGTCTGCAGCAGCAGCGGATTCCACGTTGGCGAGGCGCCCACGAACTTGCCACCGAAGCCGGTCGCGACGGCCTTGCCGACGATCTCGGCGACCTCACCGGGGCCGGTACCGAGCGCCACGACATCGGCCTCGGAGGCGATGATCTGAGCGACGGCAGCGTCCTGGTTGCCGGCGATGGCGTTGGGCAGGGACTCGATGAAGCCACCGAACTCCACACCGTTGGCCTCGGCCCAAGCCTTCGTGCCGGCGGCGAAGTCACCACCGAAGTCTCCGGGCGGACCGACCGCGACGATCTTGGAGATCGCGCCGTTGTTCTCCACGTACCAGTCCATGCCGCTCATGGCCTGGATGCAGTAGGAGGCGCCGGATTCCAAGATCAGGTCACCGTCATCGACGGGGAACTGCCAACCCGACCACCACGAGGCGGGAACGCCCACGACGTTGTCGGCTTCCATGTCGGGCAGGATCGCCTGGGTCTGCGGGGTGCCGAGGGTCTGGGCGAGCGCGAGGATGTTCGGCTCGATCGCGCGGTACTCCTGGCTGTGCACCGCCGGGTCGTACTTGTTGTCGCGGGTGTTCTGGGAGATGTTGACGTCGAAGCCGCCGATACCGCCAGCCTCGTTCACCGCCTTCCAGAAGTCGGTCTGCCCGGTCGTGACCTCGACGGCCAGCGGGGCGAAGGGGCCCTCGGTCAGATCCGACAGCACGCCGAGGTAGATGCACCCGTTATCGGGGTTGATCGCCTCCGGGCAGGGTTCCTCGGTGACGCCAACGTCGAACTTGACCGATGACCCGCCCGTCGGGCTGGTATCCGGGCTCGCCGTGTCGGTGGAGCCGCCGTCGCTGCTCCCGCCGCAGGCGGCGACCAGTAGTGCCGTCGCCGCTGCGAGGGCCGCGACGGACGTGGCTGTACGTCCTCTTCTCACGTGTCCTCCTGTACTAGGTGTGGTTCCCCGTTCCCCATGTGCACTCGTCAGCGGGGTCGCCGACGCGAGGGTGTGGCTCGAGGATCTGGCCTCACTGTGCCAAAAACCACAGGCTCCCGCTAGCAGTCAGACCCCGGATCGGCGATTCGTGAACGAATCGTCACCTAGCGACGTCCGGTCTTGATAACGAATCGGCAACGATGGGTCGATTGCGCCATCCCGGGGACGGTCGGATGCGAAAAGTGGAAGGTTCAACACACCCCCCACGACGCTGGGGGTTCCTGGCGGCATGACGGATCAGTGGGGAGGCGACTCGGTGCTCGCGGTCGAGAACCTCGAGGTCGTCTACGAGGACGTCATCCTCGTCCTCAAAGGGGTCAGCATCCAGGTGCCCGAAGGGTCGATCGTGGCCCTTCTCGGCCCGAATGGTGCCGGCAAGACCACGGTGCTGCGGGCGATCACCGGATTGCTCGATGTGCATCGCGGTCGGATCTCCAAGGGCCGGGTGAGCCTCGACGGAGTCGAGATCGGCGGCAGGTCCGCACCGGAGATCGTCGCGGCCGGAGTCGGCCAGGTGATGGAGGGCCGGCGGATCTTCCGGGAGTTCACCGTCGATGAGAACCTGCGCGCCGGGGGCCACACCGCCACGCGCGCCCAGATCGCCGAGGGGCTCGAGCGGGCCTACTCGATGTTCCCGGTGCTCGCCGAGCGACGCAAGCAGACCGCGGGCTATCTGTCCGGTGGCGAGCAGCAGATGCTGGCCATCGGTCGGGCGCTGATGTCGCAGCCGAAGTACCTCCTGCTCGATGAGCCGTCGCTGGGTGTCGCGCCGAAGATCATCCAGCAGCTGCGTGACCTGATCGTGCAGATCAACCAGTCGGGTACCTCTGTGCTGCTCGTCGAGCAGAACGCTTCGATGGCGCTGTCGATCGCCACTCACGGCTATGTCTTGGAGACCGGGCGCATCGTGATGGACAAGCCCGCTGCTGAACTGCGTGAGGACGATGACGTCAAGGAGTTCTACCTCGGTCTGCGCGGTGACGAACGCGGATCACTGCGCGATGTCAAGCAGTATCGGCGACGCAAGAGGTGGTTGAGTTGAGCCCGATCCTTCAGGCCAGCGACCTCGAATTGTCCTTCGGGGGCACGCGTGCCCTGCGTGGGGTGAGCTTCTCGGTCGAGGAGGGTGAGCTCTTCGCCGTCATCGGTCCGAATGGCGCAGGCAAAACGTCGATCTTCAACTGCATCTCGGGCGTGTATCAACCCCAGGTGGGCAGCATCCTCATGCAGGACACCGAACTCGTGGGCATGGCGCCCGAGCGCATCGCCCATCTCGGTATCGCCCGGATGTTCCAGAACATCGAGCTGTTCGACAACCTCACGGTGTTGGACAACCTGATGCTGGGGCGTGCCGGTCACATGGACTACTCGGTGCTGTCGGCGTTCCTGTTCACTCGCAAGGCCCGACGTGAAGAGGTCGCCAATCGGGGAGTGGTCGAGGACATCATCGACTTCCTCGACATCGAGAACTATCGGGATTTCCCCGTCGGCATGCTGCCCTACGGGGTGAAGAAGCGGGTCGAACTCGGTCGTGCCCTCGCCATGGAACCCAAGCTGCTGCTGCTCGATGAGCCGGTCGCCGGTATGAACGTCGAGGAGACCGAGGACATGGCCCGATTCATCCTCGATGTGCGCGCCGAGATGGGGATCTCGATGATCCTCGTCGAGCATGACATGGGACTGGTCATGGATCTGGCTGACCGAGTCCTCGTCTTGGATTTCGGCGAGCAGATCGCGCTGGGCACCCCGAGTGTGGTCCAGGCCGACGACAACGTCATCCGGGCCTATCTAGGTGAGGAACTGGTATGAGTGCGAAGGGCAGGGGTGAGTCATGACCGCGATCGCTGATTCCACCACGCGAACCTGGACCCTGGTCGATCAGGTGCACCAGCGCGCCGCACTCGAGGGCGACGGTGTGGCCATGCGCGCCAAGCGACTGGGTATCTGGCAGGACATCACCTGGAGTGACTACGCCGATCAGATCAGCCTCGTCGGGCACGCCCTGCTCGCCCTGGGAATCCAGACCGGCGACCGGGTCGCCATCCACTCCGAGAATCGGCCCGAGTGGCTCTTCGGTGACCTCGGCATCAATGCTGTGCGCGGCATCACGGTTGGTCTCTACCCGACCAATCCGGCCCCGGAGGTCGCCTACCTGATGGCCGACTCCGGATCGCGCATCCTCATCGCCGAGGATCAAGAGCAGGTGGACAAAGCCCTCGCGATCGAAGACCAGTGCCCGGCGCTGGAGTGGATCGTCTACCTCGAGCCGCGCGGTGTCGCGAGCATCGATCACCCGAAGCTGATCGACTGGCGGGAGTTCATCGAGCGGGGCCGCACCCACCGCGAGGCCTATCCTGACGCGTTGGATCGCATCGCGGATACCGCTGAGCCGACCGACGTGGTGACGCTGGTCTACACATCAGGCACGACCGGTCCGCCCAAGGGTGCGATGTTGAGCAATGCCAACGTCGAATTCGCCAGCGGGGTCATCGTCAACGGCGGCGGGTTGTACGAGCCGCCACCCAATCCCAGCGACGTGATCCTGTCCTACCTGCCGCTGTGTCACGTCGCCGAACGAGCGGTGACCACCTGGACGAACGCGGTGTCCGGTGCGGTCGTGCACTTCGCCGAATCCATCGACACGGTCACGACCGATCTGCGCCAGGTCCAGCCCACGCTCTTCTTCGCCGTTCCCCGCATCTGGGAGAAACTCAAGGCCGCGGTCGAGGTGCGCATGGGAGCCGCCTCATGGATCAAGAAGACCAATTACGTGGTGTGGATGCGTGTCGGGCGCGGAATCGCCTCCTCGATGCTGGCCAACGGTGGAGAGCACACACTGTGGAGTCGGATCCGCTACGCGTTCGGCTACGTGTTCCTCTATCGCGCTCTGCGAGAACGGATCGGTTTGCGCAAGGTGCGTGCGGCAGCATCTGCGGCTGCACCCATCTCACCGGAGGTTCTGTTCTTCTTCTTCATGATGGGTGTGCGGATCAATGAGCTGTACGGCATGACCGAGAACAGCGCGGTCGCCACGAGCAACAGACGCGGACGCATCAAGCTCGGGACCGTCGGCGAGCCGCATCCTGGCGTCGAGATCGAACTCGCCGAGGGCACCGGTGAGATCCTCACCCGCCACCCGGGGACCTTCCTCGGCTACTGGAACAAGCCCGACGCGACCGCTGACACCCTCGATGCCGACGGCTGGCTGCACACCGGTGACGTCGGGGAATGGATCGATGGCACGCACCTGAAGATCGTCGACCGCATCAAGGACATCATCATCACCGCCGGCGGCAAGAACATCTCGCCCTCGGAATTGGAGAACTCCCTGAAGGCGTCGCCGTTCATTCGCGAGGCGATCGTCATCGGTGATCAACGGCCCTACCTGACCGTGCTCATCGGTGTCGAGGAGGACACCGTGGGTGAGTGGGCGCGGGCCAGACGCATCCCCTACACCACCTATCGGGATCTCTCGGAGCGCGAGGAGGTGCTGCGGCTGGTGCAGGGCATCATCGCCAAGACGAATGAGGCCACCGCCCGGGTGGAGAACCTCCGCAAGTTCCGCATGATCACCAAGGCCCTCGACCACGAGGACGGCGAACTCACCGCGACCCAGAAGGTCAAGCGCTCGGCCTTGATGAAGACCTTCGGCCCACTCATCGACGACATGTATTCCGGGGCCGATGCTCTACCCGGTGGCGATCAGAGCAACGTCATCGTGGTTGCTCGAGGCGAGGAGTGACCGATGGGTGAGTTGGTCGCATCGCTCGTGCGAGGCCTGGGCACCGGTGGCGTCTACGCGATGCTGGGGGTCAGCTTCGTCATCATCTACCGCGCGACCGGGGTGGTGAACTTCGCGACACCGGCCCTGATGATCCTCGGCGCCTTCTTCACCGGCTACTTCGGAGTGAGTATCGGTCTCCCCTTCGTCGTCGCCGTCCTGCTCGCCATGATCGTGCTGGCGCTCATCGGGATGATCTCCGAGCGAGTGGCGCTGCGGCCGATGGTCGGCAGGCCGGCGTTCTCCGCGGCAACCGTCACCGTCGGTCTGTTCATCGTGCTGCTCATCATCGCCGGCCGTCTCCTCGGCTCCGAACTGCTCACGGTCAATGATCCGTTCGGACTGAGCACGCTCGAGGTCCTCGGCAGCAAGATCTTCACCGTCGATATCGCGCGTCTCATCGTCGGTCTCGTCGCGATCGGGTTGGTTGGCCTGTTCCTCACCCGATCCCGGACCGGACTGGCGATGCGTGCCACGGCCTTCGACCAGGAGACCAGCCTCGCCCAGGGCATCAACGTCGGGCGCATGTTCGGCCTGTCGTGGGGAATCTCCGGGGCCATGGCGGCCCTGGCCGGTGCGATGCTCGTCGCGGGTAGTTCGGGCGTCGAGACGACCTTCGCTCTGGTCGCGTTGAAGGCCCTGCCGGTGATCATCCTCGGTGGCCTGGACTCCATCAAGGGGTCGGTCGTCGCCGGCATCATCATCGGCCTGGCCGAATCCCTCACCCGCACCTATCAGCCGCTGTACGCACCGTGGTTGGGTGCGAACTTCGACGTCATCGTCCCCTACATCATCATGATCATCGTCCTCATGGTGCGGCCCTACGGTCTCTACGGCACCAAGGAGGTGGTGCGGGTATGAGTTCCGCGGCCAGCAAGTCTCGACACACCACGCGTGGTCGTCCCCGGCTGTACACCAGCTACTCCTCGGAGATGGCGATCTTCAACACCGGTGCGAAGCGCGTATGGATCGTGATCGGATTCGTCGCCCTCGTTGTTCTTCCCTTCTTCCTCGCTCGCGACCTCGTCGCCCTCGGCGCGACCGTCTTCATCTTCTCCATCGGCGGCATCGGGCTGAACCTCCTCACCGGATACGCCGGTCAGGTGTCCCTCGCCCAAGCGTTCTTCCTCGGCGTCGGTGCGTACACCGCAGCCGTCCTCGGGGGTGAAGCCAAGGGCGATGTGCTCGGCTTCGGCTGGGATATGGCCATCTGGCTGCCCCTAGCCGGACTCGTCCCCGCGATAGTCGCGGCGATCATCGCGCCGCTGGCTGCCCGAGTGCGCGGCCTGTATCTAGCGATCCTCACCCTCGGCCTGGTCTTCATCGGCGAGCACATCTTCAAGGAGGCCAAGCCGATCACCGGTGGCGCCGGTGTGGGTCGTGCGCCGGCCGAGCCGGTGTTCTTCGGCTTCAACCTGTTCGCCAACTACGAGATCTTCGGCATCGAGATCGACCGGTTCACGATGCTCTACTTCACCTGCCTGGTGATCTTCATCGTGATGGCGGTGCTCGCCCGCAACTTCACCCGCTCACGCTTCGGCCGTTCCTTCGCCGCCGTTCGCGATCGCGACATCGCCGCCGAGGTCATGGGTGTGTCCCTGCTGCGCACGAAGACCCTGGCCTTCGCCATCTCAGCGTTCTACGCTGGCATCGCCGGTGCGCTGCTGTCGATCATCATCGGGCGTATCTCACCGGAGACCTGGAACTTCTTCCTCTCGATCGACTTCCTCGCCGTGATCTTCATCGGTGGCCTCGCCACGATCACCGGCTCGATCATGGGTGCGGTCTTCGTCGTCCTGCTGCCGAAACTGGTCAACTCCCTCACCGGGTTCCTTCCCATCGATCCGGGTGTCGGCCAGGGTGGTCTTCTCAACGTCTTCGAACTGCAGTCGATCATCTTCGGTGTCTTGATCATCCTGTTCCTCGTCTTGGAACCACGGGGTCTGTATGGCCTGTGGTTGAGGGTGCGCAACTACTTCAAGGCCTGGCCGTTCAGTTATTGACGCTGACCCAGCGGCACTGTGTGGTGGCAGCACCCCATTTCCCGGTCAGGAGGACTCCGCGGGGTCTGCGCGCGTAGTCTCGAGCCCGAACGCGCTCACCGAGCGCTGATCGGAGGGATACCTCAGGTGCGTCGCTTACTGTCACTCGTGGTCGGGGTCGGACTCAGTGCAGGCCTGCTCGCTGCCACACCGACGTGGGCGGCCCCCGCATCGGATGCATCGAGGGCAGCGGCTGAGACCCGCGGGTATCTGGAGGATGACGACTACTTCGTGCTCTACGAGGAGTCCGACGATCCCTACGACTGCGCTGGTGTGTACTGCGAGATCACCGATCTTCTCGTCGGAGTCCGCAAGGACTATCCCGACGAGATCATGCTCGAGGCCACGATGGATCGTGACACCGATCCGCTGCTGTCGACTGATGCTGATGCCAACGTGGTGGCCTTCATCGTTCCCGAGGCGCTCAACGGGTCGTACTACGTGACGCAGATCCCCTTCGAATACATGGGTATCGGCAAGGCCTACTTCACCGACGTAGAGCGGTACGACCCTTCCGCTGACCAGTGGACGGATACCGGGGTCGATGCGGAGTGGTATCGCGGGTCGACCTACTGGAAGGTCTGGGTGCCCTGGCGCGCGTTGAACATCGATGACGCAGGATTCAGCATGCGGGTCCGCGACGGCAACGGCAACGCCGATGACGCACCCGATGACGTCACCCCCTCGATCCCGATCCGCGAGTCAGTGGATGACGCGACCGATCCCGGCCCTGACCCGACCCCGGATCTGCCCGGTACGCCCACGGACGTGCAGGCCAGCCTCACCGGGGATCGTAACGTGGCGGTGTCATTCCTGCCCCCGACGAGTGGGGCGTCGGTGACGGGATACGAGGTCCAGACCCAGCGTGACGGGGGTGCGTGGGA
This sequence comes from Actinomycetes bacterium, assembly GCA_965657825.1. GTDB lineage: Bacteria > Actinomycetota > Actinomycetes > S36-B12 > S36-B12 > M55B157. The sequence goes on along the minus strand of CBFHQG010000012.1, from coordinate 18,219 downwards.
GTCGGTGACGAGCTCCTCATCGCGTAGTGATGCGCTCGTCGGGCCGGATGTCGTCAACGGCCGCAACCCCACGAACGATGAATTCGACTTCCTCGCATCGCTGCGGATGACGACGGTCGATGGGACCGGGTACGTCTGCGGCGGCTCCTTCGTCTCCCCCACGAAGGTCATCACCGCCGCCCACTGTCTCTATGACGGCGATGGTGTCCAGGTGGCGTCAGTGACGGCTGGTCCGCAGGAAGACGCATACAAACCCACCTCGTCGGTGATGGCCTCCAGGATCGACATCCATCCCGGATACAGCCCGACGGGGCGAGATGAGAGCAACGACATCGCCGTACTCACCCTTCGCTCACCGATCAGCGGAGTGCCGACCATCGCGCTGCCATCGGCAACACAGGCTGCAGATGCCACGCAGGGTGGTGACCGCGTGAAGTCAGCGGGGTGGGGGCGCACATCGAGTGGTGGATCGACACCCCAGACCTTCCGCGTCGCTGATCTCACGGTGATCCCCGATGAGGTCTGCTCGAGCAGCAGTGGCACCTATCGCGTCGGCAGCCTGGTGTACGAGGGCATCGGTGTGAGCGTCAAACCACAGACCATGCTCTGCGCGGGTGGTGTGACATCCAGTGGGCTGGCGATCGACACCTGCCAGGGTGATTCTGGCGGTCCACTCGTTGCCGGAAGCGGTGAAGGCGCGGTACTCGTCGGAGTCGTCAGTTGGGGAATCGGCTGCGCCGGGTATGACGACAAGGGGCAGCTGCCGTGGCTTACCCCCGGGGTGTACACGCGCCTGGCCACCTACCTGCCGTGGTTGGCCACCAAGGGCGTCGAGGGTGTCGAGGGCGTCCCGGTCGATCGCGTCACCCGCACGGTGCGTGGACTCACACCCGGTCGGTATGCGTTCCGGGTTCGCGCTGTCGGCGTGGATGGTCCGGGTGAATGGTCGAGTGGCTCCGATCCGGTGCGCGTCGATGAGACCGCGGTGCCGAGCAAACCGGAATATCTCGACGTCGCCTACCGGATCAAGGGTCGCAAGGCCGTCGCGACGGTCTACTGGACCTGGTCGTCCTTCGATTCCGGTCCACCGGTGTCCTATCGGTACCGGGTCCGCAAGGCGGGTAAGAGGTGGAGTTCCTGGAAGCCGGTTGCCTCGCAGGTGCCCGAGGCCAAGGGAGTGAAGATCAGCGGCCTGAAGGTGGGAGCCAAGCACCGGATGCAGATCCAGGCGGTGAACCCACTGGGAGAGAGCCCCTCCCTGACCATCACCCTGCGCCCCACGAAGTAGAGGGATTCCTGGGAATCCCTCCCCACCCGAAGCCCGGTGCAGCCCGTGACCCCCTACGATCGGGTCCTATGCGGGTATTGATCACCGGGGGAGCCGGTTTCGTGGGATCGCACCTCGTCGATGCCCTCCTGGCGCGCGGTGATCAGGTGACGGTGCTCGATGACCTGTCGACCGGCCGCCATGACAATATCCGCGATCACCTCGGTGATCCGAACTTCGAGTTCGTGCTCGGGTCGATCCTCAATGATGCAGTCGTCGACGATGTGGTGCGCCGGGCTGACGTCGTGATGCACCTGGCAGCTGCCGTGGGGGTCGAACTCATCGTGGGTCGACCGCTGGAGAGTCTGGCGACCAATATCCGCGGCAGCGAGATCGTGCTGGAGAAGTGCCATAAGTACGGGCGCAAGGTTCTGGTCACCTCGACCAGCGAGATCTATGGCAAGAACGACTCCGATCTGCTCAGTGAGGATGACGATCGCATCCTCGGCTCGCCGCTGAAGACCCGCTGGTCCTACAGCGAGGCGAAGGCGATCGAGGAGGTGCTGGCGTACTCCTACTGGCGCGAGAAAGGCCTTCCGGCGGTCATCGTGCGCCTGTTCAACACCGTCGGACCACGTCAGGTGGGTCACTACGGAATGGTCGTGCCGCGCTTCGTCGAGCAGGCGTTGAAGGGTGCACCCATCACGGTCTACGGCGATGGCACTCAGCGGCGCTGTTTCTGCCACGTCGCCGATGTCGTCGCGGCCTTGATCGGACTCCTCGACTCCCGGGAGGCTGAAGGACAGGTGTTCAACGTCGGGGCGAATGAGGAGATCTCCATCGCGGGCCTCGCCGAGCGGGTCATCGAGCAACTCGACTCCACCTCCTCGATCGTGAAGGTCTCCTACGACGAGGCCTACGAGGAGGGCTTCGAGGACATGCCGCGGCGGGTACCGAACACCGCGAAGGTGCGCGGGCTCCTCGGCTGGACGCCGCAGCGGGATCTGGCCGACATCATCAACGACGTCGCCGCGGACATCACCTCCCGCTCGAGCTGACGGTGAACCTCTGGCTCTACCTGGGCGCCTTCCTCGGCTCAGCGATCCTGTCGACGCTGCTGGTGTGGGGATCGATCCGGGTCGCCAACCGCACCGGCATGGTCGACGCCCCCGACGGTGGGCGTAAGCAGCAGCAGCGGCCGATTCCGAAGATCGGCGGGATCGCGGTCGCCCTCGCCTTCACCATCGCGTTCCTCGTGGCGGTGGCGGCCTCCGGTGATCCGACGGAGTTGGAACTGCTGGCCGGCGTGCTGCTGCCGGCACTGGGGGTGGCCGCGCTCGGTTTCGTCGACGATGTGCGCGCGCTGAATCCCTGGGTGCGACTCCTGGCCCAGACGCTGTTCGCACTCATCGTGTGGTGGGCGGGGACCCAGGTGTCCTTCACCCGCATGGAATGGCTGGATCTGCTGATCACCCTGCTGTGGATCGTGGGGCTCACCAATGCGATGAACCTGCTGGACAACTCCGATGGGCTGGCGGCTTCCACCACGCTCGTCGCCGCGGTCGGCACGGGCATCATCGCCGCGCTGTACGGGCAGTTCTTCGTCGCGGGGCTCGCCTTCGCTCTCGCCGGCATCGCGCTGGGTTTCCTGTGGCACAACTGGGCGCCGGCGACGGTGTATCTCGGTGACGCCGGGGCGTACTTCCTGGGGTTTCTGCTCGCCATCGTCACCCTGCGGTTGCGTCCGGTCGGTATCAACCTGCCGTGGAGTGCGGCGATCCCGCTCCTACTGGTCCTCGTCCCGGTGCTCGATACCGCGTTCGTGGTGGTGCGCCGGGTCGTCGAGGGGCGGCATCCCTTCACCCCCGGGCGTGATCACCTGTCGCATCTGCTGATGGATCGGGGGTTGAGCGTGCGGGGGGCCGTCGGGGTCCTGCAGGGGGTGCTGGTGCTCAGCGTGGCCGGCGCGGTTCTGCTCGCCGTCACCTCCGCCTGATCCCCCCCGACGGACTCCCCGCCACAACCGTGACTCAGACGGTAGGGGTGGGGGGTGCTGGGGGTGCGGGGGTGACCTCGGTGAGCAGGGCGGTCACCTCGCTGGCGCGATAGCGCCGATGCCCGCCGAGGGTGCGGATGCTGGACAGCTTGCCGGCCTTGGCCCACCGGGTGACCGTCTTCGGGTCGACCCGGAACAGCGCGGCCACCTCGGACGGGGTGAGCAGGGCCTCGGGCTCAGGCAGTTGCATCATGGGTCACTCCCCCTGGAAGCGGTGTTGAGCGGATCGGGCGAACAAGGCGGATCGGGTACGCGGCCCACCTGGTGGACACAGTGGGGTGCGAAACGGACATTTCGCTCACATCGGGGATAGCGTGTCAGACGGGGCGGGTCTGGGCAAGCATGGCCAGCGCACGGTGAGTCGCGTGCCCGCGGGTCCGTGCTCCCGACTCCACTCGGCATGAGTGTCCAGCCAGGCCGACCCCAGCCCACCACCGGACTCCCCACCCGAACCGCTGCCCGAACCGCTGCCCGAATCGCTGCCCGAATCGCTGTCCCACCGGCTGGTAGCACCGCGTGTCGTCGTGCCGTCATCGACCACGACAACCTCGACGAAATCCGTCGTCACCGAGATGAACGCCTCGACATGGCGGGCTCGTCCGTGGCGGACAGAGTTGGTGATCGCCTCGTCGACCAACTCGCTGATCGGTGAGCGCAGGGAGTCGGGCACCTCACCGTCGACATCGATGGAGATGTGAGCCAAACCGTGCCATCGCGCTGGTGCGGCGGATAACCGATCCATGCTTGTGCGCTCGTGATCCTCGAAACGCTGTCGGGTGGATTCGACCCGCATCTGCTCCAGCACCCCTCGGGCCTGGCCGAGATCGCCTCTCTGGCAGGCCAGATCCAACTGCATCGCGAGGGCGCGCCAGGTGCTATTGACCGCGTTGTGCAAGAACGATGCGGCTGCACGTCGTCGTGGTTGCAGGTCATCGACGGCCTCGGTCAACTCGCGTAGTGACTCCGCGCGCATTCTGGAGTCGGACGTGATGATCATCGACATCACGATGACCAGCAGGCTGGCGGCGTTCACCCCGATCCACCCGCTGTAATCGCCGTTGGTGGGTGATTGCTGAGAGAGCCCGAGGGTGAACAAGGCTAACGCGGAGAGTGCGAGGGAGCACACCACCGTCACCGGGTACCCGACTGCCGGATTGATCGTCGATCGCTGCACCCAGCTCTGCCCGATGTGGAGGGCGATCGCCAGGGTGCCGATGGAGACGACGGTGATGGTCACCGCGATCGGCACATCGAATCGAAACGAGGAGTTCCAGAAGAGGAACCACGCCAGCAGGGCGCTGACGGGGATGACGGGGACAGGTTGACCTAGAACGTGAAGCAGGGTCCGACGCCACAGATGCGGGGAGGTGACCCCGAACCACAGTCGATGGCTGAGTGGACGCAGTCGCTCATCGATCGCCCGGTGCAGTTCGTGTGCAGTACGGGCCAGATCATCGACGCTGCGCAACGCTGCAGCATCCACCTGGGTGGATAGCGCGGTCTGCAGTGCATCAGCTTCGGCGAGGGTCACGTCGACACGCATGAGGAGTGCCCGCAATCGGATGCGGGTGCGGATGATCGATTCGAGAGCGGCGCCGATGAACAGCATCCACATTCCGAAGGTGGCGGTAGCGCCGATGAGCCGTTCGAGGGGCGGGATGGGATCTGCAGCGCCCATCAGGGGGACGAAGGCCGCGATGAGCCCTGCCCGGGTGGCGGCAGCGAGCACGATGGTGACGAGGACCCCGATCCGGGTGCGGCCTGCGCCGATGGCGCGACCGAGGAGCACCACCGCGGTGAGGCCGAGTTGGGCTACGACGCCGGCCACGAGCCAGGTCATCCGGGTAGGTGCCTCGGCGAAGGCATCGGAGATGAACGCAGCGATGAGCCCGATGGGAGCGATGAGCAAGAGGGCTGGGGTGCTGAGTGAGGCGGGCCCCGCGAATACTCGGGTCTCGGTCACGGCAGCTGCCCGGTCATCTCGTGGTAGCGGCGGGCGAGGTGCACCCGCTGGTTCGCCGATGCATCGCGGGGGATCTCGAGGATGTCGCACAGTCGGGTGACGACCTGCTCCACGGCCTTCGCGCTCACCCCGCGCGCTTCGGCGATCTGCGCGGTGCTGTCACCGCGAGCGATTCCGGCGAGGACCTCGATCTGCGTTTCGGTCAGGGTGATCCCTGTTGGCATCGAGGCCGATGCAAGCGGTGCGATGATCGCCGAGTGCAGTGCCGAGAGAACCGCGGTGCTGTCTGTGCCGCCTTTCTTCGTCAGGTGGATCATCCCGCGGGGAATCGTTGCCGTCGCGTCCTTCAACCGCGGATCGTCGTAGGAGGTCAATAGCACCAGGCCTACCTCCGGGTCACGCTGTCGGAGTTCGACGGCGAGGTCCAACCCACTCGGGCCAGGACCCAGGTCGAGGTCGAGCAATGCAGCGTCAATGCGTTGCGAGCCCAGATCACGCAGGGCATCTGCAACGTTGGCGGACTCGGCGGTGATCGTGATCCCGTGAGTTTTCAGGACCGACACGAGGAGCGAGCGAGTAAGGGTGTCGTCCTCCACGACGAGCACCGACCACCGCATCGACATCACGCCCCGGGTGGGGCGGAGATACGACCCAGGCGCTGCAGTGGTGAAGCCGGTGCAAGTTCGGCGAGTGCGGGGTCTAGATCGGCGACGTCGACGTTGACATCACCCCAGGAACTCAACGTGTCCGCGATGCTGCGACGGGCGCGGTCGAGTTTGCGGGCGATCATGCGACGCGCTGCCCACTCGGTCTCTCGGTCGCGCAGTGCGTGCTCGATCGCGTCAGCCTGGGCATCGGTGCACACCAGCCCGTAGGCTCGCTGCAGGCCAAGGCGAGCTTCGATCCGGTAGTCGTGTCCCCGCCGTTCGAAGTGTCCGGGCTTGGAGTTCATCCCGTTGAGCAGATCGACGGTGGCGATGGCGAAGGTCGAGATGGGGCGGAATCGCGTCTCGCGGGGAACACCGGGGGGTCGGGTCGCCGGTGGTCCCATCCACCACGGTGGCTGCAGCACCATCGAGTAGCCGTACTTGTTCACAGGGTCGTCGTTGTGGATCACCATGAGGTGGCGCATCTGCCCGAGCGGGAGCGCGGGTGCCTCATCCGGTTGTGCGACGCACAGGACCTGGTGCTCGGGGTCCATCGCATCGGGGTTGTGCCGCCAGCGCTGCCAGAACTCGGTGCGGAACGGCACACCGAAGTACACACCGCCGGAGACGCCGAGATGGTTGAGTGCCGGAATCCCGGTGTAGGGGCCGGGCACCGTCGACACATCGAGGGCGACATTGGCACCGAGGCTTTCGCCCATGAGCACCACACGGGGTCGGCGTTCGGCCGGCAGTGTTGCGATGCGATCGCGGATGCCCTCGAGTATCAAGCGGGTCAGGTGCACGCCTTCGGCGGTCCGCGGCATCGCCAATGCGCTGGGTACGAGTGCGTACTGGGGAACGACGGTCGCGCAGTCACCGCGCGTCAGGTATTCCAGCGCTTCGATGATCGTGTAGTTGACGTACCCCACACCGGTCGGTGATGCGACGCAGATGAGACCACGATCGAAGCCGCCACATGATTCGAGATCGGCGAGTGTGAGTTTCGCGCGCTCACGGATATCGGAGGAGGCCTCGAAGCCCCCGACGACGCGCACCGGATCGATGGCAGGCTCGTGCATCACCTCGGTGATGTCGGATGCGGTCAGTGCCATCAGGACGAAGCGGCGCCCCTCCTTGCCGATGGAGTCGAAGGGCATCGTGCTTGCCGGCCCTGCGGATACATGCGACGACGTAGGAGGTTCGGGGTAGGCCGGCTCGACGATGTCGTCACGGCTTTGCAGGCGCATCGTGATGCGCCGCAGTGCAACTCCCGACGCCATCGTCAACCCGCCGAGCAGGATCCCGTGGGCGACGAGGTTGCCCAGTGCACCTGGATCGCGGCGGATGATGCGGCGGATTCCGGCTTCGATGCCACGCGCGGCGAACTGCTCGGTGACGACGAGGGTGCCTAGACCAACCGCGGCTCCGGCTCCGGCTGCAGCAGCAACGGTGACTGAGCGGGCGTTGACCCCGGCGAATCGATGCTCGCTGGTCGTCGTGCCATATTTGTGTGCGCGGCGGACGGCGAAGTACACGTTGCCAGCCGCGATCGCACCGCCGGTGATGAGGTTGGGCACCACTGTCGTGTCGAGGCCCGGCCTCAAGCCGAGTCGTTTGTGCAGCAGGTCGTCCCACAGTGAGGCCGCACCTCCGGCGATACCGGAGAACGCCGTCTGGCGCCCTAGCGCATAGGCGGCGGCGGCCACGGGTGAATCAGCTGAGCGTCGGGCGGTGGCGAAGGCCGTCGCGTAACCCCCGGTGATCGCCAAGGCAGCGACAGCCAGCCGCGCACCGGTACCGGGACGTCGACCCGGGAGTGCAGCTGCGGCCTCGAGGCTGGCCCAACCGGTTGCGGTGAGTTGGTAATTGACCGTGGCGATGATGCTGGTGGTGATGGCCTGATCGAGGGGCGAGCGGGGCAGGAGACCGCGCGAGAGGCTGCCGGCCACGCTCCAGGCCGCCCCGATCACGCCGGCCTGCGACGGTGTGTCGGAGGCCCAGCGGGTCAGCCACCCGGGTCGACGCAGCATTCGTGAGGCCAGGGACATAGAGGTCATTGTGCCGTAGGTCGAGCAGCGGGATGACGGGAAAAACAGGGCAGCCCGGGCGCCGTCGACGGGGGGGACAACAACGCAGCCGGGCTGCTACGGATAACCATACGACCCGCCAACTGACATGTCAATGGGGGGTCTGACATGTTAGTCTAGCCGGCATGCGCCGCCTGCTCCGCGATGTCGCCTATGAGCAGTTGCGCGATCGGATCGTGTTCGGTGACGACCCCCCGGGGACCGTGCTGCGCGAGGAGGACCTCGCCCGTGACATCGGGGTGTCCAAGGCGCCGATCCGCGAGGCCCTCGCCCGGCTCAGCTCCGAGGGGCTCGTGGAACGCAAAGCCCAGGCCCACACCCGGGTGACGGATTTGGATACCCGGGTCACCCGAGACGCGGTCGATCTCATCCGGTTGCTGCATACCGAGGCGGTGGCAAGCGCCCGATTGATCCCCGAGGACCTGACCCGAATGCGGGCCGCTAACGACCGGTTCATCGCGGCCATCCGGGTGAACGACGTGCGCACCGCACTGACCGCCGATGACGAGTTCCACGGTGTCATCGTCGAGCGTTGCGACAACCTGCCACTGGCAGAGACGATCGAACGCTGGTCGCCGCAGATCCGTCGACTGGAGGCGCGTCGTTTCACCGGCGCGCACGCCCAATCCTCCATCCGTCGCCACCATGACCTCATCGACGCCCTGACCATCGGCGATACCCCCCGAGCGGCACGCATTACCAGCGTGGTGTTCGGATCCCTACTCGACGAACTCACCTAGGAGCCCCTGCATGACGACCACCTCGATGACATCGGCTCGCCTCGAGGACTACCCGAGATACGACCTGCTCTTCGGACCGTCACCGGTGCATCGCCTCGATCGGCTCACCGCGCACCTCGGTGGGGCGCAGATCTGGGCCAAGCGCGAGGACTGCAACTCCGGCATCGCCTACGGTGGGAATAAGACTCGTAAGTTGGAGTACCTCGTCGCGGACGCGCTGGCACAGGGCGCCGACACGCTCGTATCGATCGGTGGGGTGCAGTCCAACCACACGCGCCAGGTCGCCGCTGTCGCCGCCTACATCGGCATGAAATGCGTTCTGGTGCAGGAATCCTGGGTCGAGTGGCCCGATTCGGTCTACGACAAGGTCGGCAACATCATGCTGTCGCGCCTCGCCGGTGCGGATGTGCGGCTGGTCAAAGCGGAATTCGGCATCGGATTCAAAGAATCGTGGGAGAACGCGATGGCGGAGGTTCGCGAGTCAGGAGGCACTCCGTACGCGATCCCCGCCGGCGCCTCGGATCACCCCCTCGGCGGACTGGGCTTCGCCCGCTGGGCACGCGAGGTCGAGCAGCAGGAGGCCGATCTCGGGGTTTTCTTCGACACCATCATCGTGTGCTCGGTCACCGGTTCCACTCAGGCGGGGATGATCGCCGGCTTCGCCGAGCGTGATCGTCGCCGTCGAGTGCTTGGCATCGATGCGTCGGCGAAGGTTCCCGAGACTTACGCTGCGGTCGAGCGCATCGCCAAGGCCACCGGCGCCCTGATCGGGGCGACTGTCGCCGATGCCGATATCGAACTCAATCCCGACTATCACGCGGGCGTCTACGGCATCCCCGATGAGCAGACCCTGGATGCGATGAAGACAGCGGCGCGCACCGAGGGCATGATCACCGATCCGGTCTACGAGGGGAAGTCGATGGCGGGCATGATCGATCTCGTTGCGCGCGGTGAGATCGATCGCTCGTCCACGGTGCTGTACGCCCATCTCGGCGGCCAGCCGGCGCTCAACGGCTACTCCGCGCTGTTCTGATCCTGCTTCCCGGCACCATCGAGTGCGGCGTATTTCTCCTCCACGGCGATCTCAGCCTTCTTGCCGGGGAATCCGAACGCCACGATCACCATGCCGATGGCGACCGCGAGGAGCGCGGCGGCGAACGCGAGCCCGGAGCCCCGCGCGAACGCATCGGCCGCCCACTGTGTGAGCGTCGTGGCATCGGCCTGGGGTATGGACGCGGCGACCTGCTCAGCGCCTGCGAAAGACGAGGTCATCAGTGTCACGGTCTGGTCGGTGACCTGCTGGCGTTGGTCCTCGGGCACCCCCGACAGTGACTCGGTGAGTGAACTGGCGTAGCGCACGACGAGCAGCGAACCCATGACCGACTGCATGATGGCGCCGCCTAGATCACGCTGCAGATCGTTCGTCGCCGAGCCCATGCCGAGTTTGGCCTGCGGGACGGCTGCCATGATCGAGCGGGATGCGGGGGCGGCGGCGATCGAGACACCTGCGCCGAGTAGCGCGTAGGCGGTTCCCACGAGGATGTACGGCGAATCCGGTCGCCAGGAGAGCATGGTGAGGAATCCCCCCGCGAGCACGGCGAAGCCGATGAGCAGGGTGATACGGGAGCCGTAGAGGTTGATCAGCCGGGCTGCCAGGGGGGCAACGGCAACGAGCATCACCGTCGTCGGGAGGATCGCCACTCCGGCAGAGAAACTTGAGTAGTCGAGAACATCCTGCAGGTACTGCTGGCCGATGAAGAACGCCCCCATCAGCGAACCGAAGACGATGATGCCGGCGAGCGCAGCAACCCAGAAGATGCGTCGCTTGGCGATTGTCAGGTCGTACAGCGGGTTGTCGACGCGACGTTGGCGCAGGACGAAGAACGTGATCAGGCCGATCGAGACGACGCCGAGTATGAGCGCAACCACTGCCGCACCGGGGAGCGGTGCGAGGGTGATGGCGAGGACCAGCGCGGTCACCATCACGATCGAGACGATGCCGCTGAGGTTGTCGATCTTCTCGTCGCCCTCGCCGGAACTCCTCGGCAGTCGCCAGGCGAGCACCAGGGCGATCGCAGCGAGGGGGATAGGAATGAGGAATCCGGCTCCCCACCAGGCGAAGGTGAGCAGCCACCCCACGAACGGGGGGCCTGCTGCCGCGAACGCGGCACCGATCCCCGACCACAGGGCGATCGCCGTGGTGCGTTCCCTACCGTTGAACAGCGCCACGATGAAGGTGAGCGTCGTGGGGTAGGTCATGCCGGCCGAAACGCCCCCCAGGATGCGGGCGATGATGAGGATCTCGGTGTTGGGTGCCCACGCGGCGAGCATTGCGAAGGGAATCGAGGCGGATAGGCCCAGCAGCAGCATCCGGCGTCGGCCGTAGCGGTCGCCGAGTGCACCAAGGTAGAGAACGCTGGCTGCCAGCCCGAGGGTGAAACCGATCCCCACCAGATTGGTGCTGACCTGACTGGCGCCGAGGTCCTTGCTGATGTCAGGCAGTGCGACATTGGCCAGGGAGAGGTTGATGTTCGCGACGCCGGCACCGAGGATCAACGTGGTGAGGAGGAACCCCTTCGACGGTATACGGGTCACGGCGCTCAACCTAGCGCCTCCCACGCGGTACCGTCAGGTTGTGGCCGAGCCGGTGTACCGATCCATTGTCAGTGGGTTCAAAGGTGTCTTCGGGGCGCTGGGTCTGCGCTTTGACATCGTGGGTTTGGAGAACCTGCCGCGAACCGGCGGGGCCGTGCTCGCGATCAACCACACCAGTTATCTGGATTTCGCACTCGGCGGTATCCCGGCAGACCGACAGGGTCGCCGACTGGTGCGCTTCATGGCGAAGGAGTCGGTGTTCCGCCACCGGGTGTCCGGCCCGCTGATGCGAGCGATGAAGCACATCCCGGTCGATCGAGCGGCGGGCTCGCAGGCCTTCGACGAGGCGGTGCGGGTGCTGCGCGCCGGAGAACTCGTCGGGGTGTTCCCCGAGGCGACGATGAGCCGGTCGATGGATATCAAGCCGATCAAGTCCGGTGCGGTGCGCATGGCGATGGAGGCCGGTGTCCCGTTGATTCCGATGTGCGTGCTCGGTGGTGCGCGGATCTACTCCTATGGTCACCGTGACCTGTCGCGCGGCAAGACGATCGCGATCACGGTCGGTGACCCGATGCATCCGGCACCCGGTGACGACATCGATGCGTTGACGGTGCAGCTGCGTGAACGCATGCGCTCGGTGCTCGACCAGACTGTGGCGAGGTACCCGGGGGATCGTAGTGAGTGGTACCTGCCGGCGCGCCTCGGTGGAGGAGCCCCCACCCCGGAGGAGGTCGGGGAGGGAGATCCCGCACCAGGCTCGCCCTGACGCCAGTGGCCCCCAATTCCTGAATCTGCTCGCGAAACGGTCGTCTTTTTGCCGATTCGCTCGCGATTTGGCCGCCGGTTGGCGAGCAGATCCGGGGGAGTTACAGGGTGCCGCGGCTGTCCTTGTTCGCACGGGTCCACTCCCGCATCCGCGGGGGGTAGCCGACCACGGCGGCGTCGTAGATCGGGATGCCCCAATTCTGTGCGAGGTCGTGGGCCTCACCGGGGCTCTCCACGCGCCGGCGGGTCCACTCCCCATCGTGGGCGACGAGGACGACCGTGGTCTCCGTGGCCATCGTGACCGGCTCCACGTAGGCCTCGACCCCGCGTCGGGTCTCCACGAACTGCTTCAGGTGGACGATGTCCTCCCGCGTGGAGCCGCGATCCCACGCGGCGTGGCGCTTGCGACGACCGAACAGTCCCATGTGTTCCAGTCTGTCACCTCGCACTCGATCACGCCGGTGCGGCAGAGTAGTGCCTGTGACGGCCAAGGTGAACGAGGTAGAGGAACTCATCGCCACTCTCGGCCGCGCGCAGCTGGCTGCCGGCTACCCCGTCAATGAGGTCGATGACACCCTCAAGGCCGTCGCAACCGCATATGGCCGGGGGGATCTGCAGATCTACGTGATCCCCAACGCGGTGTTCGTCGATGACATCGATGGCGGTCGAGCTCGCATCGTCGCCACGGACATGGGCACCCTCCGGCTGGATCAAGCGGCACTCGTCCATCGCATCGCCCAGCGTGCTGCAGCTGGCCAGATCCCACCCAGTGAGGCGACGAGTCAGCTTCGAGCTGTCTACGACGTGGCACCGAGGTTCTCCACCTGGATGACGATCATCGCAAACGGCCTGACCGCCGCTGGCTTCGCGTTGGTGTTCCGGATCAGCCTGTGGGGGGTCCTCATCGCATTCGTGCTGGGAATGCTCGTCGCCGTCGCGCAGGTCCTCACTGCCGAGCGACCGGCCATCAACGCGCTGGTCCCCTTCTTCTCCGCAGCGGTCGCCGCCTATGTCGTGTTCACTCTCGGCTCAGTTTTCGGCGACGACATCCAACCTGTGCGCGCTGTCGCAGCGCCGATCATCACACTCATCCCCGGCGTCGGCCTCACCCGTGGGACACAGGAACTCGCCAACGGGCAGATCATGTCGGGTTCGGCCCGATTGGTGAACGCCCTCGTGCAGATCCTGGTGCTCACCTTCGGCGTGCTGGTCGGCGCGCAATTGGCACCGATCGATACCTATGAGTTCGGAGATCTCACCGAGACGCTGCTGCCCTGGTGGGCAGCCTGGATCGGTGTCCTGGTCTTCGCGATCGGTCAATCGATGGTGTCGAATGAGGCTCGCGGGGGGATCCGCATCGTCGTCCTGCTGCTGCTTGTCGCCTACGGGGTGCAAACGGCGATCACCGTCACCATCGATCCCGTCCTTGCCGCTGGAGTGGGTGCTGCGGCCGCGTTGTTCCTCGCGATCGTGTTCCAGCGGCGTTCCCGTAAGGGCATGCCGGCCTTCGCCCTGTTCGAACCTGTCTTCTGGCTTCTCGTCCCCGGCTCCCTGGGGTTGGTCGCGCTGACCGAAACCTTCGGCCGTGGGGGATCATCGGGCGGCCCGACGAATGCCAACGATGTCTTGTATCTCGCCGGGGCGAGCATCGTCGCCATCACCATCGGCATGATCATCGCCAGTGCCCTCGGCCGGCTCATCCCGCCTGTTGTGCCATCGGACACCGTGGACTAAGTGCGTCGAAGGACGCGGGGGCTTGTGGAGTTGCCGGGAAACGGCGCGCGGGCACGGGTAGGGCTCAGGTGTCAGCGTCGACTCGCTGCTCACCTGCATAGATGTTGAAACTGTCCCCGCGCATGAAGCCGATCAGGGTTACCCCGCTGGCGCGGGCGAGGTCGATGGCCAGGGTTGTCGGTGCCGATACTGCCGAGAGCAACGGAATGCCTGCGATCGCGGCCTTGTGGACCAACTCCGCCGATGCGCGTCCGCTGACCTGCAGGCCCAACCCGTGTAGCGGGAGTCCTATGTGCGTGAGTCCCCAGCCGATGACCTTGTCTACTGCGTTGTGTCGACCGACATCTTCGCGTACGCACACGATCTGTCCTTGCGGATCGAAGAGTGCCGCGGCATGCATGCCCCCACTCGAGTCGAAGTGGTGTTGCGCGGTGCGCATGGCGTCGGGCATCGCGGTGAGAATCGACGGGGCGAATCTCGATTGATCGTCGACGAGGAGGGATTGGCAGCGGGCCAGCGTCGCGTCGATCACATCGCTGCCGCAGATGCCGCAGGCGCTCGACGTCGCGTGCAGTCGCGCCGGGACAGAACGTCGATGGGTGGTGTTCACCTCCACGATCCGGCGAATCGGTTCATCCTCATCGACCTCGTCGAGAGTGGTGGATTTGGAGTAGCAGGATTTGGCGGTGACCAGATCATCGTGATGGGCGAGGATGCCCTCGGAGACACACCAGCCGATGGCGAGTTCGATGTCATGCCCCGGCGTGCGCATGGTGCTCGAAGCGAGCACACCATCGACGAGGATCTCCAGAGGTTCCTCGACTGCGACGTGATCGCCTCGGGGTTCGCTGCGGGTCGATCCCTCGACGCGCACCACGCGTCGTCGGTCTACCGAGCCCATCGCTCCAGCGTAGGCCCACCGGGAGGCGGGCAACCCCGTACGATCGCAGAGTGACATCGAGTGACGGTGGTGACCGGGCCGAACCTGGCCGGGCAGAGCAGGTCGCCGCCGGCCCACGCGGGGTGTTCGCGGCCACCGGAATCGCCCTGGAGCAGATGGGCCCGGTGCGCACGGTGCGGGCCCTCACCCGCGTCAATCAGGCCGATGGTTTCGACTGCCCGAGTTGCGCCTGGCCTGATCCGAAGGACCGCCACCACGCTGAATTCTGTGAGAACGGCGCGAAGGCAGTGGCCTGGGAGGCGACCCGGCGACGCGTTGACGCCCGCTTCTTCGCTGAGCATTCGGTGACCGATCTGCGTGGTCAGTCCGGGCACTGGCTGGAGTCGCAGGGGCGGCTGGTGCAGCCGATGCACCTAGCCGCAGGTGACACCCACTACCGGCCTATCGAGTGGGAATCAGCCTTCGATCTGATCGCCTCACGACTGCTTGACCTGCCCGATCCCAACGAGGCGGTTTTCTACACCAGCGGGCGCACGAGCAATGAGGCCGCCTTCCTCTACCAACTCCTGGCTCGATCTCTCGGGACGAATAACCTCCCTGACTGCTCGAATATGTGCCACGAATCCAGCGGTATCGCACTGACGCAGACCATCGGCATCGGCAAGGGCACGGTGTCCTTGGAGGACATCAGCGATCACGCCGACCTGGTGGTCATCGTGGGCCAGAATCCGGGCACCAACCATCCGCGCATGCTCACCGCGTTGGAGTCGCTGAAGCGACGCGGCGGGCGCATCGTGAGCATCAACCCTCTGCCCGAGGCCGGCCTGATGCGTTTCAAGAATCCTCAGCGCCCCTCGGGGGTCATCGGATCGGGCACGTCGCTGTCCGACCTGCACCTGCCCATCCGTGTCAACGGTGATCTGGCGTTCTTCATGGAGGTCAATCGGCAGCTTGTCGATTCAGGGGCCGTCGACGACGAGTTCATCGATTCATCCTGCGATGGCTTCGCTGAGGTCACGACGCATTGGCGGTCGCAGAATCCGGCTACGGTCGCGGCCCGCACGGGTCTGACGGACACAGAGATCGCGCAGTTCGTCGAGGAGAGCACCCGCGCGCAGTCGATCATCGTCTGCTGGGCCATGGGACTCACCCAGCATCGCAATGCGGTGGCCACGATCCGCGAGATCGTCAACTACCTGCTGCTGCGTGGCAATTTCGGTCGCCCGGGCGCTGGCGCCTGTCCGGTGCGCGGGCACAGCAATGTGCAGGGTGATCGCACGATGGGCATTCATGAACGGCCGACTCGTGAGTTCCTCGATTCCCTTGAGGCGCACTTCGACACTGCCATGCCGCGGGAATGGGGCTATGACGTGGTGGAGTCGATTCGGGCCATGCGCGACGGCCGAGTGCGGTTCTTCATGGCGATGGGCGGCAACTTCGCGGCGGCCACTCCGGACACCGCGCTGACGGAGGCGGCCATGGGGTCGGTCGACTTCGCTGTGCACGTCTCGACGAAACTCAACAGGTCACACGTGATTGCCGAGCGGGAATCGCTGATCCTGCCGTGCCTGGGGCGCACGGAGCGCGATATTCAGCGGGGCGGAGAGCAGTTCGTCACCGTCGAGGATTCGATGAGTGTGGTGCACGCCTCGCGCGGTCGACTAGCGCCGGTCGATCAGGATCTGGTGAGCGAGCCGGTCATCGTGTCGCAGATCGCTTCCCGGGTCCTCGACAACCATCCGTTGCCCTGGACTGACGCGGCCGAGGATTACGACCGCATCCGCGAACACATCGAAGCTGTCGTGCCGGGTTTCGCCGAATTCAACACCCGAGTTCGCGAGCCGAACGGCTTCGTGCTGCCGAATCCCCCTCGGGATGAGCGTCGATTCGCCACACCAACCGGCCGAGCGGTCTTCACGGTGAACCAACCCGACGACCTCGTCATCCCGGACGGTCACCTGCTGTTGCAGACGGTCCGCTCCCATGACCAGTTCAACACCACCGTCTACGGAATGGACGACCGCTACCGAGGTGTCAGCGGTGCGCGGGACGTCGTCTTCGTACATCCCCTCGATCTGGAGGATCGTGGCCTGCGGGACGGCAGCCGGGTCGACGTGGTCAGTGTGGCGCCGGACGGTGAACGACGGATGCCCAACGTCACGGTGCTGGCCTACCCCACCCCGAGGGGGTGTGTGGCGGCGTATTTTCCCGAGGCCAATGTGCTGGTTCCCCTCGACGCGACAGCGGCGGAGAGCAACACCCCGGCCTCGAAATCGATCATCGTTCGGTTGGAATCAGATGTTCATCCTGAAGCCATGGACATCGCGGCTGATCGGGTGTGAGATAGGCCCGGCAGTCACCCCTCCAACTAGTCACACCCCAGCGAGTCAAACCCCAGCGAGTCAAACCCCAGCGAGTCACACCCCGAGGAGAAGGAGCAGGGCCATGTCGGATGAGTTCGATGAGGTTGAGGTCGGCGAGTCGATCGAGGTAGCCGGTTTGATCGATGAAGGCGGAGACGTCATCGGTCTCGAGGTGGATGATCTCGTCGTAGCCACGAGCGAAGCCGGCAGCATCGTCGATGAAACGATCGATGTCTTCGATGCAGAGGGCAACCTGGTGCTCGAGGAGGAGATCATCGATGTCTACGACTCCGAGGGCAATCTCATTGCAGAATCCGATGACATCGTGGTGATCACCGAGGATTGATTGGCGCGGAACCTCGGCGCGGCCGTCTCTGACCGTTCATCTGGACGTGCCCGGCTGCGGATTTCAGTGCAGGGTGTGACCGTGGAAGCACCAGTCCTGCGGGCCATCATCGCCATTGGTGGATCGGTCCTGATCTTGATGTGGCCGATCTTGGTGATGTTCGTGCGCTCGCTGGTCGAAGCGCGGCGTTGGCGCACCCGGGGCGCAGCGAGAGGGTGGATCAACGCGTGGTTCGCCGGATCTGGCATCTGGGTGATGGCGGCGTGGATCGTGGTGATTATCGGGATCCGACTGGTCACCAGCACTCTGCTTTCGGCATCGGACAGTGTCGGCCTGCTGTCGTGGATGCTCATCCTGATGGCGATGGTGATCATGGTGCCCATCGCGTCACGGCGGCCGACGATCAACGGGCCGACTCTGGACGATCAGTAGGGCTCGCTCTCCACAGCTGTCATCAGCATCTGTTGGTTCCCGGTGCTGCGCCGCTACCGTGGGCCGATGGATCTTGGCCCGCTCCTGCCACTGCTGTGCGTGTGGTTGGTCGTCGGCGTCATCCTGTCGGTGGTCGATCTGCGAGAACACCGACTACCCAATGCACTCACCCTGCCGATGCTCATCGTCACTCCGGTGGGGCTCGCTGTCGCTGATCTGCTGGGTTCGTCACCGACTGCAGCAGGGGCAGGTTGGGCAGGTGCCGGGCTGGGAGCACTCCTGTGGCTGGGTGTGCTGGGATTGTTGTGGCTGGTCTCCCGCGG
>CBFHQG010000011.1:0-39886 GCA_965657825.1 Actinomycetes bacterium | reverse complement strand
CGTCGGTTCGCGTCTGCCCGAGCGCACCCGCGACCTGATCACCTCCGCACTCGGCCTCGTCGTTCTCGTGGTGGCGGCACTGAACATCGTGGCGCTCACCGATGCCGATTGGCAGGCCGATGTCGGCTCATCAGCCCCGTTGCTGATCGTTCTGGGATCGGTCGTCATCGGTGGGGTGATCGGCTCGCTGCTGCGCGTTGAGCAGCGGATGGAGGGCATCGGAGGCTGGCTGCAGCGCAGGATGTCGCGCACCTCGGGAAGTGAGGCGCGACAGCGATTCATCGAAGGCTTCGTCGATGCGTCCCTGCTGTTCGTCATCGGCCCACTCGCGATCCTGGGCGCCCTCTCCGACGGGCTCGGGCAGGGGATCGATCAACTCGCCTTGAAGTCCACCCTCGACGGGGTGGCGTCGGTGGCGTTCGCCGCGACACTCGGGTGGGGGGTGGCCGCTTCGGCGATCAGCGTCGGCATCGTGCAGGGCGTCTTCACCCTGATCGGGGTCGCGGTCGGCGCGGTCGTTGCTGCATCGGTCATCGCCTCGATCACCGCGACCGGAGGCATCCTGCTGATCGGCGTGGGGCTGCGGCTACTGCGCGTGACCACCCTCGCGGTCGGCGATCTGCTGCCGGCGCTGATCGTCGCACCGATCCTGACGTCAATCGTCGCCTTCTTCGGCTAGCTCGCGTTCTTCGGGTGAATCGCGCCCGAATCGGGCCGGATTCGCCCGAAGAAGGGCTAGCCCTCGACGGTGGAGGTGAAGCCGATCTTCTTGTGGCTGCCGTCGCAGTAGGGCTTTTTCGCTGATGCACCGCAGCGGCACAGCCAGGTGCGCTCGGTTGTCTCCAGCGTGCTGCCGTCACTGGCGGTGACGGTCACCGGGCCGGTGACCTCGAGAGGGCCGTCGGTGAGAGGGGTGATGGTGACGCGATCTTCGCTCATGGGAGCCGACCGTACTGCCCCATGAGCGAGTGCGCCCGATGCGGGTTAGCTCAGCGCCTTGGCTTTCAACCGGTCGAACTCCTCCTGGCTGATGGCTCCGCTGGTGAGAAGTTGCTGGGCCTGGGCGATCTGCTCGGTGGGGGAGGTGCCGGCGACATCGCGGATGTAGGCCTTCTGCGCCTGCTGGGCCTCGGACACGGCCGCCATCTGCCGCTGCCCCATCGACTTGCCGTAGATGATCACGTAGATCAGCAGGGACAGGAACGGGATGAACAGCAGGGCCACGATCCACAGGGCCTTCACGCCACCGTTCATCTCGTGGTTGCGGAACAGGTCGAGGATCACACTGAACAGGACCATGAAGTACATGATCATGAAGAAGATGATGAGCAGGCTCCAAAGAAACTGGCCGAACTCCATGGTGACTCCCTACGTCGATGTGCGACCCCCGAACGACTAGAACAGTAGAGCATCCGATCCCGTCGGTTGCTGATCGGTCTACAGCGCACCCTTCTTCGTCAACCAGTTGAAGGCTAGGTACCCCGGGATGGTGGGGATCCAGAAGGTGATCAGTCGGAACAGCAGCACGCTGGAGACTGCGACGCCACCATCGAGACCGGCGGCAGTCAAACCGGCAGCAAGTGCTGCTTCAACCGCACCGAGACCACCCGGGGTGGGTGCAGCCTGGCCGATCGTCGCACCGGCCAGATAGACCACGGCGATCGCCGCGATGTTCAAGTCACCATCGAAGGCCCGCACGCAGGCGATGAGGGTGATGATGTAGCCGAGGTTGAGAAGCAGGATGCCACCGATGCCTTCGAGGAGTTTCAGGGGCCGCTGAGCGACAGTGACCAGTCGGGGGATCACCTCGCGCAGCAGCGGGCGCACCCGGCCGAAGACGTACCGTCGCACGACTGGCACCGCGAAAGCTGACAGCACGAGGAGAGCCACGATGATCGCGGCGATGACCGCCCACGGTGGTGGGTCGAAGGTGAAATCCGCCTGGGTGCCCGCCGCGATCGCGAACCCGGTGAGCAGCACGATGTGCACCGCGAAGGCCGCGACCTGGGAGACCCCGACGCTTGCGGTGGCCAGCGCGGGATGCAGTCCGGCCTTCGTCAGATAGCGCAGATTGATCGCAACGGCACCGAGGGTCGGTGGCGAAACGAGAGTGGCGAAGTCGCCGGCAACCTGAGCCAGGATCGTGCGGTTGAGTTTGAGGCGTTCGGGGACGAACCCGCTCAGCGACCAGGCAGCAGCCGGATAGGTGATGATCGCGGCGATCACTCCGACGGCCAGCCATTCCAAAGATGCGGTGGAGACCAGGGTGACCAGATCGACCTGCGCCAATTGCGAGAGGAGGACGTAGGCGGCGATTCCGCCCACGATGATCATGATCAGCGTGCGCGGCTTGATGCGCTCGAGCTTGATCTGCTCGGTATCGGCATCCGGACGAATCTCGACCAGCGCATCACGAAGGTGCACCATCAGGTCCCGGCGCTTGCGCATGGCCCGACGGGTGGGTGCAGAAAGTGCGACCGGCTGAAGTACCGGCAGCGCCCGGCCCAGCGTGCTGACCCCGAGAACGCGACGACCGGTGCGCACCGCACGGTCGGCTCCGACGATCATCGCCAACGTGCAGAGCATTTCGGCGACGTCGATGCGCATGGACAGGTCACTGGCCGCCACCGTTCCGCGCGATTCGCCCAGCGCCCAGACCCGCCCTCTGCCATCGAGCATCAGGTTGTCGGCGGTGAGTGCACGGTGTGCCATCTGGTGCTCGTGCATATCCCGCACGATGCGCCACGCGCCGACCAGATCCTCGTCGGTGAGGTCGTCACCGGTGAGTTCGCTGAACCTGCGACCCACCACGTATCGGTAGGCCAGCAGGGTCGAGTCGGCCCCGACCTCGCTGGTCATCACCAGCCCGGGCACGGGGACACCTGCTGATTCGCAGGCGTAGGCCATCAGCGCGGCATGGTCGAGGGAGCGGCGCATATTGAAGGTGGAATCAGCCGACTCTTCACGCAATCGCAGGGCGCGCCAGGCCGAGCGGGCGAGGCCGGCTCCCTCCAGGTCGCGGTCCAGTACGACGATCTCCAGGTCTTCCCCGTCGCGTGTCGTGGCCTGATAGCGGCGACCCACCGAGGTGCTTCGCGAGGCGCGCAGCACGGTCAGGGGCAGACCGGTACGGGCGAGGGTCTCGGCCACCTGCACGCCGGAGGGGCGCGTCGTCGGCGTACCCAGCGCGTAGCGGGCCAGCAGGCCGATGGCCCACCCCGCGAAGATCGTCATGAGCAGGCCCGGCACCGCGACGCCGCCACCGACGAGCAACACGATGACCTGGGCGGAGATGACCAGGACGCTCAGGACGTTCCAGGGGCGTCGACCCATGAGCCGGGTGACTGTGATGAAGGCGACCAGGCCGCCGAGGAGGGGAGCGGTGGCGGGGATCTCACCGCTCAGGGTGCCGGTGAGGGCGGAGACGAAGCGATCGGGGGCATAGGTTGCAATCGCCCAGTTCGCGGCGGTCAGGCCGATCACGGTGAGCAGAAGTCCCAGGAGCGCATCGAACAACTGGCGGACCCGGCGGCGCACGACGAGGGAGACAGCGGCGGCCACTGGCAGGCCGACGAGGCCGAGGCCCGCGATGACACTGGCGGCCAACACGATCAAACCGGGGAGCCGATCGGCCCCGGAGATGATGTCCTCCTCCAGCCCCTCGGTGGTGCCGGTCGCGAAGTAGGCGATGGCCACCGTCGCGGCGATCAGCACGACGGCGAGCAGGAACCGGGCGAGGTCGAGGGGGCGGCGCAGTCGCCGGGGGATGACGCCCTCCTCGATGACGACCGTGGGTTGGGCAACCGGACCAGGATCAGCCGCATGCCGTGCCCGGGCCAGGGCCACGGTCGGCTGCTCGGTGGGGGCGGGGGATGGCGCTCGTACGAGGGGGTCGGAGGGGGTCGGCGGGCCTGGATCGGCGGGGGCCGGTGAGGCGGGCAGGTCGACCTGCGGCGAGGAGTCTCCCGCCATCACGTCGTCCGTCGAGCCGCCGGCCACCCCTCGATGGTCCCAGATGGACCTCGATGACCCCTGAGGCAAGGGGATTGTCCCTTCAGGATGTCCTTCGGCCAGGGCGATGTCGGCCCGACGTGCTGGAATGGCGGCCATGTCGGTGACCGGAGTTCCGTTGAGCCTCGATGACGCTCAACGGCGGGTCGTGGAGCACGTCGGCGGCACCCTGGTCTACCTCGGCTCGCCCGGCACCGGCACGACGACGGCCCTGGCGCACGCCATCGCCGAGCGCACCCGGACCGAGGGCGCCCGGTCGGTGTGGGCGGTCACCGTGGGGCGGCGGGCCGCGGCGGATCTGCGCTCCCAGGTCGCCGGTCTCCTTGGCTCTGGCGCCCTGCCCACGATCACCACGATCCACGCGCTCGCCTTCTCGCTGGTGTCGAGTTTCGGGCCTCGGCTGGATGAGGATCTCGCCTCCCTGCGCGTGTTGTCCGGTGCGGAGGAAGACCAACGGGCGCGTGAGTTGATCCTCGGCAGCATCACCGATGCGAGCATCGACTGGCCTGATTCCATGCGTCAGGCATTGCCGACCCTCGGGATGGCTAACGAGGTGCGAGCCTTCACCACGCGTCTGCGAGACCTCGGTCTCGATCCTGACCAGGCGGAGCGAGCGGCGGAGGCATCGGGTGATCCGTTGGTTCAGGCGCTCGTACATTTCGCATCCCTTGAAGCCGAGACCGCAAGCCTGGAGAACGTCATCGACTACTCCGGCCTCATCTCCCTCGCCCGCGCCATCGCAAGCACCGACGAGGTTCGGCTTCAGATGCAGTCCGCACTCAGCGCGCTCTACGTCGATGAGTTCCACGATTTCGATGCGCTGCAGGCTGATCTTCTGATGCGACTCGTCCCCGCCGACAAGACCTTCGTCGTCGCTGGCGATCCCGCCCGCAGCATCTACGGTTTCCGGGGTTCGGATCCGCGGGTGTTCGCAGACCTCCTCGAACGTCGCCGTCAACCCGTCGGTTCCGCTGCGCCCGAGGTGATCGTCGCCCCCGAGGTGCATCGCGGCAGCGCGCAGTCCCTGGCGATCGCTGCTCGAGTGCTCGCGCACGAGACACTCGTGGGCCTGCCGAGTCAGACCGCGATCAGGCTGCGCCGTCCGCGGGATGGGGCAGGGGCGGATCCCGATGCGTCCGTGGACATCGTCATCGCAGATGCGTCCGGCAACCTGCGCTCCCACATCGGTCGGCTGCTGCGTGAGGCCCACGTGAGGGACGGCATCCCGTGGTCGCAGATGGCGGTGCTCACCCGCACCACCTCGACGGTTGCCGATGTGCGTCGTGACCTGCAGGTAGTCGGAGTCCCTGTGCACACGGAATCGATCGATCTCGCGCTTCCCGACGAACCGGCGGTGTCGGCTCTGCTGGACGTCCTGGATGCGGCGACCCGGGCCGGCCGGATCGGTGAGACCGAAGCCGTCGATGTGATGAGCGGACCGGTTATCGATGCGAGAGCCGCTGATCTGCGCGCGCTCGCCCGCGGTTGGCGTGCCAGGCTGCGGCGAGATCGGCCCGACGAGGTCGCACCCCGATTTCCCACACTGCTCACCGAGACCCTCAATGCCCTATCGACCGGTCGGGCGCATCACATCCCCGAGGAACTCCTCGACACTCCCGGTGCCCGTCGCCTGCTCGACGCCGGTGAGCTCCTCGCATCCTTGGCGTCGAGTATCGATGACGGCCAGCCTTCGGCCCAGGTGCTGTGGCAGGCCTGGTCGGGCGCTCTTCCCGATGCGCGCGGGGTCGCGTGGCCCGAGCGGTTGCGTCGAGCGGCACTCAGCGGTCATCGACCCAGCGGTCACGACATCGATGCCGTGCTCGCCCTCTTCGCGACGGCGGAGCGGCTCACCGAGCGATACCGGGGTGTTTTCGGCGTCGAGGCCTTCGTCGGTGCCATTCGCGATCAACGCGTCCCGGCGGAGGCGATCTCCGAGCGAGGAGTGGGCGTTCCCGAGGCAGTGAGCGTGCTGACCGCGCATCATGCCAAGGCGCGCTCGTGGCACACGGTCATCGTTGTCGATCTTCAAGAGGGGGTCTGGCCGCGCGCCAATCCGCGCAACGGGTTGCTCGACATCGATTCCCTTCTGCAGGTCGTTGACTCCGGTCGGCATGGTTCACCGTCGCAGCAGCAGCGAGACCAGCCCAACCTCAACGCCGCGGCGCTGGATGCCGATCGCCGGTTGCTCTACACGGCTCTCACTCGGGCCCACCATCGCACGGTGCTTGCCGCCGTGGAATCCCGCGATGAAGCCGGGGCCCAACCGAGCCGGTTCATCGACGATGTCGAATCCGGAGTTCCCCACGTGACGCGTCGACACCTAGCTGGTCGCCCCGCACGACCCTTGACCCTCACCGGTCACATCGCAGCCCTACGGTCTCGGCTGCTCGAAGCCGAAGGGACCGAGCGCACGGCGATCGTCGACGAACTCGCCGCCCTCGCTGTGCTTCGCGATGATGACGGACGCCCCCTCGCTGCTGCTGCCGATCCCGCGACCTGGTGGAACGCCAACCCCACGACCGTCAATGACGAGGCGCTGCGCCCCGCCGACCAACCCCTGCGGTTGAGTGCATCCGCGCTGCAGTCGGTCACGACCTGCCCGCTGCGGTGGTTCCTCGACCGGCAGGTCCATGCCGGGAGTCCCAGCGGTTCCGCGGCAACCCTGGGTCGCGTGGTGCACGCATTGGCCGATGCGGTGGCCACCGGGGATCTGCCCCCGGATCCACAGGTCCTCACCCGCGAACTCGATCGGGTGTGGCCCTATCTCGGATTCGATGTGCCCTGGCACGAGGTCGCCGAACACGAACGTGTCCGGGTGATGCTCGCGCGCCTGTGCAGATTCCACCGATCCCGCGAGGACTCGGCTGACCACGAGGTCGTCGGTACCGAGATCGCACTCGATGGACGTATCGATCTGCACGAGCTCGCCCGCATCGTCAGTGTCGGTCGTGACGAGGACGAGGTCACCCGGATCGAGGCGATCCTGGAAGACCTCACCGGGGTCGATCAGCAGATCGCCGTCAGTGGCCGCATCGACCGCATCGATCGAGATGCCGACGGTCGGCTCGATCTGCTCGACATCAAGACCGGCGCCAAGATCCCCACCGAGGAAGCGGTCGTCCACGATCTGCAATTAGCCCTGTACCAAGCGGCCGTGGTGAGTTCGGCCCTGTCCGTCCCGCTCGATATCGATGATCCCCGCATCGCTCAGGCTGCCCTTGTCTTCGTGGCCGAGGATGCCGGGCAGGATTCAGCAGATCCGAAGACCCTGATCCAGCCGGCACTCACGTCCCCCGGCGAAGTGTCCTGGTTCTTCGAGACCGTGCGGGATGCCGTCACCACGATGCGCGCGTCACAGTTCCCGCCGCGGTCGGGCGATCACTGCAACTCGTGCGATTTCACCGCCATCTGCCCCACCAGGCCCGCCTCGCAGGAGGTCCCGTGATGAGCGAATCGAGTGGGCTCACCGATGAGCAGGCACGCCGGGCGGTGGCTGATGTCCTCGGTTTCACTCCCAGCGATCCCCAATTCGATGCACTGTGCGCGGTGCAGCGACCCGCGGTGGTCGTGGCCGGAGCAGGTTCGGGGAAGACAGCCGTGATGAGCGCGCGCATGTTGTGGATGGTGCTCACCGGACAGGCAGACCCCGGTCACCTGCTCGGGCTGACCTTCACCAATAAGGCCGCTCACGAATTGCTGACCCGCACCCGCGGCTATCTGGCCGAGGCTCGCTCGAAGGGACACCTGCCCGCCGGGGAGCAGTCGGAGGATTCAGATGCGGATCCGCGACCGGCGGGTGATCCGGTCATCTCGACCTACCACTCCTTCGCCGCTTCGATCATCGCCGATCATGGCATGCGCATTGGGATGGAACCCCATGCCCGAGTGCTGACCGATGGTGCACGCGAGCAACTCGCGGCACGGATCGTCTCGCGCACCGACCGCGACATGAGCATGTTCGAGATCGCGCCGAAGACCGTGGTGCAACGGATGCTCAGCCTCGACAATGCCTTGAGCGAACTCGATGTGACAACCGAGCAGTTGCGAGACGACGCTGCAGCGCTCATCGATGCGCTCGATCATGCGGAGAAACTCCTCAAAATCGGAAAGGACATGCGCGCCACCGCGCGGCTGCGTATCGCGCTGGCCGGGCTCGTGGACGATTTCCGAGCTGCCAAGCGAGCGCGAGGAGTGCTTGATTTCGCCGATCAGATGCGTCTGGCCACGGCAATCATCCGCGACTTTCCCGATGTCGTCGACCAACTACGTGATGCGCACCGAATCGTGCTCCTCGATGAATACCAGGACACCTCGGTCGCCCAGCGGATCCTCCTGCAGGAGATCTTCGGTGCCGGACATCCGGTGACCGCCGTGGGCGATCCCTGCCAAGCCATCTATGAGTGGCGCGGCGCCTCGGTGGTCAACATCGACCGCTTCGTCGATCACTTCCCGATCCACGAGGAGCGCGGCACGCGCGCCGCTGATCGCTATCCGCTGCTCGACAACCGACGGTCGGGTCCGGTCATCCTCGAACTGGCCAACGTGATCTCCGGACCGCTGCGTGCCGACCGTTCCGGCATCGATGCGCTCATTCCCGCCGATGACCCGACGATGCCCGGCGGTGATGTGCGGGTGGCGCTGCTGGACACCCTCGACGATGAGATCGACTTCGTCGCCGATGAGGTGGCCCGCTTCGGCGAGGCTGCGGCCCAGCCGTCGTGGGGTGACGTCATCGTGCTGGCTCGCACCGCCGATCACCTGCTCGCCCTCGACCGGGCGCTGCGAGCACGCGGTGTGCCCACGCAACTGATCGGCACCGCCTCGCTGCTCCAGCAGCCGGTCGTCGCTGAGATCAGGGCCTATCTGGAGGTCATGGAAAGCCCGACGGCGAATGCCAGCCTGGTGCGCATCCTGACCGGGCCGAGATGGCGCATCGGGCCACGGGATCTCGCGGTCCTCGGTGCCGCCTCTGCCGCGCAGGTGGGCACCAGGTCCTTTACGCGCGCCGGCTCCGTGGGTGAGGCGCTCGCCGATGCTGTGGGTGAGAGTGAGGTGGAGAACCAACCCAGCCTGATCGATGAGCTGCGCGCCTGGGCTTCAGGCGAACTGGCCGTCGATGGGTTGAGCGGGCAGGCACGTGAACGCCTCGCCGACTGCGCCCGCATGCTCACCGATCTTTCCGAGCATGCCGATGAGGCGCCGGTGGATCTCATCGGGCGCATCCTGCATGCCACGGGGTTGGGTGCCCATCTGCTGGTGGGTCCCGATGCGGAGGTGGCCGAGCGAGCACGGGCGGTTCAGGAATTCACCGAGATCGCGGCCCACTTCGATGATCTCGATGGCGGCTCGACCCTCACCGCGTTCCTGGCACGGCTCGATCTGGCCGAGGACTACAACACTGGGCCCACCTTCGAGCCGCTGGCTGATGTGCATGCGGTCCGCCTGATGACGGTGCACAAGGCCAAGGGCCTCGAGGCGCCCCACGTGTTCGTCACCGGGTTGAGTGAGGGCATGTTCCCCAATTCCAATCCCCGCCCCCGATGGCCGACCCGACCCGATGTCGTGCCGTGGCGGATGCGTGATGACGCGCCGGATCACCTGGCGTCGTGGCCTGACCTCGTCGCAGGACCACGGACTAACGACACCAAGCAGTTCGTCGCCGATAGTCGCGCATTGGAGTGGGAGGAGGAGCGTCGACTGTGCTACGTCGCGGTCACGCGAGCGAAGTTCAGCGTCACCCTGACCGGATTCGGCTGGGGCACGGCGGCGAAGTACCGGGGTCCCAGTGAGTTCCTGATCGAGGCGCGCCAGTTCGCCCTCGACGGTGGTGGACAGGTGCTGACCTGGGCCGATCCACCCGAGGATGGGCAGACCAATCCCCGCCACAGTCATGAGTACCGCGACTGGCGGTGGCCGATCGATGCACCGGCGGATCACCTCAGAGCCGCCAGCGACGTGCGAGCTCGGGTTGAGCAGATGCGCCGTGCGGCACCTCGATCAGATGAATCGGGTGACGTGCGCTGGTCGGAGGAGGTTGCCGCACTGATCGCCGAGGAGCGACTGCGGCGCCAGCATCGCCTGCCCACCCTGCCCGATCGCGTATCGGTGAGCGATCTCGTGCGCTGGCAGGCAGACCCCGATGGCATGGCCCAGCGGTGGGCTCGCCCGATGCCCGAACCGCCGTCGGCTGCCGCCTATCGCGGAGCGTTGCTGCACGCCTGGATTGAGCAGCACTATCGATCGCGTCGGCTGTTGTCGATCGACGACATCCCCGGGGCGGTCGATGACGGCATCGACACCCAAGGCTGGCTGGCCCCGCTGAAGGAAAGGTTCCTGGGCACCGAGTGGGCTGCGCGCACACCGGTCGCGATCGAGGAGTCCTTCGTCGTGATGCACGAGGGTCGCCAGGTGCGCGGGCGCATCGATGCGGTGTTCGGAGTCGACGGTCGCGATGTCGTCGTGGATTGGAAGACCGGCGCACCGGGTTCCGCCGACCCGGGGCAACTGGACCTGTATCGCAAGGCGTGGGCGGCGATCACCGATCAACCCCTCGAGGCCATCGACGCCCAGTTCGTCTACCTCTAGCCCTTCTTCGGGCGATTCACGCCCTATTCGGGTCGTTATCGCCCGAAGAACCGCCCGAAGTTCTATCCGCAGCGGTTTCCTCCGGTGCCACCGGCTTTACCCCGACCAAGCCGCGCATCCACCGTCGAGCCGGCTCCTCGACGATCTTCCACATCAGCCAGGCGATGACGAACGAGCCGGCGATCGCGAGCACGACACCCACGGCGTAGAGCGGCCCAGACTCGATGCCGGCAGCATTCATCCCCGCCCGCCAGGTGCCGAACCAGACCAGGTGCGTCATGTACAGCGAGTAGGAGATCAACCCGCCGAGCACGAGCACGTCGGTGGACAGCCACTTCGCCTGCCCGCGCTTGGACAGTGCCAACGCACCGATCCACACGATGAGTGGGGGCACCAGCCACAGGTGGAAGAACGGCGGGAGTGGCTCAGCGTCAGGATCGGTGATGAGGATCTCCGGCTGCGCGACGACCCACCGGCCCAGGAACACCGCACCGAGCACCACCACGATCGGCATCAGCACCGAGACGGTCGTCGCCAGTCGTTCCACCCGGGGGCGGATCGACCCGTCGTCGCCGATCAGGCGCACCACGATGAGATAGGTGATCGCCCCGGCGGTGAACTCGGTGAGCACCCGGATGATCGACCCCCACGCACTGCCGTAGTACGGGTCATCACCGATCGATCCCCGCAGCAGCAGCGGTGAGATGGCAACGAACCACGCCAGCACCAGCACGGGCGTGGACATCCGACGGTGGACGAAGAACAGCGCCAGCACCAGGATCGGGAACAGCAGATAGGCCAGCCACTCCATCGACAGCGACCACGCCACGACGTTCCACCCGCGGTCGGGGTGCGGGCCCCATTCCTGGATGAGCAGCAGGTTGCGGATGTAGTCCCAGACGTTGAGCCAGGGCCGCTCGCGTTCATCCCCGGTGATGAGGGTCTGCGCGATGATGGCGATCCCGGCGATGTTGAGCATCACGAAGTGCACCGGGTAGATGCGCGCGAGGCGCAGCCACCAGAACTCCACCGATGCTCGCGCGTGCAGGCCCGACCCGAGGCGGGTGAGATAGGTGTGGGTGAGGATGAAGCCCGAGAGCGCGAAGAACAGGTCGACTCCCAGCCGGCCGACGCGGATGACATCGGAGAGGACGGGAATGCTCATCACACCGAGCGTGTCGAGTGGGCCCTGCAGGTGATAAAAGAGCACCCACACAGCGGCGACGGCACGAATGCCGGTCAACTGGCGAATGAACACACCCACGGGCGTCATCGTGTCATGGACACCACGGGGAACTCCTTCGACGCGCACTAGGGTGGTCGCGTGAGTGCGAGCGGGAGCATCGAACCCCTGCTGGGCAATCTGACCCTCGCTCGAGCCACGACCGATCGTGCCGAGCATCGCCGTGGGGATGAGGCCTGGCTGACCGGTGCGTGGTCGAATCCTGCGACCCGAGTGCTGCGCGTGAACCGTGCACGTTTTCCGCTGACCGGTGATGCGGATCTGCTGTGGGTGGGTCCGGATGAGGTCGATGTTTCCGCGGAAAGACTATTTCTCGGTGTCGATGGCGCCGGTGTCGCGTATTTCGCCGCTCGGGTCGGCCCCGATGACGACGAGGGTGTGCCCTCCGCGATCACCTGGGGTGATCTGCGCCAGTACGGTGTCGGACTTTCCGATCGTGATGCGGGCCTCGCGGTCGCCGCGGTGGCATTGGACAACTGGCATGGCAATCATCCCCGCTGCGCGCGCTGCGGGGATGCGACCGGGATCGGCAATGCCGGCTGGATCCGCTGCTGCACATCGTGTGCAGCCGAGCATTACCCGCGCACAGATCCGGCGGTGATCATGCTCGCCATCGATGACGATGATCGGGCGCTGCTGGGCCGACGCGCGGATTGGCAGCCGGGCTGGTTCTCCACCCTCGCCGGTTTCGTCGAGGCGGGGGAGTCGGCCGAGGCGGCGGTGCGCCGTGAGCTCGCCGAGGAATCCGGGGTCGTCGTCGACGAGGTGACCTATCTGGGCAGCCAGCCGTGGCCGTTCCCGTGCTCCCTCATGCTGGGCTATCACGCACACGCGGTGAGCACCGACATCACCGTGGACGCGACCGAGATCGTCGAGGCCCGGTGGTTCACCCGTGAGGAACTGCGGGCCGAGTGTGAGGCGGGGACCGCGGCAGTCCCCCCGGCGGTATCGATCGCGCGCAAGCTCATCGAGCGCTGGTTCGGTGGCCCGATCCCCGGCGAGTGGGGCCGGACCTAGGGCGTTGAGGGCATCACTCATTGGATTCAAGGCACCTACCGTCGCCTCAGGAATACACGTCTCGTATCGGCAACACACGGTGGGAGTGTTCTCTCGACGACATTCCCTAGCCGATCATTTCCTAGTCGATCGCTAGAGCGGCGCTTGGGACGGGTGATGTGGCGCCGGATGGGGACTTCGACTGACCATACGGCCTGCCCGGCTCATCGTGAATCATGTCGGTGGCCCACCATCCCGACCACAAGAGTGTCGTAAGGGAGGACACGAGCCAAATCAACGTTTATCCTCCTACAGATGTCGCACGAACTTGTTCCGGCGATGAGCCGGCGAGGCTTCCTCGGAGCCGTAGTTACGAGTGCTGCGGTCATCGCTGTTTCTTCACCGGCTCAGTCCTTGCTCATGCGCGCCGATGCGTCCATAGAGAGGATTGTCATTCGCCGCCGCGAAGACCTCCTCCGCCTCATCGTCAACCCCATTGGCATGACGATCGACAAGGCCACTGCTCGAGTGACGCCTACCGCGGAAACCGGCCTCCTCGTCGTCAACTTTGGCCCCCAGGCGGTGACTGAGAAGGCCTTCTCCCCGAATGCGACGCCGCCCACCGGCCCCGTTCCCGCGCGGCTTTCCGGTAACAGCCAGTTGAGTTTCATTGTCGCCGGGCCGGTGTCGCTCAGCCTGTCCGGCCTACTGGCCTGGGCCGAACACGTTCCCTACCTCGACCAGATCGGTCGCTACTTGGACGGTGAGACGTTGCCGTCGAATCTGGCGGTCGGCAAACCGCCCAACCCGAACGTGACCATCATCGAGATGCCGTGGTGGCTGGTGCTGTCACCCAACCGCCTGAGTTCGTGGACCGAGCAGACGCGAGCCAAGACCCACGGCGGGCGCTCGGAGATCTTCCACTCCCGCCTGGCTTCGATGGTGGCGGGCGACGGCCCCACAGACGACCCCGAGTACCGCACGCTGCGCGGTATCTGGCTCAAAGATCCGGCTGCCGCGAATCTGTTGAGCGAGCCTAATCGCGAGGTGGCCGTGGGACAGCCGGGTCATCCGTTCACGATGATCCCCACGCCGCGCGACCGTGCAGACATCGTCAACCTGACAACCCGCACCGGTGCGATGCAGGTTGGCGGCCAAGCGCACGCGATCAAGGCGCGCGTCGCGCTCTCACCCCTCGGCGGTCAACTCGTCGCCGCGGGCTCGTGGGATGAGCCCGGTGTCTCGTCGATGACCGCCTGGCAGCAGCGCATCTGGCAGGGCCGGGACACCTACGCCAAGGTAGTCCGCCGCGGGTTCCTCTACCCCTGGGGCTTCAAAGCCGCCCAGATCGAGGAGGGCGTGCGCGTCTTCAGGGCCGACGCTCGCGGCACCATCCGCGCCTTCTGGGAGAAGCGCACGATGGTCGCGGTTACCGAACCGGAGGTGAGCCTCGGCGACACCACCACGGCGACCGATGCCGGCAAGCGCGCCGCGCTCTTCAGCTATGTCACGTGCAAGACCGTGCAGACTCCACCCCTCGATCTGCCTAGCAACCTCACGCCCATGGGCGCCCAGTGGCAGGGCATGAAGGTTTACACGCCGAAGGTGGCGACTCCAAACGGCAGCACAGCCTTCCAGTTCGACCTCGTCGGCATTGATCCCGACGGCAACGAGATCCCCTTCAGTCAGTCGTTGCTGTTCGCCCAGGCCAAGGTCGAAGGCACCTCGACCACGCGCCCGTCGCAGCGCCGAGGAACCGATGGTCGATTCGGGATCGACGACCTCTCCGATCCCAACTTCACCGACGAGGGCGCCGCTCAGCTGCGCTCCTACTACGACGAGAACGTCCCCTATGCCGACAAGGTTGCCGAGTTCGGCGGCACCGCGATCGCCTACGCCGAGAACTTAGCCAATTCGGTGACCTCCGATGACGGCGAGGTGTTGTCCGAGGCGCTGGCGTCGTCCAACACGCTGCAGTCAACCAAGGAAATCGTCTTCGGGATCGCGAACGCGGTCGATGATGAGCTCCGGCTTATCCGGGGTGAGATCGAAGACCTGCTCGAGGAGTACCACCCCAATAACTTCCCGATCATCAAGGAAGCGCAGGTCTTCCTCGAAGACACCGCACGCATCGCGCAGGAGACGGTGACAGCGGTACTGAACTACCCGCGCGAATTCCTCGAGCACGCGATGGACGAGGCGCGCAACAAGGCGGAGATCTACCTGCAGCAGGCCGAAGGTGCCGCCAATGAGTTCCTCATGGACGCCGCGAGAGCCGGTGGCGTTGTCTCGCCCAACCTCACCGTGGCCGGGCTGAGCCGCACACTTGGCAACGTCTACGGCGACGTACAGGAGTTGCGCAGCCTGTACTCCGATGGGCGCGTGACGGTAGGCGAGGCATTCAAGGCCCTCGAACTGCTCGGTGGTGTCACTCTCGCCGACCTCATCCCCAACCCGTATCCGGCGGTCGACGACGACGGCAAACCCACCCCGATGGCCCTAACGATCGAGTCGACATTCCTCGACACCGGGCTCGACACCGAGCGGGCACTCACCCGCATGTCGATGACGATCGACAACACACTGGCGGCTACACCTGAAGACCGGGTGCTCAAGAGCATCGCCCTGATCGACGTCGACCGCTCAAGACTGATCATCGCCCTCGAAAGCGAGGTGCCGACCATCTCGGGCAGCGCCACGTGGAAGGTACGCGGCGAGTTCAGCGACTTCATCGTCCACCTCGTGCCGATCGATGGCCTTGAGTTCGTCAACGTCGATGTCGAGCGCATCCTCTTCACGGCTGGTAGCGGCAAAAGCCCCGACGTGGATGTCAAGATTCGCGAGGTCGACTTCAGCGGGCTGCTGACTCTGGTGAAGTCGCTCGCGTCGTACTTGCCGTTCGGTGACCTGCTCATCATCGACGTCGACTCCCAGGGCATCGAGGCCGGCTTCTTCATCGGCCTTCCCCCCATTGCGCTCGGCGCCTTCGCCATCGCCGGCCTCGGCGTGGGAGGCAAGATGGCGATCCCGTTCGATTCCGGCCCGGTGCGCTTCGGCTTCCTCATGTCCTACCCCGAGGATCCCTTCACCCTCACCATCACCGGCCTCGGCGGCGGCGGCTACCTCGACCAGGCCCTGGGTCTGAAGGGTATTGAGCGCCTCAGCATCACCGGATTCGTCGCGGCGGAAGCAAAGGTCGATTTCGGCGTAGCCAGTGGCGGTATCACCGTGCGCGCAGGCTTTACCTTCGCCATCGGCCAGCTCGACCCACCGGTCGGCGAGGTCGACGAGGGCCTTGCGCTCACCGCGTTCGCGAGTCTGAACGGCAACATCGATGTCCTCGGCATCGCGAGTGCGAGCATCGATGTCTACATCGGCCTGTCGGTCATCATCCCGGCTGACCTCCCCGACTATGCCAAGTTGCACGGGATCGCGCGGGTCGTCGTCCGCGTGAGTGTGGCCTTCTTCTCCAAGACGGTGGAGTTTTCGGCTGAGCGCACCTTCAATGCCGCCTACATCGATCCACCGGGCGCTCGAGCAAGTCGCGCGCTGTCGTCGCGGAGCAGCGACGAAGTGCCGGTGGCTACCTTCGCCGATGCCTGGAGCGCTGGCTCCTGGGCCGAGTTCTGTGGAGCGTTCGGATGATCCTCGAGACCGTACTCTTCACCGCGCTGCCCACGGCCCGTAAGGGTGGCGACCTCTTCGCATCGGTGCTCGTGTCGCCGCAGCTCAGTGGCGAGGAGGGCAACCCCAAGCGCCTACCGCTGTCGCGCTACCAGGATTTCCGGGCGGGTGCCTGGGCGGTGATCGCGCGCGGCATCGAGTGGCAGTTGACGCTGCGCTGGAGTGTCGATGATCGGCAGGAGGACTACCTCGACGCCGAGCGCATCTCCGCCGATCCCGACCCCGATCTCTTCGCCCTGATGTTCCCCAATGACATGCCGGTGGATCCGTTCGTCTTCCGCAATCCCGGTGCGGCGCAGATCGTCTCCTACCCCGCGGCTCGCCTGGCGGCGGACGTAGACCGGGTGCAGGAGCAAGTGGCGCGGCAGTCGCCGGAGGAGCGTCCCCGCCTCGACTCACTGGTCACTCGGCCCACCGGCCCGGACTCTGAGTATGTCAAACTTCCGCTCGACGGATTTGTCCTTGACCCGCAGCGGCAGGCGAAGTTCGCCCTTGAGATCGATCAGGTGCTGGCGACCAATGGCGTCCTCACGACTCCCGCTGCGGGTGCAGAGGGCACCGCGCGCTCGATCGCGATGCTCGAGGAGATGCTGCGTCCGAGCCTGCAGGCGGGTGCTCTACGCAAACCGCTGTGGCCCGATCTTGACTTCCACCAGGTTGTGTCGCTGCTGCAGTCGCACCCGAACCTGCTGCGTCGCCTCGGCCTTCTTGTCGACCTGCGCATCCCCATCACCCGAATCCGAAACAACACCGGGACGCCGCGCGTGTATGCGATGGTCGACTGGCCGCCGGTGTACGACCCTGATGCCATCGGACTCGACATCACCACCGCCTTCCCACGCGTGAAGACCAATCTGACCGCCGACTACTTCCGGCCCATGCCTCGATCAGCCGACCTGACCGATCGCGGATTTGCGAGTCTTACCAACGCTCAGGCCATCACCAGCACGATCGAGTCTGAGGTCGTGGGCACGTCAGTCGATGCCACCGGTACCGCGCGTATCTGGAGCCGCGACCTTGAGACCTATGGCACGCCAGACCGGCGCGGCCTGCCGGCGCGTCATTCCTCGGGCGTCGAGATCGTGCGACCCGACGAGGCCTCCCGCTGGAGGTCGCGCATGTCCTCGGCGGCTGATCTGCATGAAACCCTCGCGTCGGGCGACGACCTCTTTCTCGACGCCGAGGACGTGTTGATGGGCTACCGCGTCGACGTCCGCAGGGCCGGTGAACGTACGTGGCACAGCCTGCATCGGCGTCACGGCACGCTCACGCCCTACATCGGCAAGCAGCCTGCAGAACCCATCGATCTTGGTGATGACGAGGGCTGGAGTGAGACCGCGGCCAGCGCCAACCCCGAAGACGAAGTCGACGGTGAGCTCACGAAGATCCGCATCCGCGAGACGCTTGCCCAATGGTCGGGCTGGAGCCTGTCGCTGCCGGCACCGGGTAGGGCGCTTGACGATGGTGATCGCCCGAGCGACCCGACGACAGCGGATCAGGCGACCGACCTCATCGCCAGCATGCACGGCACGATCGACTATGCCGCACCGGCGAGCGGAGCGAAGCTTCCGACGTTGCGATTCGCGAAGGCGGAGTACGAGGCCCGGTTGCGCTGGGTCGATGTCGGTGGCAATTCACTGGAGCCGAGTGCCGATGGCGGATCGATCCTGCGCTTCGGCTATCGACGTCACGATCCGGTCGCCTCGCCCGATCTCTACCTCACCGGCGTGCCGGAGTGGTCGGAGTCGGTCGACACCATGGTGCTGCGCACCGGCAATCAGGCCAGTAGCGCGCGAAACTCCACTCAGCGCTGGATCGCCCCACCGCGGGCCGCGGCCTTCTTCTGCCTGATGCACGGCGTCTTCGACGATGCTGACGGTCGTCCTAAGGCCGGCCTCTACGCGACGATCGCCGAGCGCGAAAACGCAGCCATCGCCACGCAGAGCACGGGTGTGGGCGATGTCGTCTACGTTCCCAGTGATCCGGGCGCTGTTCCCTACCTGCCCGACCCGATGGCAGGTGGACTCTTCGTGCGCGGTGGCCCGAAGCGAGGCGCGACGTACGACACCGAGGTCTCGTTGGGTTATGCAGGCAATTGGCCGGCGGTGCAGGCGGCGAGCATCGAGGCAGTGCGAGCCCGGCCTGGCGCAAACCGCACGCGAACAAGCGGTGAGAAGATCAAGGTCGAATTAGAGCCGGGCCGCGTCGCGCGCCTGCGTCTGTCACATTCGCTGACCAACGACGATCTACAGTTGATGGATCTGTGGCAGCGCATCCAGCGATTCGGCAATGCAGCTCGGGCACGTAAGGGCGCCTACTGGCAACTCACCCCGGACCGCATCGTCACGGTTGTCCATGCCGTGCAGCGACCGGTGAGCGCACCGGAGTTCGTGAAGTCGCCAAAGAATAGGCGCTGGCGCGTGCAGCGCGCCGCGGGCGACAGCAGTGCTCGAATGCTCGGCTCGCTGACGGTCGACGCGCCCTCGACGGAGTCGGTCGACATGATCGGCACACGTACATACGCCATCGATAATGGCCCGGGAACCGGAGCACCACGCGTGGTATCCAACGCCGACATGGGCGTGGTCGGCACCGTGAGCATTCCTGACCCAGCCCCGGGAGGCGGCGAGCAGCGCATCGACGGTCTGAAGTTGCGCGCGGCATTCGCCGACACAACGCGGCAGCAGGTCACATTGACAGCGTTAGGCAAGTCGCGCTTCGCGGAATACTTCCGGACGTCCATCACCGCTTCGGCGAGTACTCGCCGCATCACGCTCAATGGGGGAGCCCCCGTGGTGCCGGGCAGCGTGCGCGTGAACTACACGACCTTCGATGCAAACTTCCAGGCGGTCAATCGCGTCGGCCAGGAGTCGGCCTACTCCGTGGACGCCGACACCGGTGTATTGACGATCCTCACCAATGCCTCGGCCGATGAGCAGATCCCCTCGAACGCTCTGCTCACGATCTCGTTTGTGCCTGGACCGGTGACCAAGGTGAGCACGGATGCCTCGGTGCCGAGGGCGCTGCGCAGGGGTTCGCTTACGGTACCGAGTTCAGCCCGCCCCCTGCCCGTTGAAGCGCAGTGGATTCTTCCGGCATTCGCGTGGTCGGACAGCACCCGCGGCGATACTCGCACCAGTACCCGTGAGGGTGGTTGGCTGCGGCTCTACCTCGCCCGTCCCTGGTTCACCTCGGGCATCGGCGAAGAGTTGGCCATCGTCCTGCAGCCGGCTAACGGTGGACGCAATGACGCTCGTGATGCGCTCGTCACCCAGTGGGCGCTCGATCCGATCAACAGAGGCGGTAATCTGCCCGGCGGCAGCCGACAGTTCCCAAAGCGCACCCACTTCGACTCCCGACTCATCGCGCGCAATGTGCAACTCGCCGAAATGGACGCTGCGGTCGACCTCGTGCGTTATCGCGTCGGTGGTGCGGACTCCGCTGGTCGCATCAGCGGATTCGATGATGAACGCGACATGTATTACGTCGATGTTCAACTCGATTCAGCCGAGGCCTACCGGCCGTTCGTGCGACTCGCTCTCGCTCGTTATCAGCCGATCAGTGTCGATGGTCTCCAGCTCGGCCCTGTGGCGCTTGTCGACGTGGTGCAGCTCGAGCCTGATCGGTTCGCCTCGGTGACCATCTCCGGTGGTGGAGTTAAGCAGACGGCACGGGTGAGTCTCAGCGGGTCGACGTACGCATCGAACGAAGCCGGCCAGGGGCCGGGCGTGGCGCGGGCGATCCTCGAGCGCTATGACGGCCCGACCGGTCCCAAGATCAATTCCGCCCTGTCGGCCGCGTGGACGCAACTGCAGACCGTGACCATGGCTCCGGCGGCGCGTGGACGAAACACGGCGACCTGGGCGGGCTCGCTCACCGTGCCGAAGTCGCGCCCCGCAGGGCGCTATCGTGTTGTGGTGGAGCAGTTCGAGCAGATCCGCACCGACGGCGTTGCGGGCAACACCGGCAAACAGGTGGGCGAACGCTTCGTCCACCAGGACATCCTGGTGATCTGATTTGTTGGCATCAATCAGGACACAATGGCGATGGTCCCGGACGGCGACCGCCGTCGCGGCTGTCGCGCTGTTGGGTGCCGGGCTGTCGGCACCGGCATTGGCAGACAGTTCCGCACAGGATTTCAACGAGTGTTACAGCATCTCCAATCTGGAGGTGTCTGCGGTGAAGCAGAGCAAGAAGAGGCCCAAGTTGGGTCGCTTCGTCAAACTCACCTGGGACGCGCCCGATTGCCGTTGGGCCTGGGACAAGTACCGGGTGATCCGAACCGATGACTACCGACCCCAGCGCTTCGTCCAGATCGTTACTGACGACGAGCGCGCCTTCTCCTTCCGGCTGAAGGAGGGCCGGACCTACACCTTCCGGGTGCAGGTAGGCGATGAAGACGAGTTCGACCAGGAGCCGCTGGAGGTGGCTGTACGCATGCCCGGCGACGCTACTGACGAATGGGTGGTCTCGCTGGGGGACTCCTTCATCTCGGGCGAAGGTGGCCGTTGGGCAGGCAATGCCGATGTTCTCGATGGCCGGTCCGCGATCGACTTTGGCTTCCGCGCGTACGCCGACCAGCAGGACGGAGAGGTCATCCCGGGCTGTCATCGGTCTCGGTCGGCCGTGGTCAACATCGGCACCGCGCGCTCCATGAATCTTGCGTGCAGCGGGGCGATTACTGACTCCCAGATCCTCTCCGACACCTACCCGTGGCTCGAAGACATGTGGAAGCCGGGAATCGACTTTGAAGACTGGAGCAATTCGCCTTCCCTACCGGATGGCATTGACGGCCCCGCCGTCGGTCAGGCGCAACTTCTGAAGGACTTCGCGCGCGGCAAGAACGTCAAGATGGTCATGCTCTCCATCGGCGGGAACAACTTCGGATTTGGCGCGATCGTCTCGGCGTGCGTTACGTCGTACATCTTTGATGGCGACGACGAAGAGGGCTGCCGCACGGAGGCTGCTCTACTGTCGAAGCTCGACGAGGCGGGAGTGGCGCGGACGAAGGCGCAGATCGTCGTAGCGATCGGCAATGTCGTTCGTGCCATGGAGGAGTCAGGACACCCCATCGGGACCTGGACGCTGGGTTACCAGACGTATCCGAGGCCGCTGCCGGACAGTGCGAACATGCGCTACCCCGACTGGGAACTCGACCCCCTGTTCGGCTCCATTGATTTCCCTCGCCAAGACAGAGGTGGGTGCGGCCTGTGGGACGCCGACATTGATTGGGCATTGAACACCGCAGTCCCCACCATCAACAGCACGCTCATCGCCGCAGGTCGACAGGCGGTGGAACAATACCCGGGGCTGAAGATCGTGTACATGGATACGACGAATGCCTTCCAAGGGCATGAGTTGTGCAACAAGGCCGTATATCGAGTGGATTCCAGCAACGACGAGGACCGCAAGGGTGTGAAGAACTGGCGTCATCGGGATGCTCCTGACAAGTCTGAGTGGGTAAAGGAGATCGACCTGATCAACTTCAGCGGGGCGACGGTGGAGGAGAGTTTCCACCCCAACTACTGGGGCCAGATGGCACTCCGCAACTGCTGGCGTCAGCTCTATGCGGCGGAGGATGGGCTCAAGGGCGGAGTTTGCACGCCCACGCGCGGCAAGAACAAGTGGGGGGAACCCAATATGGAGTTCGTGCCCAGCAATGAGCTCACTCTCGGATGATCCTGTCTAAACCTCTCATCGCTGTGGCCACGGCCTCACTCACCGTGGCCGGGGCGCTGTCGGCGACCGCCACGGCCGGTGTGCTGCCGACCGCGTCGTCGGTGGCGTCCACTCCTACCGACGGTCTATGGCAGATGAGTGTCACTCAAACCGGTCCCAACGCGCTATATGGCGCCGATGGCGCCTCGGTGGTAAGCGTTGTCGGCGGTGCAGTCGCCAAACTGAATGTCTCTCAGGGGCCTTCGGGAGCGTGGGAACTGCTTGCGCAGAGTCAAGGGTCCACGACCTACTCCGGCGTGGCCCCAACCTTTGGCACACTGTGCGGCCTCATCACGGGCGTAGCCCCGGAACCGATCTACTCGTGCTCGGCGGTTGCTGCTGAACTCCAACTGACGGTCATCAGCCCCGAACTCATGACGGGAACCGCGACGGTCATGGGTGCTGAACTACAAGGCACGTTCCCCCTCACGTTCGAACGAGTGTCGTCCCTGCGCGCCACTCCCGCCTCTCCCATGGGCTTTGTGCAGGGGGCGTGGAAGAAGCGAGGCAAGACGTACCGCACCAACCTCTCTTGGTCGCCACCGGCGGATACCGGAGCCGGGGGCGAGGTTACCGGATACGAGGTCGCTGTCCTCCGCGAAGGCGAGACTCTCTTCGAATTGACGGTCGAACGCCCCGCGGTCATTCTGCGAAAGTTGCCGCGCGGTCAGGTGTATGTGGTCCGCGTCCAGGCGGTGAATGCCGCCGGAGCAGGAGATCCGGCTGGATACGTCGTGACCGTCCCCGGGGCCATCCCCCCAGACGGCGGGGGAGACTACGACCCCGGCGAATATGTGGGTCCTCGACCCAAGATCACAGCGATAACCCCCAATCGCGGAGGCATCGGAAGCTTCGTGCGCATCTCAGGGAATAACCTCGACAACCTCCGATACATCCGAGTGGGCAGTCGCCTTGCGGGCTTCTATGTCAACTCAGTGGGAGATCTTGTGGTCACCGTGCCGCCGGGAAGCGGCACGGTGGACGTCCAGGTCATGACCCTAGGCGGTCAGGACACGATGAAGAAGTCCTTCACCTACACCGGGCGCTCTGCTTTGAGGGTCCGGATACACGCAACACTGCACTACGGCGGGAGATGAAATGACAACAGAGAATTCAGGTGGCGTGAGCCGGCGTGCATTCGTTACCGGAGTGGCGACGGCTGCCGCGGGTGTCGGAGTGGCCGCGGCTACCGCGGGCACGGCACAGGCGGCTGACTCCGGTGGCGGCTCGTGGGCGTGGCACGGTAGCGAGTGGCGCATGGTTCGACCCAGCGCGGCCGGGAAGGCACCGGATCGGCATGCACCG
Organism: Actinomycetes bacterium; assembly: GCA_965657825.1. Taxonomy (GTDB): domain Bacteria; phylum Actinomycetota; class Actinomycetes; order S36-B12; family S36-B12; genus M55B157. Next base: position 16,344 of record CBFHQG010000011.1, on the reverse strand, counting down.
GCAAGCACCGAGGGCATCGTCTCGGATGGATCTCGCAGCGGATCGTTCCGTTCGGTGCCCCTGGGCGGTGGCGCGCACCTACACCTCTTCACGTTCGATGATGACATGCTCCTTGGACTGGGTCGCGGTCTGAGCAATGGTGCCTATGCCATCGTCGGGGGCACCGGTCGCTTCGCCGGGCTCGCCGGTGCCTACATCGCCCAGCAGACCCCCGCCACACCCGGTAACGAGGGCTCGGCCCTCTTCACGATCACCCCGACGCGATAGGAGAGGACCATGGCAGTCAGTTTCTTTCTCAAGTTGAATGGCATCGCCGGGGAGTCGACGACCCCCGACTACCTCAACTGGATCAATGTCCTGTCCTACTCCTGGGCCACCGCACGCGCTGACGCCGACCGGATCGTGTCCTCTCCTTTGCAACTCACCGCCATCATGGGCAAGCATTCGCCGCCATTGATGGAGGCAATGACCATGGGGACGCCGTTCCGCGAATGTCGCCTTGTGGGCGTCACGGGCAACCGCAATACGATGTTCCTCGACATCGGCCTCACGGGAGGCGAGGCTGTCAATTTCGACGTGGCCGGCTCAGCATCTGCCGACTATCCGGCTGAGGTGTGGGCATTCCGCTACTCCCGAGTGAGCGTGAAGTATTGGACCATTTCCAATAATCGACAAGGAACCCTCTTCGAGTCCGAGTGGCAGGCGGAGGGCTTCTAGGCGCAGCGGGTATTGCCGGACAGTTGGTGTGGTCACACCCGGTGTTCCTACACCATGTTGGTAACGCTCAGGCGTACCCGGAAACCCGTCCTGAGTTCGAGCGCGAAATCGAGGCTTGTCGATGAGTGGGGATATTTGAGGGGGCCACCGACAGTAGTGTCCTCAACTGGATCATCGTCTGTCTCGAGCTTGCACCCGGCGTTAGTCGGTTGTTGTCGGCCCTCGTTGAGCGAGGTGACGCTCGACGGCGCTGATTGAAGGATTGGTCAGCGTCGAGCCGTCGGTGAACAGCAGGGTCGGCACGGTGTGGTTGCCGTTGTTGACGCTGCCGACGAAGGCCGCCGCCTCATCATCGGCTTCGATGTCGACCTCGCGCACCGCGATACCAGCGCGGTCCATCTGGGCTTTCAGTCGGAAGCAGAACCCGCACCACGACGTGGTGAACATGGTGACGGCAGGGTGCTCGGGCAGGTGGGGGGTCGGGTCGCTCACAAGAGTTGATTGTGCCCTCCGCTGCGCTGGTGGGCGAGCGGAGGGCGCGAATCGAGCCGGTTAGCGGGCGGCGATGATGACCCGGTTGGAAGCGGTGAAGATGTACGTCTCAGTGTTCGGGCTGCCCTTCGCAGCAGATAACGACGCTTAGTCGGGGTAAGCGGGGTGGGATAGTCCGGTTTACCGTCGTTTTCTGGGGGAGGCTGGGGGAATCGGTCGGGGCAATGGGGAGTTGGCACGATCGGTCTCACCCCGAGATTCGGCGTCGGAGCGACCTGACACGATGCGGGGCGTGACCGATCACATCCTCGACCCCCTCGACGACGAGCAGCGTGCCGTCGCGCTCGCGGTTGAAGGGCCGGTCGTGGTGTGGGCCGGGGCGGGGACGGGCAAGACCACGGCGATCACCCACCGCATCGCCTATGCCGCGCACACCGGTGCCCATGACCCCCGGCGCAGCCTCGCGGTCACCTTCACCAACCGGGCTGCGGGCGAGATGCGCGACCGGTTGGCCACCCTGGGTGTGGAGGGGGTGCAGGCGCGCACCTTCCATGCCGCGGCACTGCGACAACTGCGCTACTTCTGGCCGCGCGCGATCGGTGGGAACATCCCTGAGGTCGCCGGCCGCATCGCACCGCTGGTGGGTGAGGCCGCCGCGCGCGCGAAGGTGGCGAGCAATGCGGCGGTGGTGCGCGAACTCATCGGTGAGATCACCTGGGCCAAGCAGTCCAACACCCTCGCTGATGGATATGTCTCGCTCGCCTCGAAACACCGACGCGACACCGCACTCGATGCCGCGGATATCGCGCGGGTTTTCACCAGTTATGAAGACATCAAATCCGAGAAGGGTGTCATCGACTTCGACGATGTGCTGCTGCTCACCGTCGCGATCCTCGACGATCGACCCGATATCGCCGACGAGGTGCGCGGCACCTATCGGCACTTCACCGTCGATGAATTCCAGGACGTCAGCGCGATCCAGGATCGACTGCTGCGGCTGTGGCTCGGTGAGCGTGATGATGTGTGCGTCGTGGGCGACACCGCGCAGACGATCTATACCTTCGCCGGAGCCGATGATGCGTTCCTGCGTGGATTCGCCGCGCGATTCACCGGCACCACCCAGGTGCGACTGGTGCGCAATTATCGCAGCCGAACGCCGATCGTCGAGGTGGCCAACTCCGTTCTGGCGCAACTGGATTCACCCACCGGTGCCCTGGTGCCGACACGCGGGGACGGCCCGAAACCCGAAGTGATCGCGTATCCGGATGAACCTGCCGAGGCTGCCGGCATCGCCGATCAGGCCCGCGACCTGATTGCTTCGGGAACATCACCCGGCGACATCGCGGTGCTCGTGCGCATCAACGCCACACTGCCCGCGTTGGAAGAGGCCTTCGCCGAGCGCGGATTGCCTGTCGTGGTGCGCGGTGGGGAACGGTTCTTCGATCGCGGTGAGGTGCGCGAGGGCATCACGCGGTTGCGCGGTGCCGCCCGATCGGGGGAATCCCACGATGGCACGCTGGCCGAGCAGGTCGCGGCCGTGCTCGCGGTCATGGGCTTCACCCCCGAGCCGCCGCGGGGCACCGGCCCGGTGCGCCAACGCTGGGAATCCCTGGCCAGCCTGCATGCGCTGGCCGCGGGTATGCCCGACGGAACCGACCTGGCCGGGCTCATCGACGAACTCGACCGACGCCAATCCGCGCAGCACGCACCGACGGCCGATGCGGTCACCTTGACCACGGTGCACGCGGCCAAAGGCCTGGAGTGGCAGGTGGTGTTCGTCGCCGGCATGAATGAGGGCGGCTTCCCGCACGGGCAGGCCGATTCACCGGCCGACCTGGCCGAAGAACGGCGGTTGTTCTATGTCGCGCTCACCAGAGCCCGCGAGCAGCTCATCGTCACCTGGGCGCGGGCGCGCCAACCAGGTGGGCGCGAGCGCAACCCCTCCCGATTCCTCGACGAGGCCTTTCCTGGCGCGGTGACCACTCGAGCGCGGGCGGGAGCCTCGTCGCCCAAGTCCCGCAAGCGTGGCCCGGCCCAGTGCCGAGTCTGCGCCAAGGCGCTGGTCACGCCCAGTGAGCGGGCCCGCGGTCGGTGCCGGACCTGCCCGGGTACGGCCGATGAGGCCCTGATCGACGCGATCAAGACCTGGCGGCTGGCGGAGTCCAAGGAGCGGGGGGTGCCGGCCTATGTCGTGCTCACCGACGCGACCGTCGAGGCCCTGGCCGAGGTGCGTCCCACCGATACCGAGGGGTTGGCCGCGATCAGCGGCATAGGCCCGGACAAGATCAACCGGTATGCCCAGGTCCTTCTCGGCCTCGTCGGCGCACAGCCGGTGACCGGTGATCCTGTGACCTAGGTCACCCGAAATCCGGTTCCCAGGGAATCCTCAGACAGGAAATCGGGCAACCTGCGACATGTTTGCGATATTGTCGTGACATGGCCATCATGGACCGTGTGAGTGATATCACAGCCGCCGTCACCTCCAATGACCTCGATCTGGTGGCCGCCACCATCTGGTGCAGTGACTGCGGCCAGACCGGTGGAATGGGTATCGCCCCCATGAGTTGGGGGTATTCCCGTCGCGGTGAGCGCATCGGCCGGACCTGCCCCGAGTGTGTACGAGCCTGCCTCGACGAGATCGAGACGTTCATCTCTCGCTAGAGCGGCGCCTCAACGGCTAATGCCGTCCAGGAACACCCACCCAGCCACATCCGCACAGCGGATGGGCGGTGAGGTCTTCGCGCTCGATGGAGGCGCCAGGGAGTCGAAGGTGCAGCCGGTGCGGATCCGGTTCGCATCCGGCGAGTGACTCGATCCATCCGGTGATCTGCACGGTGGCGACGGCTGCAACGGCCAGGGCGAGTCCTGCATCGATGGCCGGGGTGTCAGGTCGGGCGTGAACCCGTTGCATCTGCAGCGTGGAGAACGCGGGATCTCGATCATGTGCATGCAGGTGCGCACACCGCAGACAGGGTGTCTGGCCGGGGACTACCAGCGGGCCGACGCACCCGTGCGAACCCCACGCGGCCACCGGCAGATGCGGCAGGTCGAGTGCGAGACAGCCGGCATCGTCGAACGTGTCCGGATGCCAGTGGTGGGCCAGGACCATCACATCGGTCGACGCACTCGCAGCTCGACCGGTGCGAGCAGCAGAGGACGGTGGGGCCATCATCTCGACCCGACCTATTCCGCTGTGGCGCAACGAAACTCTCATGGCATCAGCAAGGGGGCCACTCCCGTGGATCCCCACACGAGCGTGGGCGCGAGCCTCGACCGCGAGGTGCGCACGCTCATCGGAATAGGTCAAGCGGGCTGCAGCATGCTGACGGTGGACCCGGTCGCGCTGAGATTGTGAGAGGGGTCGGTTGATGCGGGGCGCGCGCGCTGCATCGTCGAGTGCGCCGGCGAAGCGCAACGCCTCGAGGAGTCGCCGAGCAGCCGGTGGGTCCGGACACGATCGAACCGCCTCCTCCTCGGTGCGGTCACCGGCCAGACTGCGCGCCCAGCGCAGGAGTTCGCGCGGCAGATCGTGGATGATCACTCGGCGCTCACCCTCGCCGACCTGGACACTGCGTGCCGAGCGCCACAGGATCGGGGTGTCGCGGCGCAACCAGGGGCGTGCGGGACGGGGTGCGGGCACGTGATCGCGCAGTGCAGGATCGGACATGCCGCTCACTGTGGCACCCCACCGGGTCATCGTGCCGACGCCATCCACAGGCCGCGCGGTCGCCGTCAGGCGCCGCGAAATCCGCAACGCCTTCCTCAAGGAGAACGTGCGGATTGTTGCGGAGTTCGGTTAGGACACCAGGAGGGTGGTGAGGGTGCGCAGGCAGGTGAGGATGTCGTCGATCCGGACCCACTCATCGGGGGAATGCGCCACCGCGGAATCCCCGGGCCCGTACTGCACCGTCGGGATCCCCGCGCCGACGAGGAGGCGCAGGTCCGACCCGTAGGGCCCGCCGTACAGATCGGGGACACCGCCGGTGACCTGCTCGTGGGCGGCCGACATCGCCGTCACGAGAGGGTGCGCCGGATCGGTGCGACCCGGCGCGAACTGCCCGCCCCACCACTGCACCTCGATCGGGTGCTCGGCCAGCCACGGATCACCCTCGCCCAGTTCGGCGATGACCTGCTCGAGGCCGGCTCGGGCCTGCTCGGGGGTCTCTCCCAACGCCACCCCCAGGCGCCCCTCGGCGATGGCGAGGTCGGGGACGGTGGAGGCCCAGTCTCCGGCCTGCACGGTGCCGATCGACAGGGGATAGGCCACCGGCCATCGCTGCATGAGCGGGTCGACATCGCCATTGCGGGCCGACTCCCACTGCGTGAGAGCCTCCAGGGCGATGACGAACTTCTCGATCGCGCTGACCCCTTCGGTGCGGCGCGAGGCGTGGGTGGCCCGACCACGCACGATGAGTCGGAAGGTCAGTGCCCCGCCGTTGGCCGGCACGATGGCCAGGTCGGTCGGCTCGGGGATGACGCAGCGGTCGATGGTGATGCCGCGTTCGGCGAGACGGTGCAGCAGGGCGAAGGTGCCCAGCCCCCCGTCCTCCTCGCCACTGACCGCGGCGAGGTAGACATCACCGACATCGTCGAGGGTGCCGTGGACTCGCGCGTCGCGCAGAGCCCGCACCGCGAACCACGCGGCCACCAGGCCTGCCTTCATGTCGGCTGACCCGCGACCGATGATGCGATCGCCCTGCGGACCGGTCAGCACCCGAGGGATGAAGGGATCCCCGCTCCAGGCTGATCGGTCACCGGGTGGCACGACGTCGGTGTGCCCGAGCAGCAGGGTCGAGGGGGAGTCGGGATTACCGGGAAGGCGCGCCAGCACCCCCAGGCCCGCGTCACGGGTGACCTCCATGCCGGGGAAGTCCCGGTGGGTGGTGAGTGCCGGCAGATCCAACTCCCAGGAGTCGACCTCCAGCCCGTCGGCCGCCCACTGCTCGGCGAAGAAGCGCTGGATGTCGAGCTCGGCCGCAGTGCCACCGACCGAGGGGATGGCCACAACGCGCTCGACGGCGTCGATCACCGTGGGGCGATCGACGCCGTCGAGGACGTCTGCGATGAGGGAAGCTCGCGGGCTCACGCCCCGAAGATCAGGCCTTGCCCAGGATGCGGGTCACCTTCGTGCCGCAGACCGGGCAGATGCCCTTGGCGAACCGACGACCGTTGGTCTCCTCGACATTGCCGGTGAACTCGCGCTTCTCCTTGCACTTCACGCAGTACGCCTCACCTGTGTATGACTCGGCCATGGCCAACCTTTCCGTTTGCTGGTGAGCACGGGGGTGCTCGTACCGGGGTGGGCCGGGTGTGCCACCCGGGGAGCCGCCCACGGCGGCCCGCTGCCACCCTAGGACAGCAGATGCACCGATTCCCGCACTGAACGGTCCCAAGGAGGCGTGTCATGTCCGAAAAATACCCATATGTCGATTTTGGGACGGCCGGGGAGGTGCGAGTCTCCGATCACGGCGCAGGGGTGGCCATGGTCACGCTGCGCGATCCCCAGCGCCGCAATGCGATGACCACGGCGATGACGCAGGCCTACACCCATGCCATGGCGCACCTCGCGGAGCGCGATCGAAACGGTGAGGTGACCGCGGTGGTCCTCACCGGTGAGGGGTCGGCCTTCTGCGCGGGCGGCGACCTGGGCTGGATCGGCGCCGAGCCCGGTGCCAGCGTCGCTGAGTTGCGCGACCGGATGCTGCCGTTCTACTCCACCTGGCTGGGATTGCGCGAACTGAGCGTGCCGAGCATCGCCGCGGTCAATGGGGTGGCCGTGGGGGCCGGGGCGGCGCTGGTGCTGGGGTGCGACCTGGCTATCGGCGGGGAGCGAGCCGCCTTCTCCGTCCCTTTCACCCGCCTGGGCCTGCACCCTGGGATGGGCATCTCCTACCTGCTGCCCTCCGTGGTCGGGCCGCGTGCGGCTGCTGACCTCCTGCTGACCGGTCGGCGCATCGACGCCGAGGAGATGGCGCGGCTGGGCATCGTGTCCCGCGTGGTCGCCGATGACGACCTGGTGGCGCAGGCACTGGCGATGGCGCACGGTGTCGCGGCCTGTGCACCCATCGCCACGCGGTTGACCCGCGCGACCCTGGCGCATCCGCCGGCCGACCTCGACGACGCTCTGCGCACCGAGGGTGTGGTGCAAGCGGTCACGCTGGCGACCTTCGATCTTGCCGAGGGGCTCGCCGCCGCTTCAGAGCGCCGTGAGCCACGCTTCACCGGACGCTGAAATCCTCTCCGCAACCGGGCAGAATCCATTGGGGCACATAAGGAAAGCCCCCGGGTCTCGCGATGCGTGCCCGTCTTCCCCTGACGTGCATGCATCCGTTATCCCGGGGGCCAGCGCACGACGGTAGGGGGTACCCCGGGGTGCGGTCAATCAACTCCGTGACTCTCGCGCCAGCAGGTGTGGACAAGGTGTTCATAGCCTGGTGACAACGCGGGGAAACGTCGTGGACAGGCGGTGGATACCGCTGGGGAAAACCTGCGATGCAACCGCGTTGCGGGCCGGTGACGTGGGAATGCGTCATCCACGGGGTGTGGGAAAAAAATTCACCGACGATGCCGAGCGGTCACCGGTTCAATCGGGTGCGTGCGGCGGCGACCAGATCGCGCACGGATCGGTCGGCCCCTGTCTCGCCACCGGGTAGGTCCTCCCACGGCCACCATCGCAGGTCCACCGACTCCGCACTGCGCACCGCGACAGCATCGGCGGGCGCCAGCACTAGCCATTGCACATCGAGGTGATCCAGCGTCGTGTGCTGCCCATCTCCACCACGGCAGGACACCTGATGTCGGTCCAGGCGCAGGGGAGCACCGCTGATCACCACGTCGAGGATCCCGCTCTCCTCGCGTGCCTCGCGCAAGGCTGCGGCGGTGAAGTCGGTGTCAGTGGGTTCGCAGTGCCCGCCGGTCTGCAGCCAGCGCCCCACCCCCGGATGCAGCGTGAGCAGCACCCGCTCACGCACGGGGTCGACGACGATCGCGCTCGCGGTCAGGTGGCCGGCTCGACAGGCCCGCCACATCGCATCGGGGTAGGTGTCGAGGTGGCGGAGGTAGTCCCCACGCAATCGTGACTGGTCACGGTCGGGAGGAGACCAGTCCAGGAGGGTCCGGTGAGCATCGGCATGCAGGTCGACCACGTCAGCGGGCATCGTCCGAGCCGGGAGCATCGGGGTCGGAAGCATCCGAGCCGGGAGCATCGGGGTCGGGAGCATCGGAGTCGCCGAACGCCCCGAGCTCGGCATCGAGGGCCGCATCGAGGGAGCCGCGTTCGACGAACGCAGCGGGGTCGGTCAGGTCCTCGGCGGTGGGCAGCAGATCCGGGTGGGACCACAGGCCGTCCCGACCGGTGGTCCCGGCTGATTCGCGCTGCATCCGCCACACTGCGGCCGCCTCGCGCAGGGCCCGCGGGCGCAATTCCAGGCCGATCAGAGAGGCGAAGGTCTTCTCAGCGGGGCCACCTGCGGCGCGGCGACGGCGCATGGTCTCGGCCAGAGCATCCGCTGAAGGAAGTCGCGTCGAGCAGGCGAGGCCGACGACATCATCGACCCACCCCTCGACCAGGGCCAGCAGGGTCTCCAGGCGGGCGAGAGCCGCTGCTTGCTCGGGGGTGTCCTCGGGGGTGAAGGCATCCTGGCCGAGGAGTTCGCTCAGTCGGTTCGGGTCCGACAGCGCCATCGGGTCCAGACCGCCCATGGCTTCGGTGAGCCGATCGGTGTCCACCCGGATCCCCCGCGCGTAGGCGTCGATCGCACCCTGCAGTCGCGCCCGTAGCCACGGCACGTGCGCGAATAACCGCTGGTGTGCCGCCTCGCGCACCGCGAGGTACAGACGCACCTGTTCAGCGTCGATGCTGAGGTCCTCGGTGAAGGCGGCGATGTTCGCCGGAATCAAGGTGGGTACGTGGTCGTCGGTGAGCGGGATCCCGATGTCCGCGGAACTCAGGACGTCCGACGCCAAGGCACCCAAGCCCTGGCCGACCTGCATCCCGAACATGCTCGCGCCCATCTGCTGGGCCATGCCCATCAGTGGCCCCAGCATCGACAGCGCCTCGGGCGGCAGGCCTCCGGGGAACGCGTCGCGCAACGGCTCGGGCAGGTCCATCGAAGCGAGTTGCTCCGGGTCGGTGAATGCCTGCATGCCCCCCGACGTCACCGCGGCGACGTGTTCGGCGATCGGCTCCACGATCGCCTGCCAGGTCGTCAACGTGCCCTCCAGCCACGCCGATCGGCTCCACGCCCGTCCCATAGCTGCAGCCCGGGGGAAGTCGGTCGCCTCATCCAGCCAGGTCTCGGCCAGATTGACAGCGGCCCCGGTCGCCTGCGCCTGCGCGTCGTCGACTCCCGGATCGCCTACGCCGGCGACCGCCTGTCGGGCGGTGCTGATGGCGAGTTCCCAGTTGACCGGGCCGGGCGAGCCACCCTGCGACTGCATCATGGCCCCGAGTTGCTGGAGCATCGCACCGAGGGAGTTGAAGTCGAAGGGGTTCGTCATTGCTCCACGGTAACGCCCCCACCATCACCCGGCCCCCTCGAACAGCTGGCCCCCTCGAACAGCCGGCCCCCTCGAACATGACGGGGACAGGCATCGGGCGTATCCTGAGCCGAGCCGTGCGCAGGAGCGCACACGGTGATGAGGTAATGCGACGGACCCGACGTCACACGCGACGCGGGGTCGAAGGAGGGCAACGACGGTGTCGGCGCTGCTGTGGTGGTTGATCCCCCTCGGGGCGACCCTGCTGGCCCTGGTGTGGGCAGCGTGGCGCAGTCGGCCCCAGCGCGCGGTCGACATGCACACCTCCATCAGCAACCAGGCTCGCTTCAACGCCGCGATGCGCCGCTCCGTCCCCGGAGGCAAGGCCGAGCCCAGCGCGCGCACCCGCGCCCGACGCTCCGGTCGGCCCGCGACCCCCCGCTACCGCGGCAACGCCTCCCCGCGGGATAACCAGCCCGCGTGACCGCCACACCCGACCAGCCCGCCCCTGCTGGTGAGGCTGCCCCAACTCCGCGCGGGTGGCGGCGACTGTCCGTCCGAGCACGTACCGCTCTCGTCTCTGTCGGAATCGTGATCGTGCTGGCCGCCGTCGCCGCGCTGCTCCCGGTGCCGTTCATCGTCATCTCACCGGGCCCGACCTTCAACACCATCGGTGAAGTCAATGGTGTGCCGCTGGTCGAGATCACCGATACCGAGGTGTATCCGACCGACGGCCACCTGGATATGACGACCATCCGCGAGTCGGGAGCCCCGCGCAGTCCGCTCACGATCTACCAGGCTCTAGCCGCCTGGGTGAATCCCGATCAGGCCGTGCTCCCGCGGGAGCTGCTGTATCCCGACGACATCACCGGCGAGGAGGTCACCCAACGCAATGCGGTCTTGTTCTCCACCTCGCAGTCCCATGCCATCGCCGCCGCGATGGGCGCACTTGATCGGCCGGTGATCGCCGTCCCCGTTGTCACCGCGGTAGTCGTCGGCGCTCCCGCCGACGGGCTCCTGCGGGCGGGGGAGCAGATCATCGCCGTCGACGGGGAGCCGGTGACGACCCCGGCACAGGTCGGCGATGCCATTCGTGCCCAACCGATCGGCACCTCGTTCGCGTTCACCGTTCTGCGTGATGATGAGGAGTCGACAGTCGAGGTGGTGAGTGCGGCGAACCCCGATGACCCTGCCGCGCCCTACGTCGGCATCACCATCGGCCTGCTGTACTCCGCGGAGTTCCCCATCGAGTTCACCCTCACCGATGTCGGGGGTCCGAGCGCGGGGATGATGTTCGCCCTCGCCATCGTCGACAAACTCACCCCCGAATCCCTCACGGGTGGCGATTTCGTCGCGGGGACCGGAACGATCTCCCCTGCCGGCGAGGTCGGCCCGATCGGCGGTATCCGCCAGAAACTCGCCGGTGCCCGTGGGGCCGGCGCGACGCTGTTCTTGATGCCACGTGATCACTGCGAGGAGGCCATGGGGCATATGCCCGATGGCCTCACCGTCGTGCCCGTCACGACCCTCGAGGAGTCCCTCGAGGTCCTCGCCCGCTGGCAGGCGGAGGAATCCCTGCCCACCTGCCCCACCGAGTGACCCGCGTGAGAGTGACGTAAGTTGGAAGCGTGACCACAGCCACGCCCGCCCCGAGTGCGGCGACCCCTCGACGCGGACGGGTCCTGCTGCCGACGATCATCGTGCTCGTTGCGATCGTGATCGGCTTCGTCATCTTCACCGGCTTCTACACCGACTGGCTGTGGTACGACTCGGTCGACGCCACCAGCGTCTACACCGTCACGCTCACCACCCGCATCATCCTGTTCGCCACATTCGGCCTCACGATGGCGTTCCTCGTCGGGGGGACGATGTGGCTGGCCTACCGGATGCGCCCGAGGGTCACCTCGCTGACCCCGGAGCAGGCAAGCCTGGAGCGCTACCGCATGGCGCTGGATCCCTTCAAGGTTCCGGCCCTGATCGTGATCCCGCTCATCATCGGTTTGCTCACCGGAATCACCGCGTCCTCGGAGTGGGACACCTTCCAGCGATGGCGCAATAGCACCGACTTCGGGATCACCGATCCGCAGTTCGGCCTCGACGTCTCCTTCTACATCTTCACCTACCCGTTCCTGCGGTTCATTCTCGGTTTCGCCTTCGCCGCGATCATCCTGTCCCTGCTCATCGCGATCGCGGTCTACTACCTCTATGGCGGATTGCGTCTGCAGCCGAAGGGCGACCGCGCGAGCGTGGCTGCGCAGGTGCACCTCTCCGGGCTCGTCGCGATCTTCCTGCTCCTCAAGGCCGTCGCGTACTGGCTGGATCGATTCGGGTTGTCGATCAAGAGCGAGCCACTCGTCCAGGGGTTCACCGGTCTCACCTACGTCGATGCGAATGCGGTGCTCCCCTCGCTGACGATCCTCACCTTCGTCGCCCTGCTGGTCGCGGCCTTGTTCATCGTCAACATGGTCGTGCGCAACTGGATCCTGCCTGCGATCGGTCTCGGCCTGCTCATCTTGACCTCGATCCTCATCGGCGGCGTCTACCCGGCGATCGTGCAGCAGTTCCAGGTCCGACCCAGCGAGTTGGTGCGTGAGCAGCCCTACATCGCCCACAACATCACCGCGACTCGCGACGCCTACGGCATCACCGACGCCGAGATCCAGGACTACCCAGGCTCGGTCACTCCGCCCACCGAATCGGTCATCGAAGCCAACGCCGGCACCCTGGACAACATCCGCCTGCTCGACCCCGCCCTGGTCTCCACGACGTACAACCAGCTGCAGCAGATCAGGTCCTACTACTCCTTCACCGACAAGCTCGACGTCGACCGCTACGACCTCGAGGGCGGTCAGCGCGGAGCAGTCGTGGCGCTTCGTGAGATCGACGTCAACTCGATCCCGGCCAATCAGCAGAACTGGGCCAATAACCATGCGGTGTACACCCACGGCTTCGGGTTCGTCGCCGCCTACGACAACACCGCACTGTCCAATGGCAACCCCGACTTCTTCGAACTGGATATCCCACCGGAGGGGATCCTCGGCATCACGCAGCCGCGCATCTACTTCGGTGAGTTGTCCCCGGAGTTCTCCATCGTCGGCGCCCCGGAGGGTTCGCCGCCTGTCGAGTTGGACTACCCCGACGACGCCAGCCCCACCGGGCAGGTCAACAACACCTACACCGGTACGGGCGGGTCCGCGATCGGCTCGCTGTTCCAGCGGATCGTCTTCGCCACCAAGTTCCAGGACACCAACATCCTGCTGACCGATCTGATCAACCCTGAATCGCGCATTCTGTGGGACCGCGACCCGCTGACTCGCGTGCAGAAGATCGCTCCGTGGCTCACCCTCGATCAGGATCCCTACCCGGCGGTCGTCGACGGTCGCATCGTGTGGCTCGTCGATGGGTTCACCACGTCGAATGAGTACCCCTACGCCTCGCGGGTCTCTCTATCGGAGGCCACCAGCGACTCCATCACGGTGCGCACCGGATCGGCGGCCCTCGGTCCGCGCGACGATCTCAACTACATGCGCAACTCGGTCAAGGCCACGGTCGATGCCTACGAGGGCACCGTGACGCTGTATGCATGGGATGAGTCCGATCCGATCCTGCAGACCTGGCGCAAGGTGTACCCGGGCATTGTGAAGGATCGCGGTGAAATGCCCACCGAGATCGAGGCGCACGTGCGCTACCCGCAGGATCTGTTCAAGGTGCAGCGCACGGTCATGACGCGCTACCACGTGACCGATCCGGCGACGTTCTACAACGGCACCGACTTTTGGATCGTGCCCTTCGATCCGACCCAGGCGATCCAGCAATTCCAGCCCCCCTACTACCTGACCTTGCAGATGCCGGGCACGAGTGCTCCGGCGTTCTCCTTGACCACGACCTTCGCCCCGCAGCGCCGGCCTACGTTGGCGGCCTTCATGGCGGTGGACTCTGCTCCGGGTCCGGACTACGGCACGATCCGCGTACTTCAACTGCCGTCGAACACCACGATCCCCGGCCCGACGCAGGTGCAGAACAACTTCGAGGCCGACCCCGAGATCGCCTCGCAGCTGTCGCTGCTGCGCCGAGGTGGCTCCGAGGTGGATCTGGGCAATCTGCTGTCGCTGCCGTTCAACGACGGGCTGCTCTACGTCGAGCCTGTCTACCTGCGGGCCGCCCAGGACGGCTATCCGCTGCTGCGCAAGGTGCTGGCGGGCTACGGCGGCAATGTCGCCCTCGCCGACACCCTCGATGAAGCCCTGGCCGCGGTCTTCGATACCGATCCGAACCCGACTCCTGATCCGACGCCGACCCCCGACCCCGATCCCGGGCCGACACCCACACCTGATCCGGATCCGGATTCCGATCCGCTGGTGGAGTTGCAGCTCGCTCTCGCCGATGCGCAGGCCGCCTACGACCGCGGTCGATCGGCGCTCGCTCGCGGTGACTTCGCCGCCTACGGCGAGGCGCAGGCCGATCTGGAAGCTGCCCTGCGCCGTGCGGCAGCAGCTGAGGCTCGACTCACCGGCGGTGGGCAGGTCGCGTAGGGCTCAGCAGGCACTCCACTGACCTGCACCCTGCTGTTGCGCGATCGTCTGGGCGACGATGAACTCCGGCTGCCAGGCATAGGGATCGGCGTACTGTGCTTCGCGCGCGTAGCCACCGGCGACGGCGGCGAGGTTGAACAGGCGCACCTCCCCCGAGGGTGACACCACCCAGACGTAGGCCAGGGTGCGGTCATAGCGATCGGTCTCGCCCTGGGTGGGATCGAACTCCAGGAGCACGCGGGCTCCGTCGAGCACCTGTTCGGCGAATGCGCTGGCTTCCGGCCCGAAGCACTCCACCGGGCGCCCTGGGGCGACCGTCTCGGGGGTGTCGATACCGATCAGGCGCACGCTGATGTCCTCGCGCTGCCCGTCGACGAGAACTCGGACGGTGTCGCCATCCACGACCCGTTCCACGGTGCCGCTGACGGTGGGGCCTCTGGGAGTGAGGGTTTCTCCAGGGATCGCAGGACTGGTCGTCGCGCTGGTGGGCGGCTGCGGGGTCGGGGATGACGATCCGGGTGCGCAACCAGCGAGCACGATCGTCATCGACAGACTCGCAGCGATGGTGAGACCGGTGGTCGTCGAGATGATTCCCCCGCGTTTCATGCGTCCACGGTAGGTGATGCACGGGCCCGGATCGCTACGGTGGTGCCGATGAGCACCGACCTGCACCGGCTGTACCGCCAGCGCTTCATCTTCGGGGTGACCCTGGTGTTCCTCCTGGCGGCGGCCAGCGGTGGGATCGACGTCGTCGCCTTCCTGCGCTACGACGTGTTCGTTGCCAATCAGACCGGCAACCTCATCATCATCTCCCTGGGAATCACCCAGGGTGGGCAGAGCGATCCGGTGCTGCCCAGCGTGGTCAGTCTGACCGCGTTCATGCTCGCGGTACTCGGTACGGCCCGGATCCGGCGCCGCTTGGTCGATCGTGGAGTCCCCGAGCAGCGCGTGCGCCACCATGCGCTCATCGCCGAGGCGATCCTCCTCGTGTTCGCAGCGGTGCTCATCGTCTTCGGTCTCGATCGAGATGGCGAAGTGCGGTACGGGGTGATCGCACTGCTGGCAGCCAGCCAGGGCATCCAGGCGGTCGTCCTTGTTCGAGTCCTCGGAGTCGCGGTGCAGACGGTAGCTATCAACGGTCCCCTCGTGTCGACATTGAATCTCGCCGCACAGGGTCGACGCTGGCGTGCGATCGTCGCCGGTGCCGCGCCCATCGGTTACGCCGTCGGTGCAGGTGGTGGTGCGCTGTTGCAGATCGTGTCGTCCGGTCTGACCCTCGTCGTGTCGGCCAGCCTGGGAATCGCCGCGGTGTTCGTGGGGCAGCGCTATCGCCAACTCGATGCGCGAGTGACGACGTTGGAGCCGCCGCCGCCCGGCCAGGCGCCGGGCGGCTAGACCGAGGACGCAGCCGGATAGGGTCAGCGCATGTCCAAGGTGCTGTCCTCCCTTCCCGTCGGTGAGCGGATCGGTCTGGCGTTCTCTGGGGGTTTGGATACCTCCGTCGCCGTCGCCTGGATGCGCGACAAGGGTGCGATCCCCTTCACCTACACCGCTGATATCGGCCAGTACGACGAGCCGGATATCGCATCCGTACCCGGGCGTGCGATGGCCTATGGCGCCGAGGCGTCACGGTTGGTCGATTGTCGTGCGGCACTCGTCGAGGAGGGGCTTGCCGCGATCGCGTGCGGCGCCTTCCACATTCGATCGGGTGGTCGGCAGTACTTCAATACGACACCGTTGGGTCGTGCGGTGACGGGCACGCTTCTGGTGCGCGCGATGCTCGAGGACGGGGTGAGTATCTGGGGCGATGGGTCCACGTACAAGGGGAACGACATCGAGCGTTTCTACCGGTACGGACTGCTCGCCAATCCGGATCTGCGCATCTACAAGCCGTGGCTGGATACGCAGTTCGTCAGTGAGCTGGGCGGACGCACGGAGATGTCGCAGTGGCTTGTCGCGCACGACCTGCCGTATCGCGACAGCACTGAGAAGGCGTACTCGACCGATGCCAATATCTGGGGTGCCACTCATGAGGCCAAGACACTGGAGCACCTGAACGTCTCCATCGAGATCGTCGAGCCGATCATGGGTGTTCGCTTCTGGGAACCATCGTGTGAGATCACGT
>CBFHQG010000010.1:0-40563 GCA_965657825.1 Actinomycetes bacterium | reverse complement strand
TCTACGGATTCATTTGGCGTACCGGCGACCTCGATGAGGGTGACTACCGCCTGACCTTCTCCCTCGATGGGGCACAAACGGGATTCCCGGGCAGTGGCACGAGTCTGATCGGTGCCACCATTCGAGGTGATGAGGTAGTGGCACCCGCAAGTGAAGAGGGCGCCGGTAACGAAGCTGTGGTCAGCGGAGGCATCACCTACATCGACGTCGGGCTGACCCAGGGCAGCGGCAATGGTGGCGGTGGGGGCGGCGGAATCGTCACTCCCGAGGGGGAGTCCCCGATCTTCACCGACGCCTCTCCTCCGACTTCGCTGACGGTGGGCACCTCGGTCGATTACACGTTCACCGCCTCCGGGGACCCAGCTCCGACGTACGCGACGACGGGTGATCTCCCCCCGGGTCTGTCACTGGACGCAGTCAGCGGAGTGCTCTCAGGGGTGCCAAGCCAGGTGGGAACGTATCCAGTGATCGTGACGGCATCCAATGGCATCGAACCCGATGTCGACACTGAGACGATCACGTTCACCGTCGGTGCACAGCCCACCATCCCGCCACCGACGATTCCTCCGATCGTCCCATCGCCCGGCGTGCTGGTTTCACCTGACGCTCCTCGAGGTTTGTCCGTGAACACCCAGGCCACCAGTGCCACGATGACCTGGCAGGCACCCGTAAACCCGGGATCGACTCCGATCGACGGATATCGAGCAGACATCAGCCCCGGTGGCGAGGTGTGCGAGGTGGATCAATCGCAGACGCAGTGCACATTCGGCGGGCTGCAAACGGGGGAGACCTACCGATTCCGCGTCCAAGCACGTAACTCGATCGGTTTCGGGCCGTACGCCGAGACCACAGCAATGATCCAGCAGGGAGCCGATGACACCGCGTCGATCATGATCGTGGCAAGTCGCAATCGTGCTCGAGTGCAGGTTGAGGGAATGACCCAGGGAATCCCGCTCGCGGCCCAATTGCAGACCCGACTCAACATCGGCAATGGTGAGCAACTCGGGGCCCGCGGACCGGTGGTGGGTGATGACAGTGGTTTCACCTGGCAGCGTCGACTCAATGCGGAGCGGCAATTGCAGCTGCGATTCGCCTACGGAGATGTGATGTCGAACATGGTGAATCTGGAGCCCGGAGAGGCCAATGCCAGCATCCTGGTCACGGGTTCGAGAGATCGGGTACGCAGCCGTGATCGGGTACGTATCGAGGGAGTTGCTGAGGGTCTCCCCGATCGCGTCCGGTTGCAGTCGAGGATCGACCTCGGTGACGGCCTTCAGCCGGGGAGTAGCACCCCGATGATCTCTGAGAATGGTGAGTTCACCTGGCAGCGTCGTGTTTCCAACAGGAAGACGATCGCGGTGCAGTTCTCATACGGCCCCGTCGACTCGAACGCGCTGAGGTTCAGGCCGAGGAGTTGATGGCCCTGTAGTCCGACCACCCCGGTGCTGATGGGATTCCCCCTCCCACCATCGCACCGGGGTGGTCATCGTCTGCGGAGGGGGACCATCCGGTCGATCAGCTCATCGACGTCGGCGGTGGCGAATCCACTTCGGCAGTCGCTGAATCCGTAGGGGAGCACCAGTTGGCCCTGGTGGATCAGCCCACCGCAGGAATACACGACATTGGGAACGTATCCGTCTCGCTCCTCCTCGGTGGGCTCGAGGATGGGCCCCGGGTAGGAGGCGATGACTCGGGTGGGTTCATCGAGATCGAGGAGCATCGCACCGAGCGCGTACTGGCGCATCGGCCCGGCGCCGTGAGTGATGACCAGCCAGCCGTGCTCGGTCTCCAAGGGTGACCCGCAGTTACCGACGTGGATCATCTCCCACGGGTCACTGGCCACGTGGATCGTCTCCGCCTCATGCCAGTGGTAGCCGTCATCGGAGAACGAGACCGAATTCGACTGACGGTCCCATCGGGACAGTGCGACGAACCGACCGCCGATACGTCGGGGGAAGAACGCGACCCCCTTGTTCCGCACTGCGCCACCGGTCATGCGCAGGGACACGAATGCGCGGAAGTCCTCAGTCTCGAGCATCCGGGATACCACGTGGGTGCCATCGAAGCCGGTGTACGTCGCCCGATAGGTGACATCCCCATCATCGTCGATGAACTTCACGAATCGAGCATCCTCGATACCGCGGCGTTCATCGCTCGCGGTGGGCCACAGAACCCGCTCGCTCAACTCGGTTGACTCGTCGAAATCCAACTCATAGCTATTCAGTGCCAACTGCTGGAGCAGGCCGATGATCTGTGCGGATTCCATGTCCGACTCCCGGAATCGCAGGAGTTGGTGCAGGTTGGTCGTCAACTCCTCGAGGGTGAATTTGTTCGGCAGCATGCCGAGTGCGAATTGCAGCTCCGCGATGTCCATGTCGGCCTCGATGGCAGCCTGTTCCACGAATCTGCTGGCCAGGATCGTGGAGCGGGTGGCTCGATTCGTCGCGAATGGCGATGCTGGATCGACGGTGATCTGGAAATCCCGATCGATCATCCCGGTCCGGAATACCAGGCTGGACTGGTGACCCTCGCCGACAGCACGGACACTCATGACGAATCGAAGCGAGCCGGAGGGCACACCGGTCTGATCGGGATGCTCGACGATGGAGGGGTTGAAGTACGCGGTCGATTCGAAGGCGTACTCCTGGGTCAGATATGCGCCGAGCAACTGCCGCTGCTCAGGGGTGTAGCGATCACGGTCAGGCATCAGATGCGTGATCGCGGAGCAGTGATGGTCGAAGTCCGCGAGCAGATCCCGGTGCCGATGGGAGAAGCGATCGATGGTCTCGGCAAGCGTCCGCTTCACCTCGTCCTCGGACAACTTCTCGAAGCGCTCGAGCAGTTCGGTGACACGCGGAGTCCCGCGGACGAGTTCCTCATCGCCGGGGATGAACACCCGACACAGCACTCGATGCGGATCCCCCGACAGTTGGGGGCCGCGTCGCTGCATCACCGAGGGCGCCGGGCCCCTGTCGCTCATCCGACCAGGACCTGGCGGGAGCGCTGCATGACCGAGAGGTAGGCCAGCGTCGATTCCGCGCCGGCGTTGGGATTGCGTCCTGTCCAGGTCAGCCCGTCGAATCCCGCACCGTCGGTCGGATCCGCCATGGCGATGCCGGTGTCGTTATCCCCGAGAAACCAGGTAACACCCGTGGCAAGTACGTCCTGCCAGGCGGGAGCGCCGGTGAGGGTGAAGGCGAACGAAGCGGCCTCGATCAAGGTCGCCACCTCGATGGGCTGTTGATCGAAGTCAGGCAGGAGCTGGCCGGCTGACCATCCGGTGTGGGGAATGAGTGAGAGGTGTTCGCCTCGCCGCTGCACCTCGACCAACCAGGTGAGTAGTCCCTGGCCGCGTCTGAGTGCGTCCGCATCATCGAGGTGGTGGCCGGCGAGCAGCAGAGTGTGGGGGAGCACCGCATTCGCATAGGTCAACCGAGGCTCGGGCCATGGCCAGGGCGATGCCATCCCGATAGGGATCATCGCGGCGGCGTCAGCCAGGACTGCTCGAGCAAGAGGATCCTCCGGTCGCACCCGCAGCACCTCGCCGGCACCCAGAGCGGCGAAGGCCATGGCGCGCGGATAGGGGCTGCGTCGGCGGGCGGCAGACTGCCAAGCCTGCTCGGCTGCCTCTCGTCGGAGTGGATCCCCGG
This sequence comes from Actinomycetes bacterium, assembly GCA_965657825.1. Taxonomy (GTDB): domain Bacteria; phylum Actinomycetota; class Actinomycetes; order S36-B12; family S36-B12; genus M55B157. The sequence goes on along the minus strand of CBFHQG010000010.1, from coordinate 36,913 downwards.
ATTCTGCGATGACACTGCCCCATGCCCACAGGGCGCGGCCCCAATGGTCATGCGTATCGCTAGGGCCCTGCCAGACACCGTTCGCATCGCAGCGATTCCGCACCGTGCCGTCAGGCCCGAGCGCCTCGGTGAGGAAACGCGAGGCGGTGTCCGCGACGAAATCCAGATCGGGGTCGTCGGCGATTCCGCGTTCGGCGACGATCAGCGCCCGGGCGACGTCATCGACGCAGTAGCCATGCTCGGTTCGAGGGATGCGCCCTGCGCAGTGCTCGAAGACTCCCCGGTGAGTGGTCAGTGAGATCAAGTGGTCGTAGCGCATGCGTGCCTCACCACCCGGTCCCCGTGGCAGCAGGCGTAGGTATCTGGATCACCGGTCGTGGCACGAGTCGTCGTTCATCGAAGGTGGTCAGTTCATCGGCGAGCGTCAGATAATCCTCGGCTACCCGGTGCCACAGGAAGTCCCGGCTCGCTGCGACAGAAGCCTCCTTCATCACCCGGATCCTGGCCGCATCGCGGGCCACGGTACGGATCGCCTCGGCGAGTTCCTCGGGGTTACGTCGATTCACCAGGAGGCCGGTGCCGGTGCCGAGGAGCTCTTGAGCATGCGGGAACCGTGTGGCGATGACGGGTCCCCCCGCGGTGAGTGCCTCGACGAGGACTCCGGATGTGACCTGTTCGTCGTTGTCGTACGGCAGCGCGAATGCGGTGGCTTGACGCACGAGTTCAGCGAGTTGATCGTTGTCGAGATAGCCGTCGATGAAGGTCACGCGGTCCTCGAGTCCCAGGGAGTCGACCAGATCGATCAGATCCTGGCGGTATCGGTCACCCTCATCCCGAAGAACTTTCGGATGGGTGGATCCGGCGATGATGTACTCGGGAAGGGGATCGATGTCATCGACCAGGGCAAGCGCCTGCAGCATCCACTCCAGGCCCTTTCCTCTACCGATCAGGCCCCAGGTCAACAGCCGCGTAGGAGGCGGCGGATCCACCTGGCGGCGGGCGTGCCACAGGTCGGTCGAACCGTGCGGGATGACATGGAGGGTGCGAGGACGGACCTCATAGCTGCGCCTGAGAACACGGGTTGCTGAGTAGGACAGAGCGATGATCGCGTCACTGATGTCGAGCAGCCGCTGCAGGATTCGCCGCTGAGCCGCCCTGGGTGCAGCCGGCACGGTGTGCAGGACGGTGATGATCGGGATCCCGAGCCGGTCGACGATCGCCAGCACCTCCTCGCCGTCATCGCCACCGAAGATGCCGAACTCGTGCTGGATGATCGCGACGTCGGCGCTGTTGAGAGCACGAGCGGTGCGCGCCGCATCTGATTCCCGCTGGTGGAACCCATCGAACCCATCGTGGTCGCTCATCTCCTCGCCGTAGTCGAGTACGACCCGACGTATCTGGATCCCGTGACGGGTGAGGGAATCAGCCAGGGATTGCCCGAAGGTGGCGATCCCGCAGCGGGTGGGTGGGAAGGTGCTGAGCATCGAGATGCTCTGGGCCATCAGCGGGCCTCCTCGGTTGAACGGTCGGTGGGTGTCGATCGATCCTGTCCCTGTTCACGGTCGGCACACCCGATCACCGAGGGCAGGGGATAGCCATTGATCGGGCAGTACGGTGTGGCATAGCGAGGGGTTCATCGAGGGAGAGAAGGCCGACCGTGGAGACCGCGGAACATGAGCGTCTGCGAGAACAGCGCGAGGGCATGGTCGACTGGCGCCGCTGGGGCACCTATCTGAGTGAGCGGGCGTGGGGGACCGTCCGCGAGGACTACAGCGCTGACGGTGATGCCTGGGCGTACTTCCCGTTCGAGCACGCCCGCAGCCGTGCCTATCGGTGGAACGAGGATGGTCTTGCCGGATGGTGTGATCGTGACCAGATCCTCTGCCTGGGGCTGGCCCTGTGGAACGGTGAGGATCCGTTCCTCAAGGAACGTCCGTTCGGTCTGACCAATTCGCAGGGCAACCACGGTGAGGATGCCAAGGACTACTGGTTCTACACCGACAATCTGCCCAGTCATGCCTACGCGGCGATGGTGTACAAGTACCCGCAGGTGAGGTTCCCCTATGAGGATCTGATCTCCACCAATGCCGCGCGCGGTCAAGATCAGCCGGAGTACGAACTCTTCGATGCACTGGAACCGCAGTGGCGAGAGAACCGCTACTTCGATGTGACCTGCGAATACGCCAAGGTCTCGCACGAGGATGTGATCTGGCGCATCACCGCGGTCAACCGCGGCCCCGACCCCGCACCGCTCGTGGTGATCCCGCAGATGTGGTACCGCAACACGTGGTCGTGGGAGACCGATGCGCACCCTGCTCGCATCACCCGTGCCGGGGAGGGTGTCGCGCGGACCTCTCACGAGGTGCTCGGTGATCGCTGGCTCTACGTCACCTCGAGCACCACCGAGCATCCCGGATTGGTGTTCTGCGAGAACGAGACCAACAACGAGCTTCTGTTCGGGTCAGCGAATGCTTCGGCGACGACGAAGGACGGAATCGACCGGTTCCTCATCGAGGGAGACTCTGCCGCCGTCTCCCTGCAGACAGGATCGAAGGTCGGCGCGATCGTCACCGCTGACATCCCTCCGGGCGAAACCCTCACCGTGACCGTGCGTTTCTCGCCGGTCGAGATGGCACTGCCGTTCTCTGATGCCGGTGACATCATCGAGGCTCGCCGCAGCGAAGCCGATGCGTTCTATGCCGCGATCGCCGCTCAGTCCCTGAGCGAGGACGAACGTCTCGTGCAACGGCAGGCGCTCGCGGGGCTGTTGTGGTGCAAGCAGTACTACCACTATGCGGTCGGGCGCTGGTTGAAGGGCGATCCCGGTCAACCGGCACCCCCGAGTGAACGACTCACCGGACGCAATCACGACTGGAAGCACTTCCTGATGGCCGATGTCGTGCTCATGCCGGATGCGTGGGAGTACCCGTGGTTCGCCGCGTGGGATCTGGCTTTCCACTGCGTGACCATGGCCTTCATCGATCCGGAGTTCGCCAAGGAGCAGACGCTTCTGCTGCTCACCTCGACCACGCAGCACCCGCATGGGCAGATCCCCGCCTACGAGTGGTCGTTCTCCGATACGAATCCGCCGGTGAATGCGTGGGCGGCGTGGCAGGTCTATCAGATGGACAAGGCGCACACCGGTCGCGGTGACGTGGCATTCCTCGCCGAGGCCTACCGGGCGTTGATGATGAACATGACGTGGTGGCTCAATCAGCAGGATGGCGAGGACCGCGGTGTCTTCGGCGGTGGATTCCTGGGCATGGACAACATCGGGGTCTTCGATCGTGACGAGCCGTTGCCGATGGGCGGCACCCTTGATCAGGTCGACGGGACTGCGTGGATGGCAGCGATGACCCTGCACCTGCTCGAGATCGGGGTCGAGCTCTCGCAGTTCGATCCTAGCTACGAGAAGACCTTCGGTCGTTGGGTGTGGAACGCCTGGTTGATCGCACGTGCCCTCGAGCGCGGCGTCGACGAGGTGAGTTTCTGGAATGAGCAGATCGGGTACTACAACGATGTGATCGAGTTGCCCGGCGGTGGTACGCAAGCCCTCGAGGTGCTGTCCCTGCAGGGGCTCGTTCCGCTCTTCGCCTCCCTGTCGATTACCAACGCCGCCGAGGAGGCGATCGCCGATATTCGCGATCGGGTTTTGGAACTGCGTCGGGTGTACGGATTGACCGATGATGACGTGACTTTGCGGGTGAGCGGTGGCGATGGCACCCACCTCATGTTGGCGGTGGTGAAACTCGACCGGTTGCGCCGGATCCTGGAGCATGTACTGGACCCTGACCAACTCCTCTCTCCGCACGGAATCCGCTCGCTGTCACGGCAGTACCTCGATGAGCCCTACGTGTATCGGGCCGATGGTCAGGAGTATCAGGTCAGCTATGCGCCATCGGAATCGGTGAACCGGATGTTCGGCGGCAACTCCAACTGGCGTGGCCCGGTGTGGATCCCGATGAACTTCCTGTTCCTGCAGGCCTTGAACGCGTATGCGCGATTCACCGGTGATGAGTTCACCGTCGCTGATCCCGACGATACCGGTCGGCAGATCACGTTGGCTGAGCTCGGCGACCGACTCGCCGTCCGACTGACGGGTCTCATGGTGCGCGATGCCTCCGGTAAACGGGCAGTCTTCGGCGATAACGATTACTTCCAGGAGGATCCGCACTGGCGGGATCTGGTGCCCTTCTACGAATACTTCGATGGCGACGACGGCCACGGAGTCGGTGCCAGCCATCAAACCGGGTGGACTGCCATCCTGGCCCTGCTCCTGCAGTTCCGCGGTGACCTGCGGGTGGGCAGTTTCACGTTGAAGGGAACTCTCAATGGCTGAGCGCGCACGCCCCCCGTTGGCCGCGATCGCTGCGTCGGGGGTGCTCAGTCTCATCGCCGGTTACCTCGTCTACACCCTGATCGAGGAGGCGATCCACGCCGTGTGGGTCACTGTTCCCGGACTGATGGATTCCCCACCGTTGTGGTACCCGCCGCTGATCCTCATTCCGGCAGCGATCGGTGTGTACCTCATACGACGACATATGTCCGATCCGCTCCATTCCCCGCTCGATGGCATCGGGATCGTCGCCTTGACCCCGCGGGCCTATCTCGGTGCGATCCTTGCGATCGCGGTGTCCTTGATCGGCGGTGCGGTGCTGGGACCGGAGGTGGCCCTCGTCTCGACCGGCGCGGTCATCGGTGGTCTCGTGGCTCGTTGGCGTCGGGTGTCCGAGGCACGACCGGTGGTCCTCGCCGGGGTGGGCGGTGCGGTTCTCGCCCTCTTCGTCAACCCACTGCTCACCGGTTCACTGTCTCTGCCCGATCCTCCGGCGAATCTCGCGATGGAGGAGATCGCCTGGGCGCTGCCGGTCGCCGGGGTGATCGCGATCATCGTCATCCTGGCTCGTCTACTCGGCACACTGCTTGCGGGGTGGTCCGGCCCCGGTGTCCATCCGGTCGTGCTGGTGGTTGCGGCTGCCGTGATCGCGGTGGGCGCGATGGCATTCCAACTGCGCACCGGCGAACTGGCGTCCCTCGTCGCGACCTCGGGAGCGGAGTACATCAGCGAACTGCCGACCCTGACCGACACGACCACGCTCGCGGCGCTCCTGATCATCAAGGCCATCGCCTACGGGGTGTGCCTGGGATCGGGATTCCGCGGTGGTCCGTTCTTCCCCGCGATGTTCCTCGGCGCGGCCGGCGGTCTGCTCCTTGCGGAGCTCCTGCCGAGCGGGCCGGCCCCGGTCGCTGCCGCTGGTGTGGGGGTGGCGGCCGCCGTCATCGTCACCGCCCGGATGCCCTGGTGGGCAGCGGTCGTGCTCGGGATCGTCATCGGATACGCGATCGGGGGGCCGGTGGTGATCCCGGCTGCGGTCGTGGGCGGGTTCCTGGCCTGGCTCCTCGTTCGGGTGACGACCCGCTGGGGTCTTTGGGGCCAATCGGGTGGAAACCAGGACGCCGGGATGGCTACTCTCCGGTAACCGCTGAATCGAGGAGGCTGGCATGAGGCGCTGGTGGTCGATGGCGGCGGTGACAGCCCTGGCCGCGGGACTCCTCGTCGCCCCGGCTGGTCCTGCATCCCCGCTCACCCTCACCCCGACCGATCCCGATCGGCAGTGCGGGTGGCCCATCAACTACCCCGGCACCGCCAACTACGCGTTCCCCGACACCGCGGCGGCCTACTTCGTGCAGGCGGCGATCCTCGAGTCGGGTGACGAGATCATCATCTCCGGCAAGGACCCCAAGGCCCGCTACTGGTCGATGCAGACCTACCGGTTCTCCGACTCGACGCTGATCGACTCGGTCAACGATGTGACGGTCAAGCGGCAGGGCAAGCGCGGGGCGAAGGCGAAGCGATGGACGATCACCGTCACCTCCCCGGATCGGGATAACGGTCGCCATCGCAATGTGCTCAGTGGTGCGGGTGAGTTCGACGGGGTGAACTTCGGTAGCAACATCACCGTTGTGATGTTCCGCGTCTACGTGTCGAAGACCAAGACGACTTCCGGTGGCCCGATGCCCAAGGTGACGTTGAAGACTCGCGATGCCAACGGCACGGTCACCACCACGCGACTGAAGACGTGCACCAAGGAGCAGGTGGGTTTGCCGGAGAATCGCCCGAGCCTCACCGCTGAAGACGGTTTGGGCATGGAGTTTCTGCGTGGTCCGGCCGCGCGGTTCTATCCCAGTGCCGACACCTCCTACCTGGTCGCTCAGGCCCCGCATCGTGATGACGATTTCCTCGTCATGACCGGTAAGGCCCCGCGGACTCCGAAGGATGTCCGCTACTGGTCGGTGTGTCAGAACGTCAATGCCGGTGACCTACCGGTCGTGGATTGTCTGCGCGATGAGCAGATCACGCTGACCGGTGACCGGCGATACGCCATCGCCATCGTCACCGACGAGCAGCGTGCGCGGATCGAGCCGAAGGACTTCCCGGGGGTCGACTTCATCGACTGGGGTGAGCGGGTCGACGGTGCGTATGCAGATGCATTCCTGGTGTACCGCAATATCCTGCCCAGCAAGCGATTCGCCGGTTCAGCATCACGGGTGCCGGTCCTCGAGCCAGCAGCTCCGGTCATCGGTGAGTTCGCTCCGGAGTTGACCTACCTTTCTCCGGAGTCATTCGCTGCCACCTACGGCACGGCACGGTGATGAGCGGACCCACTCGTCGCGAGGTCCTCACCGGTGCTGCGGGAGTGGGGGCCGTGGTCGTCGGGCTCTCCGCCTGCGGGACGGTAGAGGGGGGTAGGCCGCTTCCAGTATCCGCTGATGCGCAGCGCAAGGTCGGACCTGATTCGCCTTCGATGATCGTGATCCTCAGTGATGACCACCGTGCTGATCACATGGGTTTCCTCGACGTTGTCCCCGGATTGCAGACACCGTCGCTGGATCGCATGGCCTCACAGGGAGTGCTGTTTGCGAACTCGACGGTGACCACGGCCCTGTGCAGCCCCGCTCGTGCGAGTTTCGTCACCGGGCAGTATGCGCGACGCCATGGCGTGGTCAACAACATCTCGGCATGGCAGGAGGGCAACCGGACATTCTTCGAGTACCTCGCTGCAGCCGGATATCGCTGCGCCTACATCGGCAAATGGCACATGCCCGGCGACCTTCCCGACCTGCGCGGTGTCGACACCTTCGTCACCTTCACCATCGAGGAGGGGCAGGGGGTGTACACCAATTGCCCGCTGATCGTCGATGGTGAAGCGACGGAGCGTCCCGGCACCTACATCAGCACCGACCTGACCGACCTGGCCCTGGAGTGGCTCGACGACGGAGATGAGAGGCCGTACTGCCTGCTCATCGGCCATAAGGCGGTGCATCATCCCTTCGAGCCGCCGGCTGATCTACGGGGGCTGTATGAGAACGTCACCCTCCGCGAGACCCCCGATGAGGGGTTCACCTGGCAGACCCTGATGGAACGCAATGTCTGGGAGGGCACCGCGGGTCAATTGGAATCGGTATACCGGCGCTACTGCGAGACGCTCCTGGGCCTCGATCGAGAGATCGGTCGCGTACTTGATCACGTCGATGCGAGTGATCGTGCCGAGGACACCGTGGTCATCTACACCAGCGACAACGGGTACTCCTGGGGTGAGCAGACGTTGACCGGCAAGCGGTGGGCTTACGACGTCACCGCCGAGGTGCCCCTCATCGTGCGCTGGCCTGCGGCGATCGCCGACCCGGGCGGTGTGCGTGAGGCGCCGGTGCTCAATATCGATCTGGCACCGACGCTGCTGGACATCGCCGGACTGCCGATCCCTGCAGACATGCAAGGTCGCAGCTGGGCGCCTCTTCTCGAGGGTGACCAGGCGAAGTGGCGTGAGGCGGTCTACTACGAGTACTTCGCCGATTTTCCCTATCAGGTGCCGCCCAACCAGGCTGTCCGCACGCGCGACTGGATCTACATCGAGTACGACCGCGGCCTGGAGCCGATGCTGTTCGACCGACGCGTCGACCCGGAGCAGCGCGAGGATCTGTGGGGCCAGCCGGGTACCGAGGCGATCGTCGACGATCTGTCCGTCCTGCTCGACTCGTTGCGCCGGGCTGCCACGTGACGACCCTGGTCGAGGCAACCGTCGAGCGAAGGCGATCCGCCTGGTCGATCGCTGCCCCCGCCCTCATCAGCGTCGGCACGCTCGTGTTCTTGACCCTGGTCATCTCGTGGGGGTGGGGCCAACCGGAGCGTTTCGGATCCGAAACGCTCTATCGAGCAGTGATGGATGCGGCGGTACTGCTACGCCTCGGCCCGATCTTCATGTCCGGGATCATCGTGTGGCCGGCCATGCGATTGCGCGGTGCCTCGATCCGGTGGGCTGCGGTCGGCACGATCGCCTCTGCGATCGCCTTCGGGGTGATCGGTGCGATCCAGGCCCTCACGTTCTTCCCTCCACTGCAGGCGGCGTACTACGTATTCAACCCCATGGTGATCGGTGCGATCGGTTCCCAGATCGGCTGGATGGCGGTCGGTGAGGTGTTCGTGCGCTGGCGTCGTGGTGGGCGCGCCGCCCTCACCCCGCGACTGTTCGCGATCGCCGGCCCCCTCGCGATCGCCGGCTTCAGTCTGTTCTACATCGGCGTCATCTGGGATGGCGGCCGGCACTGGTTCTACGTCTGGATCCGCGGCTTCATGGCACTGTTCGGTACGGGGCAGTAGCCAACTGGTCCTATCTGGTCACAGACCGTCGATGCTCTGCTCGATGTTCACCAGCCGACACCGGTCGACACCACGCTGACCCATGTGCTCGGATTCACCAATCGACGGGGCAGCGGAGCAACCGCGGTCTCACTCGGTCTGCCGGTAGTCGCCCTGCTCGCGTGCGCACCGGTCGCTCCTCCGACGACCGGTGTTGCGATCCAGTCCCCACCAACACTCATCGAGGACTGCCGGGAATATCCGGCTCCGCGCAACGTGGACCAACTCGACGAGGTGTCCCGCACGTACCTGGGTCATCCGGGGTTCCTCGGAGGGGATGGTGCCATCGACGCCGTGCTCGGCGATGGGCGCCGACTGGTCGTCTTCGGTGACACCCTTCGACAGGCGTCCTACCCCGGGGGTGGTTTCGCGCGCAACTCGATGATGATCCTGGGCGCGGACACCGCGTGCGTGATCTCAGGTGTTTCGGGCGGGGCGGTGATCCCCGACCGTGAGGATGGAATCGGATACTGGCCGATGTCGATCGAGGTTCTTGCCAACGAGAAGGGTGACGACGTCGTCCTCATGTCTCAGCGCATGGCGACGACGGCGACCGATGATCTGGGCTTCGTCATCCTCGGTTCCAGCATCGTGCGCATGCGCATCCCGCACGGGGGAGTTCCGTCATTGCCTCGAGTGGTCGACCTAGGGCCGGATGATCCCTCACGGGAGGTGATTCTCTGGGGTGCTGCGATCGGACATGAGCAGCGGCAGAGCTCGGTTGAGTGGCACTACATCTACGGCACCGCTGCAGTTCCGGGAGTATTCGGTCGCTCGCTCCGGGTGGCGCGGAGCAGGTGGGCGAATCTGTCTGAGCCAGGGGCGTGGCAGTACTGGGATGGGGCGGAGTGGCAGTCGGATCCAGATCGGGCACAGGAGGTGATTCCCGCCGAAGGCGGGGTGGCGCAGGTGCTCTCGGTCTTCGAGCAGTCCGATCGATGGTTCGCGGTAAGCACACGCGATGGTGACCTCGGTGATGAGGTCGCTGTGTGGTCGGCGCCGACGCCGAACGGTCCTTTCACCGCCGACACCGCTGACACCGCGTCACTGACGTTGGCTGCGGAGCGATTCGACGGAGCACTGACCTACCTGGTTCTCGCGCACCCCGACCTGTTCGACCAGCCCGGGAGTGTGGTGATCTCCTACAGTCGGGGTGCTACTGATTGGGACACTCTTGTCGCCGAGCCTCTGCTGTATCGACCCGGGTTCGAACGCATCGACCTGCCGATCAGCGAGTAGTCCGCACGGACTCGATGACCACACCTCGAGTCACCTGCACCGCGATACGCACCTTGCCCGTCGTGCACGACAGCACATGGCCGCCGCCGTCTCGATCAGCGGTGAGGCCGTGCAGGTGCAGACCGGGAGCACCGACACCCGCCATGGAGGGTCCCTGCCAGAACCCGACGAGGGTTGCGTTGGCGGGCCCGAGATCGAATTCGACCTGCTGCGCGACGACCTCGCTCAGCGGCGGGTAGGGCTTGCTTTGTCGGGGGACGCTGCGGGTGGTCAGTTCGGGGAACCTGCCATGCAATCGCACGGCGATGATGCCGTCGGTGGTGCCGGCGAGTTCGGTGATGATCGGACCGAGGTCGGCGCAGGCTGTGCCTCGCCGGACTCGATCACGTGCCTGCGGGGTGAAGTCGATGGCCTGGACGAACGGGGTGCGACGTGAGGGCGACACGGCTTCGGGAACCCCGGTGGTCGGAACCCGATAGACCGTGCCACCGACCATGACGAGTTCGCCGTCGAGGTGATCGAAGGTGCCCAGGCCGATGGTGGCAGCCGCGGTCGCCTCGCGCAGTGGGGCCAGCCCGTCGTAGTCGGGGGAGACGAGGTAGTCGTAGGTCCCGATCTGGCGCAGGTAGCCGCTGTCGATCGATCCTGCTGTGGCGACCGGCAGGGTGAGCGCCGCGGCGCTCAGACCGACGGTGGCGAGGATCAGCAGACGGCGCATTGGGTGATCCTATGCCCGGGGATGCTAGGTCTTCGGTGGTGAGTCGTCGACGATCGGTTCGTCGAAGTCAGCGACCGCGACTTGAACAGGGCGTCGAATCACCCAGGTGAACGCGGCGATGATGACGATGACCGCGACGATGACCTCGATCGCCTGCAGCGGACCGCTCGATGCGAAGTCCAGCACCCAGGCACCAACCTCCTGGACGAGGATGAACACCGCCATCACCAGGACGAACCACCCGAATATCTTCCGCAGGAGGTCCGGGTGGATCCGGCCCACGAGTCGGCTGCCGACGAGGGCGCCGACGATGGCAGCGGCGGTGACGATGAGGATGATCGGCCAGTCGAGTTGGATCTCGGGATTCCAGGAGATGAACGAGCCATCGCCGAAGGCCAGGGCGTAGCCGAAGAACCCGGCAAACGACTTCATGGCGACCACGAGCAGAGACGTGGCGACGGCATTGGGCATCGCCAGGCCACCGAGTAGTACGAGGGCCGGTACGACGAGGAATCCGCCTCCGGCTCCGACCAGTCCGGTCACCAGGCCGACGACGAGGCCGTCGATCAGGATGCGCACGATCGGACGACCACCATGGGATTTGCCCGCAACCTTCTGTCGCCCGCGAATCATGGCGACCGCGGTGACTCCCATCATGATCGCGAAGGCGATCAGGAGGACGATGCCGGGCAGTCGCGCGCCGATCTGACCACCGATGAATGCCCCGACCATGCCGGCGACGCCGAATAGCAGGCCGGTCTTCCACACGACTCGACCCGCGCGTGCGTGACTGATCAAGCCGAAGATCGACGTGATGGCGACGACGAAGAGGCTGGCGGTGATCGCCTGCTTGGCATCGAAACCCACCACGTAGATCAGCAGGGGAGTGGTGAGGATGGACCCACCTCCACCGAGGAGCCCGACGGCCATGCCGATGAATACGGCGAGGACGGCGGCGACGACGGTCAGGATGGCCATGGGATGCCTGCTCTCTGGAGGTGATTAATCGGTGGCTGCGGTGACGAGTGACGATTGGGGGGACCAGGCGACGTCGAGGGTGAATCGGTCACCGCGGATATACGTCTCGCGCCACTCGACCGGTGTGGTTCCTGCGCGAGCCAGGCGTTCGATGGACAGCACCGGGGTCGGTGATGGAGTGTCGAGCAGATCGGCGATATGCCGTGGCGCGATCAGCGCGGTGATGCGCTCAGAACCGGAGTCGACGGTGATTCCACAACGCTCAGCCAACTGCGCATACAGGCCGGTAGCGGTGAAGTCGATGTCGAGGAGCGGTGCGGCGATCGTCGCCGGCAACCAGGAGATGTCCAGGGCGAGGGGTTCATCATCGGCGAAGCGCAGGCGCTCCAGCACAACCAATTCGGCGTTGCCCGACAGCCCCAGTGAGGTGGCGACCACGGCATTCACGGTGCGGGCGAGGCGGCGGACCTCGCTGGCCTGGTCCACCCCCTGGCTGGTGAGGGTGTCGAACAGGGAGTACAGCGTGCCCATGCTCTGGGCGATCCGGGGCCGCTCCAAGGTGGTGCCGCGGCCGCGCTCGCGGCGGATCAGGCCCTCCTCGCGCAGCACCCGCATGGCCTCGCGGATGGTGTGCCGGCTGACGGCGTAGGCCTCGGTGAGGCTCAACTCCCCGGGGAAGCCCGACTCGAACTCCCCGGCGGTGATGCGCCGGCGCAGGTCCTCGCACACCTGGGCCCACAGGGGCACCGGGCTGCTGCGGTCGGGACGCTGGATCACGGGGTCAAATGTACGTACATTCGGACAACCTGTCCACCCCCGAACCGAAATCCGCAACTATTGGCTCATTCTCCCCCCTAGGAAGTTGCGGATTTCAGCTCGGTTCCTCACACCACCCGGTCGGTGCACACCTCCCGGAACCATTCCGCGCTCGCCTTGGGCACGCGATCCAAGGTGACCGGATCGACCCGGATCAGACCGAACCGCTTGGTGCGGCCCTCGGCCCACTCGAGGTTGTCCAGGAAGGACCAGGCGAAGTAGCCGCGCACGTCGACCCCGGACTCCCGCGCAGTGAGGGTGGCCTTCAGGTGCTCACGCAGGTAGGTGATCCGCGCCTCGTCATCGACGACGCCACTGGGGTCGGGGCGGTCATCGAAGGCGGCCCCGTTCTCGTTGACGATCAAGGGTGTGGAAGGGAGCCATTCCGCGGTCGCGACCAGGGTGCCCGTCAGGTGCTCGGGGGCGATCTCCCATCCCATCGCGGTTCGGGGTTCGCGCGGGGCGAACTCCACGGGGCCGTCGGCTAGTTGATCAGCGCCGGGGAAACCGCTCACATCCTGACCGATCGCATGGTCAGCCCCTCCGTCATCGATGCGCACCCGCATGGGGGTGTAGTAGTTCACGCCCAGCCAGTCCAATGGCGCGGCGATCTCCTCCAGATCACCGTCGCGGACGAATCCCCAATCGGTGAGGTGGGCGGTGTGCGCGAGCACATCCTCGGGTATGCCACGACCGGCGAGCGGAGAAAGGAACAGTCGATTCTGGATGCCGTCGATGTGGTGTGCCGTGGCGGAGGCTTCGTGATGCTCGGGGATCACCGGCATGAGGTTCAACACTGTGCCCACCTGCTGGGCACCGGACATCCGAAGGGCCGCGACGCCTCGGGCATGGGCCAGCAGGAGGTGATGTGCGGCGGCGAGTGCCATCGGTGCATCGCGCAGACCCGGAGCGTGGATGCCCATCGCATACCCGAGAAAGGCCTGGCACCAGGGCTCATTCATCGTGGCCCATCGCGTGACCCGGTCACCGAGGTGCCCGGCCACCACCTGCGCGTATTCCCCGAATGCCTCTGCGGTGTCTCGATCGGCCCAACTCATCGACGCAGGTCCATCCCAGTGGAAGAGCGTCGCGGTGGGGGCGATGCCCCGGGCGAGCAATCCGTCGACGAGCCGGTCGTAGAAGGCCAGCCCATCGGGGTTCAGCGGTCCGCGCCCTGCCGGCAGCACCCTGGTCCAGGCGATGGTGAAGCTGTAGGTGTCGACACCCAGCCAGGACAACCAGTCGAGGTCCTCCTCCAGGCGCGCGATGTGGTCGCAGGCCGGCTCCCCGGTGCTGCCGTCGACCACGATGCCCGGGCGTTGCGCGAAGTCGTCCCAGATGCACCGGCCGCGCCCGGCGACATCGCCTTCGATCTGCCAGGCCGAGGTCGATACTCCGAGGGAGAAGTCGGTAGGGATGCGCATGACCCCGACACTAGGTGCTCGCGGCTAGGCTGCGCGTCGTGGATCTGGTCATCCGTGAGGCACCAATCGCGCCGATATTCGTCGGTGGCACCGGTCGCAGCGGCACCACGATCGCCGGACGCCTACTCGGTCACCATCGCGATGTCGGCTCGACGAATCCCCGGGAGTTGCGGTTCATCGCCTCTACCGGTGGTCTTGCGGATGCGTTCGCTGGGCGCTGCACACCAGCGGATGTTGCCCACAACGTCTATGCCCACTGGTTCGAGCGGGTGAAGCCCTCGGGTGCGACCTCGGGGTTGTACCGACGGGTGACCCGCGAGGAGATGGATCACCTGCTCGCCGACTACGTCGCACAGTTCGAGGTCGATTCGTACGCCGCGTCACGTCGATTCGCTGAGACCGTCATCTCGTCGCGGACGAAGCGCGATCCGGATGCGCGATGGGTGGACACCACGCCAGCCAACGCCCGTGCCGCCGATCGGGTGCTCGCACTGTTTCCCGAGGGTCGCGTTGTGCACATGATGCGTGATGGCCGGGATGTCGCGGCATCGTTCGTGAGCAAGCCGTTTGGTCCGGGTGAGGTTTTCGATGGGCTCGACGCCTGGCGTGACCGCATGATCGAGGCACATGAGGCCGAACAGCGCGCCCCGTCCGGTCGCGTCCTGCGCATCGACCTGGAGCAACTTGCGGCCACGCATCGTAAGGAGTCCCTCGACGGGCTTCTGCAGTTCCTCGAACTCGAGGATGACCGGCGGATGCGGGAATGGTTCGACAAGCGGGTGATCGCCGATCAGGCGCACGTGGGTCGTTGGCGTCGGGACTATGACGCGGACACCGCACGCCGCATCGATGAACGCTACGCCGCGATTCTCGCCGTACTCGACGAGCGAGGAGTGCCCCACCCGTGATCACCGTCACAGCTCCCCCGGACGACGTCGGCGGAGCTGCCCTCGCGGCCGCGGCTCGCATGGCAGTCGAGCGACTCGGGGGTGACGGAGATGGGTGTGCGCTCGTTATGCGTTTACTCCTCGAGGATGTGCGATCCCGCAGCGTCGACGGTGTCGATGAGGGTGATGTATCGGTGCAGATCGATGTGGTGGGCACCGAGGTCGTCGTGACCTTGCGTGATGGTGGGGCGCCGAGTCAGGCCGAGCCCAGAACCCTGCATCCGCTCGTGACCCTCGGCGTCGTCACCGGATCGCGAGTCAGCACGGACGGGCATGCGAACGTCACCGAGGTGCGCCTTGCACTGCAGGCTCACCACCAGGTGTTCGACCATGCTGGGATCGACGTTCTCGAAGAGGATGCTCCGCCGAGTAGTGACGAGGTCTCCATCCGCGACCTCACCCCTGCTGATGCTGCAGGGCTCACCGCCTTGATCTACCGCTGCTACGGGTGGAGTTATGCCCACCCCGACATGTACTACCCCGATCGCATCGCTGCTGCGATCACCGCCGGGACGCGGATCGGTGAAGTGGCGGTGACTCGGGCGGGTGAGATCGTCGCCCACTGGGGAGCGGTCCGTCATGGTCCGAATGTCGTGGAATCCGGTGGCACCGTGACAGACCCGAGGTACCGCCATCGAGGTATCGCCGCCCAACTGGGCGAGCGGTTGCTCGAGCGACTCGAGGCGATGGGCACCGTGGGCCGTTTCCGTGAACCCGTCCTTACGCACACCGCCACGCAGGCACTCGCGCTCAAAGAAGGTGCAGTGATGGTCGGCCTCCGAGTCGACTGCGGGCACGCGATCGCTCAGGTGGGGATCACCGATGGGCTGCTCCCGACACGCAAGAGTCTGACAGTCGCCTATGCGGCTCTGCGCCCGCTCGATCCTGTCGAGGTGTACGTCCCGCGGCCCTACGAGTCGATCCTGCGCACCGTGCTGTCCCACGCATCATGGGAGCGCACGATCGTCCACGATGTCGTAGCCAGTGAGATCCCCGCGGAATCAGTGGGGTCGACGACCTATGACCGCACGAACGGCTCAGCCGTCATCGAGATCTCCGTTGTGGGTCGGGACCTAGTCGACATCATCGATTCGAGTGTGGATTCGGCTCGTCGCGCCGGGAGCCGATATGTCGAGGTCAGACTGCCCACAGCCCAACCTGCGCTGGCTGCGCTTGGTGGCGGACTCATCGACCTCGGCCTGGCCTACGCCGCGTATATCCCACTGCTGCAGCAGGATTCCGATGTCCTGGCCCTGCAGTGGCTCGATGATCCCGAGGTCGACACTTCCGGCTGGCAGTACGCCGATGATCATGTGGAAGCGCTCGCTCTCAGCGTGGTGGCGCAGATCCACGAGGCTGCCGAACGAGCCGTCAGGGTCCGACGGGAAGCAGCCCGCCGATCGAATTGAGCACATCGATGAGTCGGTGACGCAGGATCTGGCCCCTCTCAGCGAAGTCGCGCTGGTGGGAGGCGTAGAGAGCTCGACCCTCGGGTGTCTCGATGCGGATGGCGGGGAAGCCGAGTTCGGCAAGGTCGTACGGTGAGGCCTGCATATCGACGGCCCGTACCTCGCGTGCCAATGCGAAGGCGTCAGCGATGAGATCGGCACCCACTATCGGGTAGCACCGGTAGGCCCACCGGTATAGATCCATCGTGGCGTGCAGGCAGCCGGGTTGCTCGAGGTCGATTTGCGTCGCCCGAGTCGGCTGGAGGGAATTCAAGGGTTGTGCGGCGGCCGTGTAGAAGCGGAATGCGTCGAAGTGGGTGCAGCGCAGCGGGGCGGACTCCACCACCTCGGCGATGCTGTCGGCGTCGAGTCGGAGTGGCCTACTGGAGTGGCGCACCTCGTCTTGCGATAGGCGGTAGACCATGGCCCATTCATGGCGACCGAAGCAGCCGAACGATGCATCGCGATCCGCGGTGGCCCGCAACAGTGCGAGTGTCGATCGCACCACGCGTTCGTCGATCGCATTCTCATCCACCCGAGCGCCTGAGCTGTCGACGAGGTAGCCCCGCATGGATGAGAACTCGCGCACATCACCGGTCATCACGACACCGGCCCCTGGATGCCAGCGGCGCAACTTCGCCGGGCTCAGGGTGTAGTAGTCGAACATGAAGTCCCACACCGGGTGCGCGATGCCGTGGCGACGGCGCTGCAGATGCGGGTTGATCCAGTCATCGACTCGGTGTTCATGAGCGGTCGCGCGTTCCCGCCACTCAGGCTCGGTGAGACGGATCATGTAACAGCGACCAACCCCATGTCGGCGCAGCCACGCTCGAGTCGCTCGAGACCGAAGGCATCGACCGGCCCATGGGCACCAGCTGGAACATCGGTGGTGGCGAGGGTGACCGCACCCCAGGCCAGCAACTCCGCGGTGAGGTCGTAGGGGGTCGGGCCCACCATGCGCACGCTGGTCAGGGGCCGTCCGACGATGTCGGTGGTGTCGGCGACGACGAGGCTGCGCGCATTGGATCTGGTGCGCGCGTCAGGCCCTTTACCTGTGGTGCGCGACGCCCTCCGGCGTAGACCACCGAGTAGGGAATCAGCGCCGGGCAGGTTGCCGAGCGCGCCCAGGGCACTCCCGGCCACGGCAGCGACCGGGGTCCACTTGCCGGCCCAGCCCAGCCACACACCGACGTCGGTGAGGCTGGAGTCCAGACGCGGTAGCGTCAGGTGCTCACTGCCCGCAACGGGCATGCCGCTCCAGTGCCGATCGCGACCGACGTCGAAGGATCGGGTGCCTCCAGAACCTGCCCGCACTGTCGCAAGCACGCCATGTCGCCAGGCGTAGGAGGGAGCCAGCAAGACACCTGCCGCACTGGCTCGGGTGCCCGACGAGATCGCGAAGTCACCCTCGACGAAGTAGCCGATGTCGACTCGTGCCGCGGGAGTCCCGGCCTCACGAGCACGGGCGAGAGCGAGCGCCCCGGCCAGGTTGCCCGGGACGTAGTCGTAGCCGAAAGCGGTGATCAGTCGTGCACCACTCGCCTCGGCGCGCGGCCCGTAGACCTCGAAGACCTCGCGGATGAAGGGAGGCTCCCCGGTCGAATCGAGATAACCGGCACCGGCATCGACGGCAGCCTCGACGGCAGCGCGGCCGTATTCCATGAACGGTCCGACGGTCGTGACGAGCACGTCGTCACCGGAGTGCAGCAGCCGTCGCACACTGGCCGGCTCATCGGCATCGGCGACGGCGATCGTGGGCTCGGTATCGACGCTGGGCGCCAGGGGGGCGAGGCGGTCGGCGAGGCGGGCGACAGCGTCATGGCGGCGCCCGGCCAGCACAGGGGCGGCACCAGCGCGCACCATGGCCTCGGCGGTGAGCCGCCCGGTGAATCCGGTGGCGCCGAGCAGGACGATCCGCATGGGGGAAACGCTAGCCTGGATACGTGAGTCCTACCGCCGGTGATCCACCGCTTCTTCCGGATACGACCTCCGACGAGGGCGTCGACCCGTATGAGGATGACGATTACCTGCGCGAGGTCCCCCCGCACCACGGCTGAGAGGGGAAAACCGAATCCCCTGATGGACTCGTCGGATTCGGTGGACTCAACAGGACTGGCCTCATAGGCTCCACCCTGTCGGCCTCTCGGAAATGGGTCGTGGTGGAGGGTGTGCCCGCATGACAGATGACTCCACGGGGATGAGTCCCCGCCTGCCTGATATCTCCCGGCGCGGGCTGCTCGGTGGCGCCGGTATCGCCGCAGCGGTGCTCGCCATCCCCGGAGCCGCCGAGGCCGCGGTGCGCTCGGTGGCCACGTCGACGCGTGCGCGACCCAGCGTGCAATTTGCGCTGCGAGATCGTGACAGCCTGCAGAAGCTGACCTTCTCCTTCTACAACGTCACGTTGAGCACCACCAAGGACCGCTTCGTGCCGACTCGGTCGTCGGTGACCGCGATCATGGTCGTCGATCTGGGACCCCAGGCCCTTATCGAGCAGATCGTCACGAGCTCCACCCCTGGCACGCCCGTAGCCGCTCGTCTCGCGCTCCCGAGTCGGCTGGCCTTCACGCTCCCGCGCACGGGTGTCTCGGCTGACCGCTCGGGGCTGCTCAACTGGCTGAGTCTCACCCCGCGCGTCACCACCCTCGGTGCCTACCCGGCCGGTGAGTCCATCCCCTCCAAGGATGTTGTCTACGCAGAACCGAGTGAGACCCAGACTTCGATCGAGATCCCGTGGTTCATGGTGATGTCACCCAACGACGAATCCACCTGGGAACACCAGACCACCGGGTCGACCAAGGATGGCCGCACCGAGCTGTGGCGGACGCACTTGACCGACGACAGTCTGCGCGTGGTGTGGCTGCGCGACCGGAAGGCTGCCGACATGCTGGCCAAGAACCCTGCGGCTCCCCTGCCCCTGGTCGGTCAGAACGACAATCCTTTCCGCATGCGACCTGATCCACAGGATCGCTCCGACATCGGCCGACTCACGGGGATGACGTCGACCAGCCGCGGCACCGTGCGCAAGGGTGGCGTGGCCGATCCGGTTTCGGTGGATCTCGCCCTGTCCGCACTCGGTGGAACCATGGGTGCGGAGGGCACCTGGAACCAGCCGTGGACGTCGCTGACCTCCTGGCAGCAGCGCACCTGGAACGGCCGCGACACCTACATCCGCACCACCCGCCGCGGTTTCCTCTACCCCTTCGGTGTTCCTGCCGTGTTGCAGACGGAGGTGATCCGCGAGTTCGGTCGATCATCGCGACGCACCACGGAGGCATTCGAGCGCGAGGTGACCCGGATCATCATCACCGATCCCGTCATCGCCCTCGATGCAGCGACCGGGGTGCCCTATGCCGGGCGGGGTACACCGTTCTCGTCATTACGCTTCGCCACGCTCGCGACGCCCCCGATCACCGGCGAGGCCCAGCCCCTCTCCGGACAGTGGGCTGGCCTGAATGTCTTCGTACCGCTGCTTGACTCCGGTGCACCCTTCGCCTTCACCCTCATCGGAGTCGATCGGCGCGGGCAGCGCATCACCTTCGATGTTCCCGGGCTGTTCGCCGAGGATGAGTCGGATCGTCGGGGCAACCGCGCGAACTTCACCGCGAGCGGGGCTCGGGCCCTGCGCACCTACTACGACGGTCTCGATGTGGAGTTCCGGCGCGCGGATCTACGTGGTCAGTACGTGGGGTTCGCTCCGAGCGATGATGGATCCACTTCCCTGCCCACGATCAGCATCGACTTCTCCCTCGACTCCGGCGACAACTCCGCGCGGCCCTCCGAACAGGATCTGATCGACCAACGCCGACCATGGAACTTCCCCCGATTGGGGTCAGCCGAGGTGAGCATCGACGGGGTCTCGGCCATGGCGGGCAATAACCAGAGCGTGTCTGTGGAATTCCCTGACGTCTATCTCGACTCGGGAATCTCAGGGTCCGAGCTCGGGATCTTCCTGCAGGGCATCGGTTCGCAGGGTGTCGGTGTAGACGCGCAGCGCGGTGGGGGAATCAGTGCGCCGCAGTTCGGAGTAGCCGGCATCGGCAGCATCAGCGGTGTTCTGCCCGGTGCTCCGGGGGATCTTCCCTCGATCAGTGGCTCGCTGCCTCAACTACGTCCCGCCGACATGCTCGGCGACCTCAAGCTCTTCGGCGGAATCTCGCTGGCTGATCTGCTGCCTGATCGCATCGACATGCTCGAGCGTGATCCGGCCGATCCCACGAAGTGGATCCCGAGCACCAAGGCACCGGCCTTCAATACGAACCGCTCCTTCGATGTCGACCTGCCCGATATCCCGCTGGAGGTCGAGGTCACCTACACGTGGCGTCCGGATCTGGAGTTCAACTCCGCCGCGGGTGCGCTGCTGGCGAAGCTGCTTCCCGAACTCGATCAGGCCGACTTCTACGTCACCGTCACCGCTAAGGCCAGCGCCTACACCCAGGAGGCGTACTGGCGGGCCGAAGGCGCCTTGACCAATCTGCTCATCAACTTCATCGGGGACAAGACCTTCGCCAGTGTCCGCCTTGAGCGATTCGGCTTTACCGCTGGGTCCGACCGCGCTCAGGATCTGCAGGTCGAGATCGGCGATGTCGTCTTCGGAGATGCGCTGGCATTCCTGTCGAATATGGCGCGATTCCTGTCCTTCGGTTCCGGCAGCGGGCCGATCCTGGATATCGATGCTCGATCGATCACGACCGGCTTCAACCTCGCGGTCCCGGAGGTCAACATCGGTGCGGTCGCCCTCACCGGCCTGTCCACCAGCGTCGCGATCAACCTCCCCTTCGGTGCCGACCCGGTGCGCTTCTCCCTCGCCTTCTCCAGCCCCGATGATCCGTTTGCTGTTGTGATCATGGGAATCGGTGGTGGTGGTTGGTTCGGGATGGATATCGGTCTCGAAGGAGTGGAGTACCTCAACATCGGTGCAGCCATCAAGGCCAGCCTGGAGATCGATCTCGGTGTCGCTTCAGGCGGCGTGAGTTGCACCGTCGGCATCCAGTACGAGATCACCGGACGCGGTGATGCGGCGCTCATCGAACTCACCGCATTCGTGTGTGTGAAAGGCCGAGTCGAGGTGCTCGGCATCGTGAGCATCTCCATCGAGATCTGCGTCGGTCTCACCGCGGAACTTCCGGCCCCGGGCGAGCGGATCAAGCTGACCGGTAAGGCGACCTGCACCGTGAAGGTCAAGGTCTGCGGGATCAAGAAGACCGTGAAGATTCAGATGAAGCGCAGTGTCACCGGCGGAGTAATGCCCGAGGTACCCGGGTTGAGCAGTTCCAGCGTGCGACGTGACTCCGTCGAAGCCGCGGCGACAGATATCACCCCGATCACCTTCGCGGATGTGATGACCCAGTCCGACTGGGATGAATGGTGTGGAGCCTTCGCATGAGCGTGAACCTCGGCCTGTTGTGGATCCCCGTACCGCGTGGCCTGGGGAGCGGGCAAGCTCCGCGCATCACCCTCGTGGTCATCCCGCAGATCACGTCGACCACCGGCCCGACGACTCTGGCGTCCGTGCCCGCATTTGCGGGGGGTGCCTGGGCTGATCTGTTCACCGGTGCCCAGGCGATCCAATTCACCGTCACCTTCGATGACCCCGGTTCGGGCCAGCGGATGAGTGGTCCGGCGAAGCGGGTCTCGGCGGATCCATCGAAGTCGATGCTGCGCACGATGTTCCCTGATGCCACCGTCGTGCGGTCCTACTCCGCAGATGACTACTCGCAGTCAAAGATCCGCTCCGCGAACCTCGGCGGACTTTTCGATGCGCTCAATCGCGCGCAGGAGCAGGTGTTCCGCGGCTCCCCGGCGGTGCGCCCGGAGGTCAGTGCCCTCGTCCGGCCCGATGGTGGATTGATCGGCGGCTATGCCATCGATGAGGGTGCCCTGATTCAGATCGAAGAACAGATCAACGGCCAGCTCAATGCCAATGGGTACACCGATTCGCCGAATACGTCGACCGAGCAGGGACTGCAGACCGCAATCGTGCAGCTCAAGCAGTTCGCTGCTCCGGTCGAGACCGACCCGGCCGTATTGGCTGCACCGGCCGTATGGCCGCAATGGGAGTTCCACGAGAAGTTCGCGGTCCTCGACTCGCATCCCAACCTGCTGCGGCAGATCGGCTTCATCATCGACCTCGAGGTCGACCCGGCGGATCTGCAATCGACCGGTACGACACCGACTAGCTCGATCCCGGCCAATGGTGAAGTGCGCATCAACCCGGTGTACACACCACCCGGCGCGGTGTCGGACCTCCCGTCCGGTGTCCGCTACAGCATCAACGCCACTGACTTCCATGCCCGGTATCGAAGGCCGGTCACCTCACCGGGTTTCGTCGACATCCGCGGAGATGGAACCGACTGGCCGATCGTTACGAGCGAGGTCGGTGCGGAGACGCTCAACATGACCGCGCTGGCAGCCGGATTGGCTCGGGCGGAGTCGGAGGGGCTCACCACGGAGTTCTCCCGCTCTCGTGAAGGACTCCCGGCGCGATCGAGCTCCGGGGTGATCCTCTTGCGTCCGAAGATGGCCGAACGCCAGCATGACGAGTTCATCCGTCAGTGGGGGATCGCCCAGTCGATCAACTACTCCTCCTCGTCGATGAGCATCTTCGATGCCGAGGAGATGCTCATCGGGTATCGCATGGACGTTCGTGTCGGAGGCATCGGTGCGTGGCGCAGTCTGAATCTGCGCAACGGGATCTGGCGTCCGGACCCGGATACCTATGGTGCGAGCACCGTCGACCTCGGTGTCGATGAGGGATGGACCGAGCCTGCCGGAGTAGGACCGGAGAACAACACGGACAACGAATACCGGTACTCCGGCGTGGTCAGCGCGTGGCTGGGGTGGAGTCAGGCGATCGAGCGCCCCGGTGGTGCGGTCGACGCAGACAGTGAAGCCAATGTCATCAGTCCCTTGAGTCCACCACCACCGCAGTTCGGTGCGACGATCGACTACACGGCACCTCCCGGTGGTGCGCAACTACCCGTACTCCGCTTCGGAACGCTGTACGAGGTGCGGTTGCGTGAGGTGTTCATGGGTGGTGTCGCACGTGAACTATCGGCAACAGCACCGACCAGCGCGATCCGCAGCGTCACATACCGTCGACACGAACCGGTGACCTCACCGGTCGTCTACATCGGTGACGTCAAGGGCACGTCTTCCTACACCTGGGCGCAGACCTCGCAGACCGCGGTGATTCGCAGTCTCGGCAATGGGTCGACTGTCGATCCGAGTGAGACCTCGACCCGCTGGCTCACTCCACCGCGCGTCACTCCCTGGCTGGTCGAGCAGCACGGACTGCTCGACTCAGCCGGTCGACCTGATCCGGCGAAGTACTCCCAGATCGCGGCGCGCGACGCTGCTCAGTACGGGCCGAGTACCCCTGGATACTCCGCGGACGGCGACGTCATCACCTTCAACTGGTCGTCTCCCACCCAGGGCGTCACCCCCTTCTACCCCGATCCGCTCGGCTCGGGGGTCCTCATTCGAGGTGTCCCGGTGCCCAGCGGCACGATCGTGACCGAGGCCAGTGCATCCTTCGGTGGCACCTGGCCCGATCTGGTACCCATCGGCCTCAGCGTCGGCGGCTCTGGAACCCCCGGTGCCACGGTCAGCGGGCAGGTGATCGATCTGCAGGTTGCTCCAGGACGCACCCAGTATCTGCGGATCTCCTGTTCGATCCCGACGAGCGACCTGGACCTGCTCGACCTGTGGTCTCGCGTCAGTTCATCCGCGTCGGCGGCTGATGCGGCGAAGGGTGCTTACTGGCAACTCTCGCCAGATCGTCGCCTGACGGTCGTGCATGCAGTGAAGCAGCCGGTGAGTGCCCCGTATTTCGACTCCACGGACGCGTGGACGGCGACTCGCGCCCAGGGAGAGACCCCCGTCGATCTCGCCGGAACCCTGCACTTGGATCAACCCTCGGTGGAGTCGATCACGCTGACCGGAGAGATCACCTCGGGTATCGACGCCGGTCCGGGAACTGCCGCGCCTCGCATCGAGACCAATGCGGCCGGACAGATCGGCACGGTGAACATCGAGA
This sequence comes from Actinomycetes bacterium, assembly GCA_965657825.1. Taxonomy (GTDB): domain Bacteria; phylum Actinomycetota; class Actinomycetes; order S36-B12; family S36-B12; genus M55B157. The sequence continues at coordinate 12,610 of CBFHQG010000010.1, read as the reverse complement.
ATCCGGCACCGGGCGGGCCGGCCGCGGCGACGCCGTATCCGCTCGATGCCGTCGTCCAACTCCCCGACACCCGGCGCCGGGATCTGGAGCTCACCGCGACGGCGTTCTCTCGCTACGCGGAGTATTTCCGGCAGGAGCGTGCGACGACGACCACCGGTGCTGCCGGAGGGGCCACAGTGATCGTCGTCCCTGACTCCGCCGGATCTGCGCAAGCGATCGTCCCGGGAAGTGCCCGCGTCTCGTGGGCCAGTGGTGACACCGTGGTCAGCGGCACACTCGACGTCGACTACACGGAGGATCCTGTCGCGGGCACGATCACCCTTCTGCCGAGTGGCGCTGTCCCCGCCGGAGATGCGACGGTCTCGGGCATCACAACACCGATCACCCTGTCGACCACCGATGCGCCGGCCACCCGACAGGCCCGTGACATCGTGCTGCCGGCGAGTTCCCGACCGCTGCAACCGGAGATCGCCTCCGTTGTTCCCGCCTGGTCGTGGAGCACACCGGGCACCCCGAGCGTCGGCGGCCGTGCGGTCACCTCCACGCGGTCGACCGCTGCGCTGCGGTTGTATCTGGACCGACCGTGGTGGTCTTCGGGCCTCGAGGAAGATCTGGCCGTGATCCTGCGCCCAGCCCGCGGTGGGGGTGCGGTCAGTGAATACGTCACGCGATGGGGTGGCGATCCGGCGACCATCAGTGGGGGATCGCTGCCGGCGAACTGGCCGGCTGCGCGTCATTTCACCAATGCTGCGGGCAGTGTGTCCGGTGTCGCGATGGCCGAGGATCCCTCGCTGGCGGTGGATCTGGTGCGCTATTCGGTGGGTCGCGAGGCTGCCGATGGCTCGCTTACCGGGTGGGATGCGCAGCGTGATCAGTGGTACGTGGATCTCGAGGTCGATATCGATGACTCGTATCGACCGTTCGTGCGTTTGGCTCTCGCGCGGTACCAGGCAGGGGCGCCCGATGCGCTGCGTCTATCGCCGATCACCCTGCTCGATGTCGTGCAGATCGATCCGGCTCGTACCGCGACGGTGCAACTCAGTCGGCGACCGCGCGTCGGGATCCAAGCTCAAGTGACCCTGAGTGGGCCGGCCTATAAGAAGAGCATGGATGCCAGTGGCCCGGGTCGAGCATTCGTGATCCACGAACGCTTGAACGCCGATGTGCCGATCACCGCCGATTCGGCCTACTGGCAGGAGGTCGACCGTTCGGAGTTGACCGCGCGCTATGACAATCGAACCGGAGAGGGTTCGTGGAGTGGATCTCTCAACCTTGGGTCGAGTGTCTCAGGTGGACGGGATCGTCTGGTGATCGAGCAGTACGAGCAGTGGCGCACCGATGGTCAGCGTAATTCCGCTACGCGCGGCGTTGAGACCGGTTTGCGCCTGGTGCATCAGGACGTCATCGCGCTGAGCTGATTCGCCGGGGCAGCGATGGGGAGTGGGCTCACGGTCATCTCTGAATCGCACAGCCGTCCGAATATCGAGGCAAACTCGGTGTGCTGGCATGTGGGGACGGCTCGGTGGGAGCGGAAGCCGGAGGAAATAATCGAGCTCGGGCCGCTGCGTCCGTAGTCCCCCGGTGAGGCAGCGACCCGAGCTCGTTCCGTCACCCCCCGCGACTGACGGACACCACCATTCCTACTGGTATCCGGCGTTCTCAGGCGAGACGAATGGCTGGGCTATAGCCTGGCTATCGCTAATTCGTCGGACGGATCAGCACGCCCGTATCGAGGCGGGTACAGCGACACATGATGAACAGGACCGGGGGGAGCAGTGCCAGCGAAGCGTCGAAACACCCGGAGCGAAGAACGCCCCATGATCACCGCACCGCTGCCGAGTTTCCTGTCGGTGCTGCGTGATCTTCCCGACGGTGACACCGTCGCGTACGCGATGGTGCGGGGTGTCCTGGGTTCGGTGGGTGCCACCATGGCCATCATCTACTCGGCGCGATCCGATGGTGTGACAGCTGATCTGGTGGGCGCATACGGAATCGGTCCCCGCGAGGCGCGTGTCTATGGCGTGGTGACCGCGGACATGCACCTGCCCGGAGCCGAGACCTTCCGCACGGGTGTCGAGAAGTTCATGGCGGCAGAGCAGATCGCACAGGAGTATCCACTCGCCGGACCGTTCTTCGAAGCACTCCCGGCCCGGGGTGATGTCGGTTTCGTGCCCCTCATCCACCGGGGAGCGCCGATCGGGTTCCTGGTGCTCGGGTTTGCGGCAACACTCGAGCGCACCTGGGAGGTGCGGAGCACCCTGGATGCTGTGGCCGATGCGGTCGCTTTGTGGACCATCGCTGATGCGCATCGCAATGGGGAGGCGCGCGAGCTGGCCGGTGAATCTCCGCCGCTGGAGTTCACTGCCCGCCAGCGCGAGATCCTGATTCACCTTCGAGAAGGGATGTCCACGCGTGATATCGCGTCGATGCTGGGATATTCCCAGGCGACGATCAAGGCTGATGTCACCGCACTCAGCAAACTCCTCGGTGCCCGAGGTCGAGCAGATCTGCTGGTGAAGGCCAAGCGTGCCGGACTGTGACGCCCGATGCTTCGTTCGGATGTGTCAGATCAACTGAGGGAACAGCGGATGATCCATTGCGACACCGGCGGGTAGGTCATCGACCAGTCCGGTGAATTCCGGTGAGGTGCGCCAGGGGCGCGGGGCATGTGTCATGTCATCGCCGAGGAATCGCAGCGAGAATGCTCGCCGCAATCCCTGTGAGCCACCGGCACCATGGAGAGTGAGCATGTGGAACCACACTGCGTCGCCGGGTTGCAGTTCCCAGCCGAGAATCGGATAGGCGTCGCGGTCGTCGTCGATCCGCGGTAGTTCGGCGAGTGAGCCTTCGGGGAACCACTTTGCCTGCTCATCGCGGAAAGTCCGTGGCATGAGCCAGGGCCCACGATGCGAGCCGGCGATGAACTCCAGGGTCGATTCGAGAGGGATCGGATCCAGTGGCATCCACATGGAGACGTTCTGGCGACCCTCGACGTTGTAGTACGGCTGATCCTGGTGCCACGGTGTGCGCTGACGCGTCTTGGCCTCCTTGACCAGAAGGTGATCGTGGTAGAGGCGCACGTGTTCGGACTGCATGAGTTCACGCGCGATCGCCGCAGCCTGCGAGGTCCGGATGAACTCCTCGTACTCGGCGATCCGCTGCCAGTTGCAGAAGTCCTCGATGAATCGTCCGGCGTCGGACTCCTCGCTGGCGACTGCGGCGAGGGGGCCAGGTCGATCGAGGTTGCGGGCTACTCCGGCGCGGACGAGGTCGACCTGCTGGGGGGTGAAGCAGCCACGTACGACTACCGCACCATCACGTGCGTAGTCGGTGATGATCTGAGGATCCACGATGCCCATGCGCACAGAGTAGATCCAGCCGTGCGCGTGTGCGTGACGGTGGCGACTCTCAGGAATCCCCGGAGTCCTCGTCAGCCATGATGTGGCCGCAGGTGATGCACACCTTCGCCTCACCATCCGGCCGGTACAGATGGCCGAGAGCTGAGCAACCCGGGTCAGCCTCGTGGGTTACGGACATACCCTGAGTGTGCCACGCCGCCAACTGACAGCGAGCCTGGGAATCATCTGGGGAGCGGGGTATGGCGTTGCGCGCCGATTTGCCTGCATGAGCGTGACCTGCCTACCGTCGTGGGTGATGCGCAAACTGCTGGTCCTCCTCATCGTCACGGGTGTGGCACTCGTGGCGTTCCTCGGCGTGGACGGTGTGCGTGATGCCACCGACCGAGTCGTGCGGGCGGGGCAGGGTGCGATTGCGGTCGGCCAGGGTGCGATCGAGGCCGGACAATCGGCGATCGAGGCGGGCACGAGCGCTGCCGGGCAGGCACGGGACACCGTCGATGCGGCCCGCCAACTCGACACCGCCTGCGACCTGGTGCGCATGGCCACGAATCCGCAGACCACGCCCGAGCAGTCGGCTTCGCTGCTGCAGGAAGCGTTGGGGATCGTCACCGGAGTCGTTACGGACTATCCGGATGTCCCCGGTGTCTCACAATTGCAGGGAGCAGTCGGTACGGCGCGCGAGGTGCTCGAAGCCGATCCCTCCGGTGAGGTGCTACGCGGTAACACGCAGGCGGTCGAGTCCGCCTGCTCGCAATTACCACCCATCCCCTGACGCGAAAGGAGTAGCAGTAGGAGGCACGTGCTGTGCAGAGATGCCTGCGGTGGCGAGTCGAACGCGGTAGCGTGACTGAACCACGAAGGAGTCGTTGATGACCGGTGTCCGCGCAGCCCTCGTCCAGACTGCCTGGACAGGGGATCAGGAATCGATGATCGTCGCGCATGAGCAATACGCGCGACAGGCTGCCGCGCAGGGCGCTGAGGTCGTGTGCTTCCAGGAGCTGTTCTACGGTCCGTACTTCTGCCAGGTGCAGGATCCGGAGTACTACTCCTATGCCGAGAGCATCCCCGGGCCGACCACCGAGCGGTTCTCCGCACTCGCAGCTGAGCTCGGCATCGTGATGGTTCTTCCGATGTACGAAGAGGAGCAGCCCGGCATCCTCTACAACACCGCAGCCGTCATCGACGCCGATGGCCGGTACCTCGGCAAATATCGCAAGACACACATCCCGCAGGTGAAGGGCTTCTTCGAGAAGTTCTACTTCCGTCCGGGCAATCTCGGCTATCCGGTGTTCGACACCGCGGTTGGGACGGTGGGCGTGTACATCTGCTACGACCGGCATTTCCCGGAAGGTTGGCGGGCGCTGGGCTTGAATGGCGCGCAGATCGTCTTCAATCCCTCAGCGACCCACAGGGGCCTGTCGTCCTACCTATGGAAGCTGGAGCAGCCTGCGGCTGCAGTTGCCAACGAGTTCTTTGTCGGGGCCATCAATCGGGTCGGGATCGAGGCCGACTACGGGAGCAACGATTTCTATGGAACGAGTTATTTCGTCGACCCGCAGGGGGCTTTCGTCGGTGAAGCCGCCGACCCCTTCGTTCCCGAACTGCTCGTGCGGGATCTTGACATGGACCTGCTAGCTGAGGTGCGCAATCGCTGGGCGTTCTACCGCGACCGTAGGCCGGATGCCTACGGAGATATCACTCGCGCCTGACCGGCCGGGTCGTCGAAGGGAGCACGTGAGATGGATCTGGGTGTCGTTCTGCAGTGCACACCACCGGCAGCTCGGGTGATCGATCTGGCCCGCCGTGCTGAGATGCTCGACTTCGACTACGTGTGGACCTTCGACTCCCACATCCTGTGGGAGGAGCCGTACGTCATCTATTCCAAGATCCTGGATGAAACACGTCGGGTGATCGTCGGTCCGATGGTGACCAATCCGGCCACCCGTGATCTCACGGTGACAGCGTCGATGTTCGCGACCTTGAACGAGATGTACGGAGATCGGACGGTCATCGGAATCGGCCGCGGGGATTCCGCGGTGCGGTTGACCAACGGCAAGCCGTGCACGGTGGCAGAGTTGCGAGAAGCCGTGCTGCAGTTGCAGGACCTGACGAATGGGCGGCCCATCGAGTACAAGGGCAGCACGATCCGCCTGCCCTGGGCGAAGGACGATGCGACCAGGGTGTTCGTCGCCGCATACGGTCCGAAGGTCCTTGCGCTCACCGGTGAGGTGGGTGATGGTTTCATCCTGCAGTTGGCTGATCCACAGATTGCCGCGTGGACGATCGAGGCGGTACGCAATGCCGCGGCAGCTGCAGGGCGCAATCCCGATGACGTCTACATCTGTGTCGCCGCGCCGGCTTATGTCACCGACGATGTCGCACACGCACGCGATCAATTGCGGTGGTTCGGTGGCATGGTCGGCAATCACGTCGCCGACATCGTCGAACGCTACGGCGAGGGGACGCATGTTCCCACGGCGCTGACCGACTACATCAAGGAACGCAAGGGCTATGACTACAACGAGCACGGAAGAGCCGGAAACACGCACACCGACTTCGTGCCCGACGAGGTAATCGACCGTTTCTGCATCATCGGCCCGGTTGAGGAGCACATCCGCCGGCTCAGGGAACTCCAAGCGCTGGGGGTCGATCAGTTCGCGATCTACTTGCAGCACGATGACAAGGAAGGCACGTTGCTGGAATACGGCGAGCGGATCATTCCGGCTCTCAAGGACGACTTCGCGGCGAAGTCGTAGAACGAGCAGCACGTCGAAATGAAGGATTCCGATATTTTCTTGGCGGAGGGCACCTGCCCAGGTTGATCGGCGCCTCTATGCTCGGGTCGTGGCCCGGATCTGGATCAAGCAGTTCGGCTTGGAACGCAGCGGGACCAACTACGCGAAGGCGCTGGTCGAGATGTCCTGCCCGGATGTGCGGGTGCTTGCCACCGTGTTGGGCAGCAAGCATGCAGCGCCTGATCTGGATCACCATGTCACCCTGCTCGAGCAGGGTGACGTCGGCATCGCGATCACCGATCTGCAGGTCAGTGACTATCCGCAGATCGTTTCAGCGTATCGGGATAACTCCATGGCGGTGATGATCTGCGTCCGTGATGCGGTGACCTGGGCTGATGCCTATGAGCGGCACCGGGCAAAGCGCGAGAAGCGCGATGAGGTGATGCTCGATCGGGATCGGCTGCGGGTACTGGCCACGCAGTGGGTCGATTGGATCTACGCGATGCACGACTGGTCGGAGCGCAGCCCTCTGCGCAGCTTCTGGGTCGTTCACCACCAGGTCGTCCGACAGCCGCGCCTCCTGCTGGAAAAGGTCGCGGCTCTCGGTGCCTCCTGCGGTGACCCGGCTGAAGTCGGATACCTCCGCAAGGCCGGAGATCACCATGGCAGTGAGAACGTGACCGGGCGCCCCTACCGAACCAGGCAGTATCGAGAGGTGTACTCCGGTGCGGGGCGAATCGAGGCGGCTGACGTTGACTGGTTCGTTGAACAGGTCGAGGAACGTGACGTGCGGGGGGTTGCGCGCACGTACCTGTGGGATCGCAAGCCTCTGCGGCGGAAGGCCCAGCCATGAGCCGCCTGGCGATACTGGTGAATTACCGATCTGCTCACGGCGGCTTACATGATCATGTCCGCGACCAGGTGTCCTTCGCGCGTCGCCTCGGCTACGACGTTACTCTTGCCTGCCCGTCCGGTGAGTTCGCCACTGAGATGTCGATGCTCGTCGAGGTAGTCGAGACGGATTTCAATCACCCCGAGGAGACTGCGACCGCTGTTCTCGAGGTAGCGACCCCCGACCTGATTCACGCCCACCCAGGCAAAGCGAGGGAGGCGGCGTTCGCACTGAAGGAGCGCCATCATGCACCGCTGCTGGTGACGTACCACGGATCTCGACCCGAGACCTTGACTGCAGCCGAGCCAGCCGTCGACATCGCGGTCACGGTCTCCGACCTCACCCGCCGCTTCATCCTGCGCAAGACCGACATCGATCCCGCCCGGGTCGTGGTTATCCCGAACGCGGTGGATCTGGACACCTTCGTTCCCGCATCCGAGCAACCCGAACGCCCTTCCATTCTGTTCGCCAGCCGCTGGGATACCGATAAGCAGTTCGTCGTCGACCTCACGGTCGAGGCGATCGAAGCGATCTCAAGCGAGGAGCGATTCGCTGGAGTCTCGGTTGTGGTCGCCGGTGATGGTTCGGGCTTGGCCAACCTGCAGGAGGCCTGCTCGGCTGCGAAGGCACGGGTGGGCGGGACTGCGACCTTCGAGTGCCGCGGCTGGATGCCCGGTACGGACCTCGCCGCCGCCATGGCAGAGGCGTCCGTGGTGGTGTCGCCGGGTCGCGGTGCGCTGCAGGGGATCGCCGTCGGACGGCCGACCGTGGCATTGGGTAGCAAGGGCTATGTCGGATTCCTCACCGGGGTGACCCTGTTGAAGGGCCTCGACGCCAACTTCGGAAGTGGGGGGATCGGTCCTCGCCAGTATCCGCAGGGGTTGGTCGCCGATGACGTCCATGCTGCCCTTGCCTGCGTGGATGATGAGGGACTGCGGTCGGCCTATCGCGTTATTGGTGACGAGCGCATGCAGTCGGCCGTGGAGCAGGCCCATGCCCGGGTGTGGAGCATTGCGCTGACCATGAGGTCCTGATCGGTGTACCCCCGAAGAGGGGGGTCGCGGGGCCGGTGAGGGCCGTCTCTCGGGTCGCTTAGGAAATCCGCACCGTGTGATGGTGGCGAGCCAGGGGGTTGACGGCACCGGATGGCCATGGAGGTGCGCTCATCGTGCGATCGAAGATTGCCTACAGCACTATTCGCCGATCCCAAGCCGTTTGCGAGGACCTTCTATGACCGCGAGGCTGTGGAGAAGACATAGGGGGCCGCCCCATGAGGATGCAGTGGGCGATGATTTAACAATCGACGTCGTGCAGTCAAACACTCACTCCGAAGACAGCCGCTCGCGCAACAGGGTGAAGAAGCCCTCTACGGAACCGTCCAGCGCGGCGAGTTCTTCGTTATCGAGGACGAATGTCCATCCCTCTGCTGTCTGCGCAACGACGCAGGCGGCTCGATCGCCGACGAACGCGGTCAGATCCTCGTCGAGTTCGTTCAGGTGCAGCAGGGTGAAGGGAATGCCGAGCTTCTCAACCTGCTCATCCCATGTCGCCTTCCGTCGGAAGGGTGAGTGGGTGATGTCGCAGAGTGAGCAGGATTCGCCACGAAGGTAGTGGTCGATCAGGTAGCGGAATTCACCGCGGACACCGCCGTCTGCCCGGTACACCCCCACAAGGCGTTCGATAGTCACCTTTCCACGGTAAGCGTCCAAGTGCGGTTCGTCGAATCCGGATTGCCTTGCGATGAGCCAGCCCTTGCCATAGCGTGAAGATGCCATTGAGGGGTGGAGGGCAGCGTGTCGTCTCGGCTGACATCGTCGGTGGTCATGGCCACGACAGTTGGCTTGGCCTCCGCGATTTCGTTTGGTGGGTTCGCACTGCCGGCTAGCGGGGCAGTAGACGCGCCCGTGGCAGCCGAGCCGGTGACCGTGTCCACGGCTGCGAAGAGCGAGAAGTGGATGGTCCCCAACGTTCGCTCGGTGACGGTGGACAGCGCTCCCGGCGCGGTCTTGTTGAGTGTGACCGTTAAGGCGTCGAAGAAGCTGCGGAAGCAGAGTTTCACCTACCTCGAGGTACGCGGAGGCGGTGATCGCTGCCTGATCACCCGGGTCCGTGCCTCCGGCTCCTGCACGCTCAGGCTGGATCGCGGAACCGAGTCGGTGGTGATCCAGGCTCGGGCGAACATCGACGGTGAGTGGAAGCGCTGGAGCAGGAAGAAGGATTTCGCTGTCTCCCCGTCTAACCCTCCGGGTGGAGCTGGGAACGCGCTATCGGTCCTGTCGGCGCTCGTGGTGAGTGAGGAGATTCGCTCCGGGTATGACAGGTCCCTGTTCCGGCACTGGATCGATGCTGATGGCGACGGATGCGACACCCGCGAAGAGGTGCTTCTGCAAGAGTCGACCACACCGACGCACACGACCACGGGGTGCCGGATCACCTCAGGAAGGTGGCAGTCGATGTTCGACGGGGTCGTGACCCGGGACCCTTCGACCTTCGACGTCGACCACTTCGTGCCCCTTGCCGAGGCCTGGGATTCGGGGGCGCGAGAGTGGGACGCGCAGACTCGGCAGGCGTTCGCCAATGATCTGGACTACGAGGGATCATTGATCGCCGTGTCGGCGTCGTCGAATCGTTCGAAGGGTGATCGGGATCCGGCGGAGTGGCTGCCGGCACAGGACACCTACCGATGCACCTATGTGACGACGTGGGTCGCGGTGAAGTATCGGTGGTCGTTGAGTGTCGACCCTGTGGAGTCGAGCGCCCTGCGTCGAGACCTCACGTCATGTGGCAATCCGGTGATCGCCTTGCCCCCGCGCGCGTCGATCCGCTGACGTCTGTCAATTTGACACGAGAGATCAACCGACGCCGGGCATCGAGGGCCCCGAAAGCACTATCCTGGGGTGATCGTGAAGCCCAAGTCTGCCCATGCTGCCATCATCGCGAGTGCTGTGACCGCGCTCGTGTGGTCGATGATGGGGCTACCGGCGGCAGCGGATAGCGTGACAACTGTTGAATCAGTCGCGATCACCAGTGGCAAGGTCGTCAACCTCAATCCCCATGTTGCGGGCGACCACCGCGGGCTGAAGGTGCGGGCGAGAGTCAGTGGTTCGACCGCCGAGGATGTCTCGATCGCGGTGCAGATGGTCGAATACGACTCGCGAGGTGGCACGAGGGTGGAGCCCGCCCGTGTCACCCTCGAGCCGATTCCCCTTCGATTCGTGCGTACCCGAGATGACGTCTCGACGTATGTCGGCATCGTGTCGTTCGCTGACCTGCAGGTGGCTGGTGCGCGTATTCCCGATGGCGGTAGGGCGTTTCTATGCCTCGACTCTGTTTCGGCTGAGTCTGGCGGTCGCACATTGGTGCAGACCGACGACGCGAAGAGCCAACAGGAAGGAACACAATGCATCGCCATCCGCTCTCGCAAGGGTGAACAGAATCAGGCGAATTCCCTGTACACCGGCATCCTGCGTGATGTCACGATCGCGAGAGGCGACGGTGCGACGCGTTACCTCACTTTCACAGCGGAGGAACTGGCGCACTTCACCGATCGGCCCGCCCGCGCAGCTAGCACCATCGCTTTCTCTGATCTAGCGGACAAGGTGGCTTGGCGTGCGGCCTTCAACGGATCGGGACCGGTTGTCGAACTCGCGCTCGACGGCACCACACGCCATGTCCCGGTGCGCATGGGTGTGCCCAAGGCGGTGGGAGAGGGCCGATACCGGGCGAGGCTGCGATTCACCACTAGTAGTCGGTTTACCTCCCACGCGGTAGCGGGTCAGGATCTGGCCTTCTTCGCGAGTGGATCTCCCATCACGGCACCCGACCCGCAGACCTGTCAGGCCGGAGCTGATGCGGTCGATGAGGGACACGTTCCCGCAGGGTCGGATTTTGTCGGGTTGCTGGGCGGTGCCACGGTGACGGTGGGTCCGGATGGTGACTCCCTGCGGCTGGAATCCGGTGATCCGAGCTACTTCAACTGGTACCTGGGGGCCGGATACGGTTGTGATTCTCGCCGGACAGGCGCAGTGGATTTCGATGACCTGGCTGATCCCACGGAGTGGGCTGCGCTCTTCGGTCGGATCCCCCCTAACAGTGCCCTCCTGTGGGAAGACGGCGGTCAGACTCGGGTTCTGGAATTCGAGCAGGACAGGCCGGAGTACGACGAGGAGACGGGTAGATGGGTGAGTGTCATCCGTCCGTTTTTTGGGGACTCGGTGCCCTCTCAGGCTACGGTCGACCGCTTCGTGAGGGAGTTTGGTTCTTCAGTCAGGATCTCATCGCCCTATCTGTTTATGGATGCCACCTCGTCGACGGTGTACGGCGGCGGCATGTGGGTTATGGACGAGAATTTCACGATCCAATATCACGTAATCGACAACGACACGTTGACCCTCACCTTCGAGTTGGTCAACGGGCTGGACGGCTGGATGGGTTTGTGCTTCAGCGAATTCATGTTCCCTGCCGATTGCATCATCGTCTGGTGGGATGAGGGTCAGCCTTTTGCGTGGGATGCGTACAACCCCGGCATCCCAACTTTGCCGTTCTTCCCATCGCCAGTGCAAGACACCGATCCGATCCTTGTCACCCCAGGCGGAAGTCCTCTGGACAACAAGGACAACCTCACGCAGATCAGCGGATCAAATGCCAATGGCGTGCTGTCCATTTCTGTTCAGCGACCTCTGATCACCGAAGACATCTTCGATTTTCAGATCTATCCGGATCGCATCTTCCCTGTGATCGGGGCCTATGCCGCACACGAGATCTTTGATGATCAGGATGATGTGATTCAGCCGGAGCACACGGCTCACGGAGCAGACCAGTGGGAGTTCGAGAACTAACACCCTTGAGGTGCTGGCATCGAGAGCGCCTGGAATTGCCACCATCCCATGGTGAGCGGTGAGCGGTGAGCGGTGAGCTGTGAGCGGGTCGAGTTCAATTCGCGCGAGGATCTTCGAACCTGGCTCCTTGCCAATCACAGCCGTAACTCGTGGGGTGTGGGCCGTCTATCCCTAATCGAGTTCGGGTCTGTCTGATCTCTCCTGGGACGCCCTTGTCCAAGAGTGTCTGTGTTTCGGGTGGATCGACTCCTTGCCAGTAAAGGTTGATGCGCACCTCACTCGCACCTACATCTCGCCGCGAGAACCTGGAAGTGGATGGGCACGCCGTAACCAGATCTTGGTCGAGGAACTCGACCGGCAGGGGCGCATGCATGAGGCGGGAGTCGCTGTCGTGGCTGCGTCCAAGGGGATCAAGCCGAAAGGCTTCTAGAGAGCACGTCACTATTCGAGTACATACGGTGGCCTGGGGCGGGGTCGAACCGCCGACCTTCCGATTTTCAGTCGGACGCTCGTACCAACTGAGCTACACCTGGTCGTGGGCCTATGCCACCGAGCAGTTCGGTTCCCAGTTCGGAAAGAAGATGCCGGCGAAATTCGACCGCGTGCTGGGGGCATTGAATCGGCGCACGATCATGAGTGGTGGCCAAGAGTTCACTCGCTGGGACATCCTGCCGGCAATCTACGTGAGCATCTCTTACCAGACTTCGTATCCGGCCATCGTTGAGGTGATCAACCAGGCTTACCGCGCGCTGTTCCACCCTAATTCGAACAAGGCCGTGCGAGCCG
>CBFHQG010000009.1:36066-41509 GCA_965657825.1 Actinomycetes bacterium | reverse complement strand
CAGGGACAGCGCAGTGACAGCGCAGGGTCGCGCGTGCGGCGAACAGGAACGACATGGAACTGACGGGTACTCCTCAGGTGGTGCGTCGCGGATTCCCGGGTGCCTTGGTTGTGGTGCTTGCCGTCCTGGCATCGAGCGTGAGCGCGCCGGCGACGGCGGGCCAAGGTTCGTCCAGCGCGCAGGGCAGCCATCTCAGCGGGTCGGTGGACACCTTCACCGTGTTGAATCAGGTGGATTGGCTCGATGGTGCCGGGGAACTCCACACCCCGTTCGTGCCGGAAGGTGAGACTCCCGGCGAACGCGAGGACGGCAGCGGTGCATTCCGCACGCACTGCATCGAATCCCACGAGAGTTACGACGATCCGCTGGTGAAGCCGGGCCAGCCAGGTTCGATGCACCACCACATCTTCTTCGGCAATCCGAGTACCGATGCGTTCAGCACATCGGAGTCGCTGCTCTCGGTCGAGACGACGACGTGCGACGGCGTGTCAGTGAACAAGTCCGCCTACTGGGTGCCCGCGCTGTATGGGGAGTCAGGTGAGCGGATCACCTACGTCGATCCGCTGTTCTACTACAAAACCGGGTACCACCTGCCGGCTGACTCCATCCGCCCGCCGCCGCCGGGGCTGCAGATCATCGCCGGCAAGCCGATGTCGCAGCAGCCTCAGGATGTTCAGGTGGCGAAGTTCCGCTGCGGCAGTTGGCAGGCTGTACAACCGCAGTTCAGTCCCGGAGATCCACTCGATCACGTGCCCTACATCCCCGAGTGCGAACAGGGCGACATGGTCGAGATCCGCCTGGTCTTTCCGCAGTGTTGGGACGGGGACAACCTGACGTCCCCCGATCACCGAAGCCACATGGCGTATCCGAGCCAGGCGCAGGCTCCCGTGACGGGAACGGGTGAGTGTCCGTCGTCGCATCCGGTCGCGATCCCCGAGATCTCGTACAACTTCGGGATACGAGTGACCGAGGAAACCGGCCCCTCGTCGACCTGGCGCTTCGCCACGGATCCCCCCGGTGCGCAGCAGGGGGGCTACTCCTTGCACGGCGACTGGATGAACGGTTGGGATGAGGAGACGATCGCCGACGTCGTATCGAACTGTCTGAATCCCGGCCTGGAATGCATGGTGGGTCTGCTGGGGAATGGTGAGCAGTTGCGGCCGGTGCCGCTGGAGGGCGAGTCGCCATCGGATGATGGGCCACCTTCGGAGACTGGCCAGCCGTGGGAATGGAATGGCTTCGAGAGGTTCCCCTCGCTGTATTTCGCGGCTGAGCCGGATGGGCCTTTCTCTGAGAAGCAGTTGGCGAAGATCAGCCGATTCGAGTTGGCGATCCTCGAGTTCCGCATGGGTCAGTTCATGGATGAAGACGGTCGCGGGCGCTGGGCGGAGGGGGATCTGGGAGCGCTGATGGCCCAGGAGGTTCGGCGGCTGAAGGAGTTCTCTCCCGATAGCCCGCCTGTGCTCACGTACCTCAGCGCCGAGTGGGCCGGTGCCATGTACCGCGACCAGCGGAAGCTGCTCCACCGCCAGCCGACGCTCTTCCTGCGCGATGACAGGGACTGTGAAGGGTTCATCGAGTATCCGCTCGACATCAATGAGACCGGCTTGGCGTCCAAGGCGGATCGCTGCCGCTGGGATTTCCGGAAGAAGAAGACCCAGCGAACATTCGTCAAGGTCGTCAAGAAGGCAGCCGAAGGTGGAGCCGATGGGATCTTCTTCGACGGTGGCCACACCGTGGGATGCGATGAGGCGTCAGAACTCAGTCGCATGGGTTCCACCCAGCGGGGCCGCTTCATGGATGGCCAGCACACAGCATTCCGGAAGGCCTTCACCTACCTCGCCGATAACGGTCAGTACCCCATCCTGTCGACCACGATCGGATTCGACGGTCTCCAGGGTCAGGTGCCCTGGGGCAACGACTGTCCCCGATCCGAGGAACAGTTGCTGGAGGACCTCGATGGTGTTCCCTTCGCCCGGAATCAAGAATTCTGGATGTGGGACCTCGGCGAGTTGGCCTCTCGGCAGATCCTGAACTCCATGGAGGAGGGTGACCGCGGAGTCCCCACGATCGTTCACATGCCCTACTTTCCCGAGGATCGAGGCTGCCTCGAGGGCTGCTTCGGCACCGATGATCAGCGGATCCGATTCACCGAGCAGGAATTCCTCGAATTCGGGATCGCCGCATTCCTGGTCAGCATGAGTCCGGGCAGCTACTTCGGCTTCTCCGACATGCAATCCGATCCCGAAGGTGGCGGCTGGTTCGACGAGAGCTGGGAGTTCCACGGAATCTACGACGGGTTGGTGACCGGTGCGCCTGTCGGAGAGGTGGAGGTGTCGGAGGACGCGATGATGTTCCGCCGCCAGTTCGAGAACGGATCGGTCATGGTGAACGTGGCCGATGGCACCTACCGGCTCGATTTCGGATAGGACCGCTGTCGACTTCGGCTCAGGGGCGGGGGTTGGGGGATTGGGTGAGGTTCGGGTCGCGGACGATGACGTCGGTGAGGGCCTCGTCGATGGCGGCGAGAGTCTGGGTGTCCAGGGTGATTCCGCTCGCTGCCACATTCTCGGTGACCTGCTCCGGGCGCGAGGCGCCGATGATCGCCGCGGAGATCCCCGGCTGATGCAGCACCCAGGCGATCGCCAACTGCGACATCGTGCACCCGGCAGCGTCCGCGATCGGGCGTAACCCCTGGACGGCGGTGAGGATCGTGTCGTCCATGAACCGGCTGATGAAACCTGCCCCCTCACCACCGCTGGCTCGAGTGCCCTCGGGTGCTGCCTGTCCCGGGAGGTACTTTCCGCTGAGCACCCCCTGCGCGATGGGGGACCACACGATCTGGCCGATGCCATGGCGCTGGCTGGCGGGAAGAACCTCCGCCTCGATGACTCGCCAGAGCATGGAGTACTGGGGTTGGTTGGAGACGAGGGGGGCAAGGTGGTCCCGGTCGATGATCTGCATCGCCGCTTCGATTTCCTCCGCCCGCCATTCCGATACTCCGAGGTAGAGCACTTTGCCTTCAGCGACCAGGTCGTTGAAGGCGTGCAGGGTCTCCTCGAGCGGGGTTTCGTGATCGAACCGATGGGCCTGATAGAGATCGACGTAGTCGGTGCCGAGGCGGCGAAGTGAGGCATGCAGTGATTCGCGGATGTGCTTGCGCGACAGGCCTCGGTCATTGGGGCCTGGACCGGTGGGCCAGTAGACCTTGGTCGCGATCTCCAGACCTTCGCGCCGCTGACCGTGCAATGCCCGACCGAGAACGGATTCGGCCGCAGTACCGGCGTACACATCGGCCGTGTCGAAGGTGGTGATCCCCGCATCGAGGGCGGTGTGCACGCAGTCGATCGCGGTCTGGTCGTCGATCTGGGAGCCGTGCGTGATCCAGTTGCCCAGGATGATCTCGCTGATCCGGAGGCCACTGTCGCCGAGTCGGCGGTGCTGCATGGAGGGCTACCTTCCTCGTCGTGTGGTGGAACGATTCGACCCGGAGGGACCCTTGGGTGTGACGGGGGCGCCGCCGCGCTTGACGCGCGGCGGAGGCAGCCTCAGGCGCCGTAGTTGGAGTGTGCGCATGATGGCGTAGAACGTGGCGCCCTTCCGCTCGGATTTCTCCGGGAACTGCTGCTTGAGCTGGGACTTCAGTCGCACCACGAGGATGGTCGAGTCGACCAGGATGATCCCGATCAGGATGAACCAGGCCAGGGAGACGATCGACTGGATGAGCTGATTGGGGATGAACCCGAGGACGAGCACGGCCAGAGCGATGAAGATGAAGTACTCCGCCACGGTGAATCTCGAGTCGACGAAGTCGCGGGTGAAGCGTCGAACCGGTCCCTGGTCGCGGGCCGGTAGCCGGGACTCATCACCGGCCATCAAGGCGGCGCGGTTCTCCATCCGCGCCTGGCGCTCCTGCGCACGGGCCGCCTTGCGAGCCCCGCGAGGATCGGTGGGGGTCCGCAAAGCCTGCTTGCGGGCGAGTTCGGCCTCTTTGCGGGTGGGGGTGGGTCGGCCCTTGCCACTGGGGGCATCCATCGATGAGTCGCCGGCGTCGGGCTCGGGTTGAGGTTTGCTGCGGGAGAACATGATGCGGAGAAGCCTAGCGCCAGGTCACCCGCGGTGCTCAGATCGGCGTCGGGGAGCGCAGCCCGCCCTGATACGCATAGTCTGGAGGCAGCGAGCCACGAAGTGTGGCACGTGTCGGCCACTTCGGGAGGCATCGATGGGCTTGTGGCAGCGCTTCACCATGATCTTCAAGGCCAAGGCCAATAAGGCCCTGGACAAGGCGGAGGACCCCCGCGAGACGCTGGACTACTCCTATGAGAAGCAGCTGGAACTGCTTCAGAAGGTGCGGCGCGGGGTGGCCGACGTTGCCACGAGTCGCAAGCGCATCGAACTGCAGATCGCCAATCTGGCCAAGCAGGCCGACAAGTTGCAGGAGCAGGCCAAAGCCGCGCTCGGCGCTGGCCGAGAGGATCTGGCTCGAGAGGCGCTGACTCGTAAGAGCGGCCTGCAGCAGCAGGTCGCCGACCTCACCGAGCAACTCGCGCAGTTGCAGGAGCAGGAGGAGAAGCTCGTCCTGGCCTCCCAGCAGCTGCAGGCGCGCGTGGATGCCTTCCGGACCCGTAAGGAGACCATCAAGGCCACCTACACGGCTGCCGAAGCCCAGACCAAGGTCAGCGAGGCAGTGACCGGTATCTCCGACGAGCTAGGCGATGTCGGCCTCGCCGTCCAGCGGGCCGAGGACAAGACGGCTCAGATGCAGGCTCGCGCGGGAGCGATCGACGAACTCGTCGCTTCGGGCGCCCTCGACGATGTGTCGGGCACGAGCAAGGACAGCCTGACACTGGAGCTAGAGCGGATGGCCAGCGCCTCGCAGGTCGACAACGACCTCGCTGCATTGCGCGCTGAACTCGGCGCCGCTCCGGAAACGCCTGCCATCGAGCCCGACAAGGGCTGATCGCCTGACACTTCCGCGATCTTCACCCCACCCATGAACTGACAGTCCATGACTTAAAAGGAGTTGACGACTTCCACCGATGGCCCGCACTCGCTTCGGCATCGATCGGGGCCTGACGGCCCGCATGTTCGGCACCATGTTCGGACTCGGCCTGCTCTACGTGATCCTCGGCGCGGTCCTCTTCGCACTCGGGATCAGCGCCGTCGTCGTGCTCGTCATCATGGGCGCGCTGCTGTTCGGCCAGTGGTGGTTCTCAGATTCACTGGCGATGGGTGCCATGCGCGCCCACGTTGTCACACCGGAGCAGGCTCCGCAGTTGCATGCTCTGGTCGACAGATTGTGCGCGATGGCCGACATGGAGAAGCCACGCGTGGCCATCGCCGACAGCGATGTGCCCAATGCCTTCGCCACCGGGCGAACACCCAAGCGATCAGTCGTGGTGGTCACCACGGGGCTGCTGCGCAGGTTGGACCGCGACGAGCT
>CBFHQG010000009.1:0-36056 GCA_965657825.1 Actinomycetes bacterium | reverse complement strand
CTCGAGGGTGTTCTTGCGCACGAGCTATCGCATGTGGCGCATCGCGATGTTCTGGTGATGACCATCGCGTCGTTCACCGCGATCCTGGCCGGGTTCCTCGTCCGCTCGGCGATGTGGGGTTCGATGATGCGAGATCGCCGGGATCAGAACACTGCGGTGATCTTCATCGTGGTCATGCTGGTCAGCGTGATCGTCTACGCGGTGTCCTACGTGTTGATTCGTGCGTTGTCCCGATACCGCGAACTCGGTGCGGACCGGGGCGCTGCCTATGTCACCGGACGACCCTCGGCTCTCGCCCGGGCGCTGCAGAAGATCAGCGGGGACATGGCGTCGATCCCGACCCAGGACCTGCGCTCGATGGAGCCGGTGAGTTCCTTTGCTTTCGCGCCCGCGTTCTCTCGGGGTCGAGGCGGATTCGGGTTGGAGTCGATCATGTCCACCCATCCGTCATTGGAGAAGCGACTCGAGCAGCTGGCGAAGATCTCGGCCGAATTGGGCGAGCGGTAGAGGCTGGCATGGGTTTCCTCGATGGTCTCCTCGGCCGACGCAAGCCCGTGCGACCGAATCTGGACGCGCTGTTCGCCGTTCCATCAGCTGCCATCACCCTGCAGGTCAGCTTGGACTTCGTATCGACCGGCGAAGGGGCGGTCGCGTTCCGGTCTGTCGAAGGGCGAGCGATGGCCGACGTGGAGTCTGAGATCACCGAACTGCTCGAGGCCGATGGCGGACCACCGGTGCGGATCACCACCGACTCCTTCGGGTACACCTGGCTGGTCGTACGCGAAGAGGAGCCGGATGTGTCCGCGATCGTGACCGATCTTCATGCGGTTAATGCCACGTTGAGCGATCACGGATTCGCGCCGCAACTGCTGTGCTCCATCGTGCCGTTCCGCGACCCTCAGGGGACGACTCTCGCCCTGGTATATCTGTACAAGAGAGGGACGTTCTACCCCTTCGTCCCCGAAACTTCCGGTGACGAACGCCGAGACAACATCACCGAGTTGAAGGTGCGCGATCTGCTCACAGGTGAGCTCCCCATCGAATCCGACCTCACCCGATGGTTTCCGATCTGGGGAGCGCCGACGATCTCAGACTGACTGCTCCTCATCGGGAGCGTCAGTCGACAGGGGCATGCGACGTTGCGACACCAGGCAGCGAGAGCATCCGGTCGAGGGCGACTCGTGCCCAATGTGCGGTCTCGGGATCGACAGTGATCTGGTTGACGACCTGACCTTCGACCAGGTTCTCCAGACTCCACACCAGATGCGGCAGGTCGATGCGGTTCATGGTCGAGCAGAAGCACACCGCCTTGTCCAAGAACACCACCGTCTTGTCGGGGTGACGGAGTGCGAGGCGGCGAACGAGGTTCAACTCGGTGCCCACCGCGAAAGCTGATCCTGCGGGGGCGGCATCGATAGTGGCGATGATGAACTCCGTGGAGCCGACGAGATCGGCCTTGTTGATCACCTCGTGTCGGCACTCGGGATGCACGAGCACGGTGACCCCGGGCATCCGCTCGCGCACGTCATCGACGGACTCAGCGGTGAAGCGACCGTGCACCGAGCAGTGTCCCTTCCACAGCAGCATCGAAGCCGAGCGTGCCTGCTCGGCCGTCAGGCCACCGTCTGGCTTGTGCGGATCCCACACGACACAGTCGTCGAGTGAGAGTCCGAGGTCGCGGACCGCGGTGTTGCGTCCGAGGTGCTGATCAGGCAGGAACAGCACACGTTCACCGCGCTCGAAAGCCCATTCCAACGAGCGTTTTGCGTTGCTCGAGGTGCAGATGGATCCGCCGTTGCGCCCGGTGAACCCCTTGATGTCTGCTGAGGAATTCATGTAGGTGATCGGGATCGTCGTGTCAGCCAGGCCCCACCGAATGAGGGTCTGCCACGCCTCATCGACCTGATGCATCGCGGCCATGTCAGCCATCGAACAGCCGGCCGCGAGGTCGGGCAGGATCACCTTCTGTTGATCCGAGGTGAGGATATCGGCGCTCTCGGCCATGAAATGGACACCGCAGAACACTACGAACTCGGCCTCGGGTCGAGCGGCGGCCTGCTGGGAGAGTTTGAAGGAATCACCGGTGACATCAGCGAACGCGATGACCTCGTCGCGCTGGTAGTGGTGGCCGAGGATGAACACTCGATCACCGAGCGCTGCCTTAGCGGCTGCGGCGCGTGCGACTAGATCCGGATCGCTGGCGGGAGGCAGATCTCCGGGGCATTCCACCCCGCGTTCGCTATCGGGGTCGGCTTCACGCCCGAGCAGCAGCAGGGCCAGAGGTGTCTTCTCCGGTTCGACGAAGGACTGCGCCATTCGCATAGTGTGACACTGCTTGGTGCGCGGGACATCCGGGCGTGAGGAAGCGGACACGCGAATGGTCCGGCACGGTGGTCGGGCATGGTGGTCGGGCATGGTGGTCGGGCACGGTGACCGCTGGCAACGGGAAATCCGCAACGTCCTAGGGGCGACAACGTGCGGATTGTTGCGGATTTGTGGTCTACGGTCGATGCGTGCGCGTCGTCATCGCCCCGGACTCCTTCGGGGGCACACTCTCAGCACGCGAGGCCGTCGACGCCATCACCAACGGGTGGCGCTGTGCAGGAGATGCCGGAAACGAGGAACTGATCGGCGTTGCGATGTCCGATGGCGGACCAGGGTTCGTCGAGGTCGTCGCCGCGGGGTTGAGCCGAACCGGCTCCGATGGGGTCCAGACGCTCCTGGCCACCGTGTCAGGGCCGCTAGGCGAACCGGTCCCGATCACGATCGTGATGGCCGATGAGGTCGCCTATGTGGAGTCGGCCCAGGCTTGCGGGCTGCACCTGATGTCCCTTCAGGAGCGTGACCCGTGGCACGCCGGCAGTGGAGGTCTCGGTGAGATGCTCGTGTTGGCTCGCGATGCCGGCGCCGAGCGCATCGTCATCGGTCTAGGCGGAACCGGAACGGTGGATGCCGGAGCCGGAATGCTCGGTGCTCTCGGCGCCCACGCACGTTCCGGCGAAGGGCAGGACGCGACCGACCGGCTTTTCACCGGTCCTGCCGGGTTCGCCGAGCTGGCGTGGGTGGACCTCGGCTGGTCGGTTCGGCAGGCCGCTGGGTCGGATCTGGTGGCGGCCTGCGATGTCGACGTACCCCTGACCGGGCCCAGCGGAGCCGCGCGCGGGTTCGCCGCCCAGAAGTTCGCCGATCCCCAGAGGGCTACGTCCGACGAACTCACCGCGCTGGATACCGAAGTACGCAGGTTCGCCGAACTCGTCCGATCCTGCGCCGAACTGCCCGACCTCGCCGATAGGGCCGGCGCCGGGGCGGCGGGGGGCATCGGCTGGGCCCTGCTCAGCCTGGGGGCCACCGTGATCGGTGGCGCCGATGTCGTCGCTGCCACGGTCGACCTGGACGACGCTCTGGTCGGGGCGGATCTCGTCATCACCGGTGAGGGCCGCCTGGATTGGCAATCCCGTCGCGGCAAGGTGGTGTCGGCGGTGGCGCAGCGGGCATCGAGCCGGGGCATCCCGGTGCTGGCGATCGCCGGCCGGGTCGACCTGGGTACTCGCGAACTGGCGTCGATGGGGATAGCTGAAGCCTGGTCCCTGGCCGATCAGCCCGGTGGGCTCGCACGGTCCATGGTCACCCCCCATGTCGCCCTCGCCGAGACCGCATCTCGGGTCGCCGGTCAGTGGCGCAGTTGATCGACCGGGTGTGAACGCGCGCCCCGATTCGAAATACGACACACTGGGGTGCATAATTCCTAGGAGGGACGTGCATCGCCGATGCGACCCGACGTCATCGCCCCGCTGCGGCATCGGATCGTGCAGGAACCGAGTTGCTCGTAGGGATTGGTGAACGTAGGAACCCCGATGAACGTAGGAACCGAGAAGGAGTCTGATCCCATGACTGCAGAGGCATCGATCGACGGCATCGTGCTGACCGACACCGCGGCAAGCAAGGTCAAGACCCTGCTCGAGGCTGAGGGTCGTGACGATCTCACGCTGCGTATCGCGGTGCAGCCCGGAGGCTGCTCAGGCCTGCGCTACCAGCTGTTCTTCGATGACCGGTCCCTCGACGGTGATGTTGTGAAGGACTTCAGCGGAGTCGGCGTCGTGACCGACCGGATGAGTGCTCCCTACCTCAATGGCGCCGTCATCGACTTCGTCGACACCATCGAGAAGCAGGGGTTCACCATCGACAACCCCAACGCAACGGGCTCCTGCGCCTGCGGAGACTCCTTCCACTAGAACGCCCTGTCAAGGATTCCCGTCGGAGCTTCCCACCGGCTACCCGGTAGCCTCCGGCGGGTGAACATCGTCGTCACCGGCTCCATCGCGACCGACCACCTGATGACCTTCCCGGGTCGATTCGCCGATTCCCTCGTCGCCGACAAGCTCGATCGGGTCTCCCTGTCCTTCCTCGTCGATGCGCTGGAGGTTCGCCGCGGAGGGGTGGCCGCCAACATCGCCTTCGGGATGGGCAACCTCGGCCTGCGACCGATCCTGGTGGGTGCGGTCGGACCGGACTTCGCCGACTACGGCTCCTGGCTGTCCCGCCACGGAGTCGACATCGACAGCATCCACGTTTCCGAGGTGCATCAGACGGCCCGGTTCGTCTGCACCACCGACGAGGAGGCCAATCAGATCGCCTCCTTCTACTCGGGGGCCATGAGTGAGGCGCGCGACATCGAACTGCAACCGGTGCACGACCGCCTCGGGAGCATCGACCTGGTCGTCATCGGGCCCAACGACCCCGAGGGCATGATCCGGCACACCCAGGAGTGCCGACAGCGTGGCTTTGATTTCGCGGCCGACCCCTCCCAGCAGCTAGCCCGGATGGATGGCCCGGAGATCCGACAGCTCATCGATGGGGCCACCTACCTGTTCACCAATGAGTACGAGGCCGCCCTCACCGAGCAGAAAACAGGGTGGAGTGCCCAGGAGATCGCCGATCGCGTCCACTGCCGCATCACGACTCTCGGTGCGCAGGGTGCTCGAGTAGAGCGCAACGGATTCCCCGTCGTGGAGGTCGGCTGTCCCAAGGAGGACGCGGTAGTCGATCCGACGGGGGTGGGGGATGCCTTCCGCGCGGGATTCCTCGCCGGTCTCGCTTTCGGGCTCACCGATGAGCGCTGCGGGCAGCTCGGCTCGATGCTGGCGACCTACGTGATCGAGACAGTGGGCACCCAGGAGTACCGACTGTCGATCGATCACGTCCGGGGCCGTCTTATCGACGCCTACGGCGAGCAGGCGGCCGGTGAGATCAGTGACCACCTTGCTTTGCGCGAGGGGTCCGAGGTCTGACATTCGGATCGACTGATGAGCCCGGTCGAACCTGAGGCCACCCCGTGGGCGCTGCCCGATCCACGGCAGGCGCCGCCGGGGACCGATCTGATCGGGATCGGGGCCGATCTGGCGCCGGGGACGATCCTGGAGGCCTATCGGCAGGGATTGTTCCCCATGGAGGTGGAGCGCGGGGGTCCACTCGGGTGGTGGTCACCGGATCCGCGCGGGGTGCTGCCCCTGACAGGCCTGCGGGTCTCACGTTCCCTGCGTCGATCGATGAGCCGCTTCACCGTGACGGTGGACACCTGCTTCACCGAGGTCATGCGCGCATGCGCTGACTCCCGACGCGACCACGGCTGGATCAACGAGGACTTCATCGCGGCGTACGGTCGCCTGCATCACCTGGGTTGGGCCCACTCCGTGGAGGTATGGAACGCTGCGGGCGAGCTCGCCGGTGGCCTCTACGGCATCGAGACCGGAGGCTTATTCGCCGGGGAGTCGATGTTCCATCGTGATCGCGACGCGTCCAAGGCCGCCCTCGTGGCCCTCGTGGAGCTACTGGGGATCGACGAGGAGGAATTGACGCAGGCCGGCCGGGGCCCGCGCCTGCTCGACGTGCAGTGGGTGACGGATCATCTGGCCTCTCTCGGTGCCGTTGAGATACCCCGGGTCGCCTATCTGCACCGACTCACCGCAGTTCTCGCACTGCCGCCGGTCCTCGGTGCTGCCGACTGCTCGAGCTGATCGGGCTCCGATGACCTAGTCGATGTCGGGTGCGCCGAGGGCTGCGCGGTCGGCGGTGATCACGGCGTCCAGTGCGTCGACGAACCCTGCGACGCTCGACTCGTCGGCCCCGATCGGCAGGGTGAGCCGCAGATTGCCCTGGGTGAGTGCGCCCATGGCGGTCAGGACGTGACTGGGGCGGCGGGTGTCGGCCACGCATGAGGAGCCACTCGACACAGCGAAGCCTGCCGCGTCGAGGCCGTCCACGAGGGCGTCAGCGGAGGTGTACAGGCACGACAGGGCCAGCAGGTAGGGCAGATCGGGGGAGCCCAGGACGCTGACGCCCCGGATGCGTTCGAGGATCTGCACTCGAAGGTCCTCCAGGAGCTCGCGACAGGTGGCGGTGTCGTCGACCTGGGCCAGGGCCCACTCCAAGGCACGGGCGGCGATGACGATGAGCGCGACCGGGGGAGTCCCCGGGACTCGGCCGCCCTCGCGCTCGTCGATCGGTCCGGGCGGTGTCCAGGCCACGCCGGCGCGGACTCCGAGCACCCCGACACCGGCAGGCCCACCCCAGGCGAGGGCCGACGCAACCAGCAGGTCACCCGCGGGAGGAGGCACGACGCGACCCACTGCAGTGGAGGCATCCACCAGGAGGGGCACACCTGCAGTGCGGCAGACGTCGTGGACCTCGGTGATCGGCTGGGCGGTGCCGACCTCGTGATTGAACGCCTGCAGGCAGGCCAGGGAGACACCGGGCTGCTGGAGCGCCGCACGGAACTGTGCAGTGTCGACCCGTCCGTGACCGTCCACACCGATGACGTCGACTCGGCTGCCCCCGGCCTCGTGGACATCGGTGGCTCGAAGGATCGCGCTGTGCTCGACGGCACTCGTCACCACAGCGCCGGGGCGGGCGAGGAGGCGACCGGCGATGGCGCGGTGCGCCGCGTCGGTCAACGAGGGGGTGAAGGAGACCTCCGCGGGGCGCAGGCCCAGGGCGTCGGCAACGCTGGCGCGGGCCGCCTCGAGCAGCATCGAAGACAGGCGACCATCGCGATAGCGCCGTGCCGGATCGGCCCAGCCGCGATCGAATGCCGCGGTGAGCGCAGCGCTTCCGCCAGGGTTGACACCCGCTCCTGACAGGGCGTCGCAGAACCCGGTGGGAGGCCACTGGCGGGCGTGCGATCCGGGGTCGTTCTCCATGGCGGCACGCTACCGATTCGGGATGGTGCCCAGGGCAGAGCAGGGGGGTTGGGTGCGCTAGTCTCGGGCTAGGGCGAACAGGGTCGATTCCAGCCGCTGGGCGCCCCTTGTGGATCGGCGACGACGAAAGGTGCGTGGTGACTCACAGTCGGTCACGGATGGCCCGTCGACTGGGCGCCATCGTGGGAGTCGCCGGGGTGGCCCTGCTGGCTTCTGGCTGCACGGCCAACGAGGCGTTCTTCTTCGATCTGCCCGAACCCGCGACAGCGGAGGCTCCCATCGTCCAGAACCTCTGGAACGGCGCCTGGATCGCGGCCTGGGGCGTGGGCATCGTCACCTGGGGTCTGATGATCTGGGCGGCGGTGGCGTATCGGCGCCGCAAGAACGCCGGGGTCCCGGAGCAGACGAAGTACAACATCCCTCTGGAGACCCTGTACACCGTCGTGCCCCTCATCATGATCCTGGGCCTGTTCTTCTTCACAGCCCGTGACCAGGCCGAGCTCCTCGCGGTAGAGGACAACCAGGATCAGACCGTCAATGTCGTGGGTTTCCGGTGGAGCTGGGCCTTCAACTACCTCGACGAGGATGTCTACGACGTGGGCACCTCCAGTCTTCCCCCGACGCTGGTCCTCCCGGTCGACGAGAAGATCAAGTTCGAGCTGACCTCCCCGGATGTCATCCACTCCTTCTGGGTGCCCAACTGGCTGTTCAAGATGGACGTCATCCCCGGCAAGGTCAACGAGTTCGAGGTGACCCCGAACGAGCTGGGTACCTTCGTCGGCCGCTGCGCCGAGTTGTGCGGGGTCGACCACGCACGGATGCTGTTCAACGTCAAGATCGTCGAGCGTGCCGAGTACGAGGCTCACATCCAGTCGCTGCGCGACAAGGGTCAGACCGGCATGCTGCAAAGCGAGCGCGTGTCGTATGAGGGCGAGAGGCCATCGGAAAGGATCAACCTGTGACGATTCTCAACGAACCCCCCGCAGCAGCACCCACCGCGCCGACGCCGACTCTGACCCCCAAGGAGCAGCGTCGAGCGCACCTGGGGCGCACCGTCGTCAACTGGGTGACCTCGACCGATCACAAGACGATCGGTTACCTCTATCTGATCGCCTCCTTCGTCTTCTTCATCATCGCCGGCGCGATGGCGCTGGTCATCCGTGCCGAGTTGGCTGTTCCCGGACTGCAGTTCGTCTCCCTGGAGCAGTACAACCAGCTGTTCACCATGCACGGGACGATCATGTTGTTCTTGTTCGCGACACCGTTGTACGTGGGGTTCGGCAACGTGATCATGCCGCTGCAGATCGGCGCACCCGATGTCGCCTTCCCGCGGTTGAACATGCTGGGGTTCTGGCTGTTCATCTTCGGCGGGATGACCGTGATGGCAGGGTTCCTCACCCCTGGCGGGGCAGCGGCCTTCGGCTGGTTCGCCTATCAGCCGTTGAGCGGCGCCCTGTACTCCCCGGGTGCTGGTGCGGACCTGTGGTTCCTGGGCCTCGCCATGGGTGGTCTGGGCACGATCCTGGGCTCGGTGAACTTCATCACCACGATCTTCGCGATGCGCGCACCGGGCATGACGATGTTCCGGATGCCGATCTTCACCTGGACGATCCTGGTCACCGCGGTCCTCGTCCTCATCGCCTTCCCGATCCTGGCTGCTGCCCTCGTCGTGGCGTTCATCGATCGCAAGTACGGCGCGGTGGTGTTCGATCCGGAGAACGGTGGCGCCATCCTGTGGCAGCACCTGTTCTGGTTCTTCGGGCACCCGGAGGTCTACATCATCGCCTTGCCGTTCTTCGGCATCGCCAGTGAGATCATCCCGGTGTTCTCCCGCAAACCGATCTTCGGCTACAAGGGCCTGGTCCTGGCCACCATGGCCATCGGTGCGCTGTCGGTGGCGGTGTGGGCACACCACATGTACGTGACCGGCTCGGTCTATCTGCCGTTCTTCGCCCTGATGACGATGCTGATCGCGGTACCGACCGGCGTGAAGTTCTTCAACTGGATAGGCACGATGTGGCGAGGATCAGTATCACTGGATTCACCCATGCTGTTCACCCTCGGCTTCCTCATCACGTTCCTGTTCGGTGGGATGACCGGGGTGATCCTGTCCAGTCCGCCATTGGACTTCCACGTGTCGGACTCCTACTTCGTCGTTGCGCACTTCCACTACGTGGTGTTCGGCACCGTCGTGTTCTTGATGTTCGCCGGTTTCTACTTCTGGTGGCCCAAGATGACCGGCCGCATGCTCGACGAACGACTCGGCAAGGTGCACTTCTGGTTGGTCTTCATCGGGTTCCAGGTCACCTTCCTCGTCCAGCACTGGCTGGGCGTCCAGGGCATGCCTCGGCGCTACGGCGACTACCTGGCCAGTGACGGCTTCACCACCTTGAACACGGTGTCCACGATCGGATCGTTCATCGTCGGATTCTCCAGTGTGTTCTTCGTCTGGAACGTCATCAAGACCTGGCGCAGCGCTCCCAAGGTGACCGTCGACGATCCGTGGGGTTGGGGTTCCTCGTTGGAATGGGCGACCTCATGCCCGCCACCGCGGCACAACTTCACCTCACTACCCCGGATTCGTTCGGAGCGTCCGGCCTTCGACCTGCACTATCCCGAACTCGCCAGTCCCCAGGTGACGCCCGGAGCGGTAGGGGTCTTCACCAGGGTGCTCGCCGGTGATCGCCCATCTCCGACGAAGGACGATGTGAGCAAGGGTGACGCGCAGTGAAGATCGAGGGATGGATCTTCGGCGTCGGGGCGATCTTCTACTTCCTCGTCTCAGGGATCTACTGGTATCTCAGCCGCGATGAGATCGGCACGACCGCGCTGGTGATGACCGGAGCCCTGGCCTTCCTGGTCGCGTTCTACATCCTCTACACCGCCAAAAGGGTCTACCCGCGCCCAGAGGATCGTGATGATGCCGAGATCGATGAGGCCGATCCGGAGTACGGGTTCTTCAGCCCGCATAGTTGGTGGCCACTGCCCGTCGGAATCGGTGCGATGATCACCGCCATGGGCTTCGTGTTCGCCGTGTGGGCGATCGTGCTCGGAGTCGCGGTGCTCATGTTCGGCATCATCGGCTGGCTGTTCGAGTACTACCGCCGCGAATTCGCCCACTGATCGGGATCAGCGGTTCTGCCCCGTACGTGATCGGCCATGTCACCGGTTGAGCAGTGCGTGTGTGGAGCTTCGCTCGGTGAAGCTCTGGTGGAGGCTCACCCTTATGTCCCGGCCACGACCGGTTGCTGGGAAGCCTTCGGGCTGCTGCAGGCCGATGAGTATGAGCGATTCGGCTATTCGGATCAGCATGGAACCATGGTGGACGCGTACATGGCCTCCCATCCCGACCCGGCTGATCCGCGTAATCGGCGATCCGTAGCGCTGCACCTAGCGGGGCTTCAGGCAGTGCTGGAGTCCGGGTTCAGCCCCACGCGGCGGATAGCTCTGCTTCAGGGATTGGCTCATCGGGAGATGCCGGCGATCATGTGGGATGAACCACCGGCCATGACCGTTGAAGAGATGCTGTTCCCGGATGATCAGGCGGACCTCGCCGTCAGAACGCACCGCTGGGCCACAGCGGTCTGGCAGGCCTGGGCCGATGAGCAGGGGATGATCCGGGAACTCGTGCGGTCGGTGTCCTGACCAGCTGGTGAGGCATCGCTTGCGTCGTCCCTGAGCCGGGATGTCAGGCTAGGGGCATGGAGCAATCCCGACTGGAAGCCCTCGAAAAGCAACTGACGTCGTCTTTGCTGGGCTGGGGAGTGACTAGCACCGTTGTCGGGTCGGCACTGTGGGCGACCGGCTGGCGGTCGGGACGCCCAGGACTGCTCCGGTTCGGTCGCCAGACGGCCCTGTGGGGTGCCACGGATGCCGCCATCGCCCTTGCCGGCTCTCGGGGTCGACGCCGTCGTGGCGACCTGGATCAGGCGGAGGTGGACCGCAAGGCTCGAACGCTGCTGATCACCCTGGTGGTCAACGGAATGGCTGACGTGGCCTATGTGGCCGGGGGAGCGCGTGTGTGGGCGCGAACGGGACCATCGCAACCGTCAACACAGGACTTCGATGGTGCCTCGGATTCGCAGACCTATTGGGGGATGGGGCGCGGGGATGGCGCGGCGATCATGATCCAGGGCGGCTTCCTGCTGGCCTTGGACACCGTCTTCGCGCTGCGATTGGCCCGAGAACGACGGTAATCCGGATTAACTCCCCCTGCTTGGTCCGGATACGCGTCGTTCTCTGTAGATCACGTCCGAGGCGGTTAGTCCCTGCCTTTGTCAGCCTCGAGCTGCTCGGCGTTCGTCATCGGCTCACCGGTCTCGTGCAGAACGCCTCCGTGGAAGGGCACGGTGACGTAATGCGACTCCTCGTACTCGTGCAGGGGAGCTTCGAGTTCCGCCTCGTGGGCGACATGGGCCTGACCGGCTTCGATCTCGGCCATCGTCGGGGGTGCGATCGAATCGCCGTAGTAGAAGTGCGACAGCTTCGAGCGGAGCTTCTGGATGCGGTAGTGCTTGTTGCGAACCCCGTTGGCGTCGGTCTTGGCCGGAGCCGGAAGCGGGACCTGGTGGGACTCGATCATGGAGGTCAAGACCGCCTGCTGGGCCTGGGGTAGGGGCTCATGTACCTCGATGAATTCCCCGTGCGGCAGGCGCAGGATGCGACCGGACTCATAGCCGTGCAGCAACTTCTCGCGATCCTTGCGCTGCAGGCCCAGGCAGATCCGTTTGGTGATGATGAAGGCCAAGGGAGGCAGCACGATCAGCCCGATCCTCAAGAACCAGGTGATCGCGTTGATCGACAGGTCGAAGGTCGTAGCCACCAGATCGTTACCGCCGCCGATCCACAGCAGGCCGTAGAAGACGATGGCCATGACGCCGATGCCGGTGCGGACCGGGGCGTTGCGGGGGCGCTCCAGCAGGTGATGCTCGCGCTTGTCGCCGGTGGCCCACGCTTCGAGGAACGGATACAGCGCCATGGCGGTGAAGATGATGCCGGGCACGATCACGGAAGGAATGAGAACGTTCCAGGAGATGGTGTAGCCGAAGGCGACGGTCTCCCAGTTGGGCATCACTCGAAGTGCACCATCCAGCCACCCGATATACCAGTCCGGCTGAGTGCCGGCGGTGACTTGATCGGGGGTATATGGCCCGAATATCCAGACCGGGTTGATGTTCACCAGCCCCGACAGCAGGGCGATGATGCCGAAGACGACGAAGAAGAAGCCGCCGGCCTTGGCCATGTAGATCGGCATGAGGGGGTAGCCCACGACGTTGTTGTTGGTGCGGCCCTGGCCGGGGAACTGCGTGTGCTTTTGGTACCAGACCAGCATCAGGTGGACGGTGACCAGCGCCAGGATCAACCCGGGAATGAGCAGGATGTGGGCCATGTACAGCCGGGACATGAAGTCCACGCCGGGGAACTCGCCGTCGAAGAGCAGGAAGGCCGCCCAGGTGCCCACGATCGGGATCGCCTGGACGATACCGCGGGCGATCTGCAGGCCGGTTCCCGACAGCAGATCGTCGGGCAGGGAGTAGCCGGTGAAGCCAGCCCCGAGGGCGAGTGCGATCAGGGCGACACCGATGATCCAGTTGAGCTCACGAGGCTTACGGAATGCGCCGGTGAAGAACACTCGGAAGGCGTGCACGGCGATCGCCGCGACGAAGATCAACGCGGCCCAGTGGTGCATCTGACGGATCAGCAGGCCGCCGCGGATGTCGAAGGAGATCTCCAGGGTCGAGGCGTAGGCCTCGGTCATCTCCACGCCCTTGAGTGGGACGTAGGAGCCCTCGTAGATGACCTCGACGAGGCTGGGCTTGTAGAACAGGGTGAGGAACACACCGGTGATGAGGACCACGATGAAGCTGTAGAGGATGATCTCGCCCAACATGAACGACCAGTGGTCAGGGAAGACCTTCTTGAGGTTCTTGCCCAGCCACTTATTGGATCCGAGGCGGTCGTCGAGGTACGACGCGGTGGCGCCTCCGACCTTCTCCGTCGTGCTCATCCACGCTCCCAGAAGCTAGGTCCGACAGGTTCTTGGAAGTCCGAACGTGCTACGAGGAATCCTTCCTCATTCACGCCGATCGGCAACTGCGGCATTCTGCGTGCAGCGGGGCCGAAGATCACGTTGCCGGAGTCGGCGAGATCGAAGGTCGACTGGTGGCACGGGCACAGCAGGTGATGGGTGCGCTGCTCGTACAGCGCGATGGGGCAGCCGACGTGGGTGCAGATCTTGGAGAAGGCCAGGATGCCCTCGTAGTCCCACCCATCACCCTGCTGGGAGCGGATCTCCCCGGGATCCATGCGCACCAGGATGATCGCGGACTTGCCGCGCTCATTGAGATTGTGGAACTCCTTTTGGATTTCCTTGATGTTCTCCGGAAGGGCTGAGACCAGGCCTCCGACGGGGATATCAGCCGGGCGGATGGGCTGGTAGGTGCCATCGACCACGATGGGCAGGCCATCGGTCCACGCGGTCTCGCTGAGGATCTCGGCGGGCGACATGCCCTCGGTCGCCGGATTGGTGTTGGTCCACATGTCGCGGACGAGCACCACGAGGGGGATGGGGAACAAGGCGAGGGCACCGATGAGGGTGCGGCGCAGGATCCGGTAGGCGGCGAAGCCGGACTCCTCCTTGCCCCGCTCGTACTGATCCGCCGCGGCGGTGTCTTGGTCGGGGGTGGAGGCGAGCCGGTGGCGATCTTGCACCACCTCGACATCGGGCATGAGCTTCTTGGCCCACTGGATGGCACCGGCGCCGATGAAGAAGATGCCGAGGCCGAAGGTGACCCCCAGGGCGACGTTCTGCGCGCCGACGAGCCCGAGCACGGGGATGTACACCGTCTGTGACACGTCGAGGGCCACGTAGGCCACCACGAACAGCACCACCATGACCATGGACAGCAGGAACATCGTGGTGACCTGGCGTTCGGCACGCCGGGCAGCCTTGGGGTCCAGGTCGCTTCGGCGGGGTCGGTGTTCGACGTCGGCGACGTGGAGCGCACCGGGGCCCTCGTACTCGCTGCGGGCCAGGATGCCCTTGGGCTCATCCTCGGCCGAACCGTGCGGATCGCGGGTGGTGAGGTCGCTCATCGGGC
Source organism: Actinomycetes bacterium (assembly GCA_965657825.1). Taxonomy (GTDB): domain Bacteria; phylum Actinomycetota; class Actinomycetes; order S36-B12; family S36-B12; genus M55B157. The sequence continues at coordinate 21,760 of CBFHQG010000009.1, read as the reverse complement.
TCGGATCCCAATCCAGATGGCCGCACCGATGAGCGCGGCGAAGACGGCGGTCCACAGGAACAGGCCCTCGACGACCGGACCGAGGCGACCGAGGGAGAGGCCACCGGGGCTGGGAGCCTGCTGCAGATCGACGATGTAGGCGATGATCGCCTGCTTGTCCTCGGTCGGCAGGGTCTCCTCGGAGAAGATCGGCATGTTCTGCGGACCGGTGAGCATCGCCTCGTAGATCTCCTGGGGAGTCGCACTCATCAGGGACGGTGCGTACTTGCCCTGGGTCAAGGCACCACCCTGCCCTGCCGCCTGGTGGCACTGGGCGCAGTTGATCCGGAAGAGCACACCACCCTCGGCGATGTCAGCATCGGTGTAGTCGATCTGCTCGGCGGTCGGGATCGCTGGTCCGGGAGCGAGGGAGGCGATGTAGGCCGCCATCGCCATGGTCTCCTCCGCGGTGTAGTCCGGCTTCTTCACCGGAGCCTGGGCACCGGGGGCGGCGAGGGGCATGCGCCCGGTAGCGACCTGGAAGTGCACGGCCGCCGCACCCACCCCGAGGAGGGTGGGGCCGGCGCTGGTGCCCTCGGAGTTCAGGCCGTGGCAGGACGAGCACCCCTCGAGGTAGAGGCGACGACCTTCCTCGATCTGGGTCTGGTCGCCGACCATCACCGTGTCGGCGGAGGTGGGCTGTGTGGTGACGACGCCGTAGGCGCCACCGACGACCCCGAGGGCGATCAGCAACAGGGCCAGTGCGACCAGTGGGTGGCGCCGATGGGCTGCGAGGGCCTTCATGAGGTCCGGCCTACCTTCCTTCCGTCGATCGTCGATTCGGTCGGGAGTTGTTGCGGTGCAGACTATTTCAAGATGTAGATCATGAAGAACAGGGCGATCCACACCACGTCGACGAAGTGCCAGTAGTACGAGGTCACGATGGCGCGTGTGGCCTGCTGGTGGGTGAACCGCTTAGCGATGAACGTGGTGGCGAGCACGAGCAGGAAGGCGATGAGACCGCCGGTGACGTGCAGACCGTGGAACCCGGTCGTGAGGTAGAACGCCGAACCGTAGGCGTTGGACGACAGTGTGAGGCCTTCATGGACGAGTTCGGCGTACTCGGTGATCTGTCCGCCGATGAAGATCGACCCCATGATGAAGGTGATGACGAACCAGCGCCGAAGGCCCTTCACGTCACCGCGCTCGGCGGCGAAGACACCCAACTGACACGTCACGCTGGACAGCACCAGGATCGTGGTGTTGACACTTGCGAAGGGAACGTTCAGCAACTCGGTTTCCTGGGCCCACAGGTCGGGATTGACGGCCCGGAGGGTGAAGTACATCGCGAACAGCCCGGCGAAGAACATCAACTCGCTGGACAGCCACACGATGGTGCCGACGGCGGTCAGATTCGGGCGGTTGGCGGGGGCGTGAACGAAGGCCTCACCCACGGTCGGAGTCGCAGCAGCCACACGTGCATCCTGTCAGATTCCCCTCGTGGGTGTGCGCAAGACCCCCCCATGTCGCACGGTCGTTACGATGGGGGCTGTGACCCCGTCCGACGGCCTCGAATCCGCCCGTGCAGCGCTGAATGTCCTGGTCTACAGCGATGACCGCAACACCCGTCGCAGCATCGTGATGGCGCTCGGCCGTCGCCCCGCCCCGGAGCTCCCCGCCATCACCATCACCGAGGTAGCGACCGAGCCCTTCGTGATGCGCACCCTCGATGCCGGAGGCGTGGACCTCGCGATCTTGGACGGGGAGGCGGTGCCCGTGGGAGGGATGGGGATCTGCCGGGCCATCAAGGACGAGATCTTCCATGCCCCACCGGTTCTTGTGGTGGTGGGCCGTCCCGCCGACGCGTGGCTGGCCACCTGGTCTCGGGCTGACGCGGTCGTGCCCCAGCCGCTGGATCCTCGCGTCCTGGCCGAGCAGGCGGCCGGGTTGCTGCGCCGGCGACTGGCCGGCATCGACACCGTCTGAGCGCCGGATGCCGCAGCGCCACATAGCAGCGCCATAAATAGGGTGGAAGAAGGTGTAATCGGTGACCAGTCACGATCCGGACCGGACCGATCACGAGCCTCATGCCGACTGGTCGAGCATCCTGACTCGACTCCAGCGTGGGCAGGATCTGGATCGATCCGAGGCCGTGGCGGCGATGGACGACATCATGGCCGGGCGAGTCGGGCAGGTTCGCATGGCAGCCTTCCTGATGGGACTACGCGTCAAGGGCGAAACACCTGACGAGGTCGCCGCGGCAGCGCAGGCGATGCGGGGCGCCGCACGACCGTGGCCGCTCACCGAGCCCTGCATCGACATCGTGGGAACCGGAGGGGACAACTCCGGGACGGTGAACATCTCCACTCTGGCAGCGGTGATCGTGGCGGCCTGCGGGGTTCAGGTGGTCAAGCACGGCAACCGGGCAGCCACCTCGGCGAGCGGCGCCGCCGATGTGCTGGAGGCTCTGGGGCTTGCGCTGCAGGCTGAGCCCGACGATGTGGCCGCTGTAGCCGCGGACATCGGTCTCGGTTTCGCCTTCGCGCCGGTCTTCCATCCTGCGATGCGCCATGCCGCGCCGGTCCGACGCGAACTAGGTGTGCCCACCGTGTTCAACATCCTCGGACCGTTGACCAACCCTGCCGCTCCACGGGCCGGACTCATCGGGTGTGCCGATGCGCGGCTGGCGCCGATCATGGCGCAGGTGTTCGCTGATCGGGGTGAGTCGATGCTCGTGGTTCGTGGTGACGACGGATGGGATGAGATCTCACCCCAGGCGACGACCCGGATGTGGGTGGCCGAATCCGGGTCGGTCACCGTGCACACCCTGGAACCTGATCAGGTGGGGATCGCGGGGATCGCGGGGGCCGCTCTGGCCGGAGGTGATGCCGCGCACAACGCGGAGGTGGCACGGATCATCTTCGGCCTGCCCCGGGCCGACCCGCAGATCACGATCAGGGCCGATCCGGCTGCGGTGTCGGCCGTAGCGGTGGCCAACGCGGCTGCGGCACTCGCCATCGCCCGTCGCGCAGGGTTGGGGGGTGACCCGGGCTCAGATGGACGGGGCTCAGATGTACGGGGCTCAGATGTACGGGGCTCAGATGCAGGAGGGGCGGGTCCCGCACGTGAGTCGGTGGCCGACTGGGCGGGGCTCATCGCAGCCGAGATCCCGCGGGCCCGCGCCGCCGTGGAGTCCGGAGCGGCAGGCAGGCTGCTCAGTGGGTGGATCGCCCGGCTGCACCAGCGGGTGTCCTCACGGCCTGCGCCCCCGACGGCCGGGGGATCCCGATAGCCCGGGTGATCCTGAAAGCGCGGGTGATCCTGAAAGCGCGACGCCTGATCGCTCCTCAGCCCGGATCGACCGGACCGCGGACAGCAACTGCCCGCCGAGGTGCGCAGGAAGGGTCAGCGGTTGATCCACATCGACCAGGCGAGTGGCGGGGTCGGTCAGCCAGGTCCACAGCAGTCGGCTTTCTTCCAGCAGGCCCTGGGGGCGAGGGACGACTGTGCGGTCTGCGGGGGGCACGTCCTCGGCCACCGCGTGCAGGCCGGCCAGCACCTCGCGCGGATCGCGCCCGGGCTCGGCGACACCGGCAGCTGCCAGTCGGCCTTCACAGATGACGTGCAGGGTCCACCTGCGCCCCTCGAGCCGGGCAGCGCTGATCCGACCGGCCTGGACCAGGCTGGTCAGGATGGCGCTGCGCTCCAGGCCGAGCAGGGCGGCCTCGAGCCGGTCTCGCCACAGATGCGCCCGCTCGAAGCGGGCGGATTCCAGGTGCGGCTGGATGCGGGCCTGCACGGACTCGATGAGCAGGCGGGCATCACCGCCCATGGCGACCGCGAGCCGATCGCCATCGCTCGGCTCCAGCGGATCGAGCGGACTACCGCCGAGGCGTCCGTGGTCGGTGCGCAGGGCCTGGAGGGCCTCGGCTGCGCTCAAGGCTGCAGCCCGGGAGGGATACGGACCGACGGCGATCCGGTGGCGGGGGGAGAGCCGACCGGTGATGGTCAACCGAGGATGGGGTCCGGTCGACAAGGCCAGCCACTGCTGGCGCTCGGGGCTGCGGGATCGACGGTTATAGGGCGGGCGGTGCTCGTCGATGAGACGTATCTCGCGAACGGAAGCCTCCAGCGCGCTCGCGCAGGTAATCGGAGTGACCTCGGCGGCGAGGTGCAGCATTTCGCGCATCCGCGCCCGTGGCTCGGATGCCGTGAAGTAGGACCGGACCCGATCGCGGATGCAGCGGGAGGTGCCGATGTACAGGGGTGCCCCCTGGGCATCGCGGAAGACGTACACCCCCGGTGACCGAGGGAGATCATCGGCCAGGCTGCGTTTGCGTCGTTGCACCTCGTGGGTCCGCCCGGTGAAGGCGAGGAGGTCCTCGAGTGTGGAAACTCCGTGGGCTCCAGCACGTTCGAGGAGTCCGTGGAGCACGGCGACTGTCGCTCTCGCATCATCGAGAGCGCGATGGATCGGCGTGGTCGGCGAGCCGAAGAACGACGCGAGTGTGCCCAGTTTGACGTTGCGGACCTCATCGCGGCCGAGAAGGCGACGAGCCAACCGCGCGGTGTCCACCACCCGTGGTGCTCGCCACCCCAGATCGAATCGTGCCGAGGCGCCGCGCAGGAAGCCTAGGTCGTAGGGCGCATTGTGGGCCACGATCACGGCGTCGCCGATGAACTCGAACAGGGACAGGCTCGCAGTCGGAACCGAGGGCGCACCGGCCAGCATCGCGGAGGTGATCCCGGTGAGGGACGCGATGAAGGCGGGCACCGGGGTTCCCGGATCGACGAGCGTGGCGAACTCCCCGAGCACAACACCACCACGCACCTTCACTGCCCCGATTTCGGTGATCCCGGCTTCGACCGGTGCGCCACCGGTCGTCTCGAGGTCGAGAACCACGAAGGTGACCTCCGCCAGAGCGGTACCCAGATCGTCGATCGACATCTGCCCGGGGGATATCTGCCCGGGGGACATCTGCCCGGGGGACATCTGCTGGGCGATGCTCATGTTCAGACCCTAGGCGCGCCCTCCGACACTGCCGGTGAGCGATGCATCCGGTAGGTTCGCCGGCGTGTCGATCTCCTCACCCGTGTCCATCCCTGATGACAGCCACCGCTGGCGGTGCGCCCACTGCGGCAACCTGACCCGCTTCGACGTCGTGCGTCGATCCCGGACCCGCGAGTTCTGGCACCTCGACCTCTCGGGGGAGCCGGTCGTGGAGGAGGCAGAGGCGACCGAGGACGTCGTCGAGGAGGTCTCCTGCCGGTGGTGCGGCAAGCATGACGCGATCGAGATCATCGCCCGCCCGGGCCCAGGCGACCCGCTTCCCGAAGAGCGCCCCGGCGGTCAGCCGTAGATCACCCGGCCGATCGGACGCGGGTTGGATGTCTGACCCCGTGATGTCAGACCCCGTGATGTCAGACCCCGTGAGCACCATGGTGGTATGAGCGACGAACTGATCATCGACTGCGATTCCTGCCTCGTCCGGGGTGATGCCTGCGGCGACTGCGTGGTGAGTGTGCTGCTGGGGATTCCCGACACCCTGGGTGGTGTCGAACGCACTGCGCTCGCCGTCCTCGCTGGCAGCGGCCTCGTCCCACCGTTGCGACTCCTGACCGGTCAGGAGGGTGCTGCCTGAGGCGACGCCTGCGCATCGGAGTCTGTGCGTTCCACAACCGATCGGAGGCTGGGTCGACGCAGTTGGCGCAGGATCACCACGACCGCCCACACGGTGGCGGCCAGCAGCGCGAGGATGCGCACGGTGTGCACGCCGAGTGCCCACCACTGACCGGTGAGCAGGGAACCGTAGCCATACGGGTAGATCACCTGCGTGGCGAGTAAGGACACCGCGAGTAGGCCGATCACCGGTTTCAGCCGGGTGCGTCGATCCACCAGGACCACGGCGGCCACTCCGGCGACCCAGACCCCGTACTGGGGGGAGAGCACCCGGGAGGTGATCATCGAGATCAGCAGGGCGACGAGGACGACATCGGCACCCGGGATGTCCTCGAGCATCCCGAGCAGTCGTGCGACGGCGATCGCGGCAATCGCCACGAGCCCTGCAGCGGTCACCAGCGACCCGATGGTGATGGTGACGGGCAGATCGATCTCCATGGCACCGAATCGGAACTCCAGGGGGATGTCGGCTCCGACTCCGAGGGCGACCAGGAACGGCCACGCGGCAGTGGATTCCACCTGCAGGCCTCGGGATTGCTGCTCTCCCAGGAAGGACACACCTCCTGTGGCCCAGAGGGATACGGCGATGAGGATGCCGATCGCGGTCACCACGAAACCGGTCGCCCCGCAGACCAGGGAGCGACGGGGCAGGGCGAGCAGGGTGAGTCCCGGCCAGACTTTCAACAAAGTGCCCACGGCAGCAGCCGCGCCGGATAGTCGGGGACGGCTGATGAGGATGAGAGCGGCGACGGCGGCGGCAGTGGGGAGCAGATCGAAGCGGGCGAGGAAGACCGGCCCGATGAGAATCGCAGCGATGACCCAGGCCCAGGCCGGTTGAAGATCTCGACCTGCCGATGTGGCCTGATCGTCACGGGCACCCGGTGTCATCGACCGACCGCGCGAGCCGGCCATGATGAGCATCGCGAGGATCCCCGCGTCGGCGACGAAAGCCAGCACGAAGAACCCCACGACTGCAGATGTGCCGATCAGAGCGGCGGCGGCGAACACCGCGCCGGCACCCGGGGGGTACTGCCACATATCGTCACCGATCGGGAACCGACCGGTAACGAGGAGCTCGGACCACTCGGAGTAGAGCAGGACGTCGTTGATGACGAGGGGGCCGTCGGGATAGGGCACGACTCCGAGGATCATCGCCAGCAGCAGTGCCCGGGTCGCGATCCACGCGAGAATGAGCCACGCGATGCTGGCGCGATTTGTGCGGAGTCTCACTCACGCAGGGTAACCGCAAGCCGGACCGCAGGTCACCGTCGCGATCACCCGCGCGATGACCGGTGATGGTCAGTCGCGTTCTTCGGGGGCGGAGAGCAGTCCGGCTCGGAGCGCAGCCATCAGGGCTTGGGCTCGATTAGCGGCGCCGAGCTTGTCGTACAGGCGGGAGATATGGGTTTTGGTGGTGGATTCGGAGATGAACAGGGCTCGGGAGATCGCCGAGACTCCCAGCCCGTCGGCGAGCAGGGCGAGGACCTCCCGTTCCCGAGGGGACAGGTGGGGGCCGTCGTGATTCATCCTGCGCTGCATGGCCTCCGCAAGATCGGGTGCGCTGAAGGATCGAGGGCTCGAAGCGGCATGGCGTGCTGCGGCGATGATCTCATCGGCCGGTGAACTCTTGGGCACGAATGCGCTGGCCCCAGCATCGAGGGCATCGAACAGATGCTGGTCGCCGGCATACATCGTGAGCACGACGATCCCCATCGAGGCATGTCGGGATCGAGCCTGGCGGACGATGCTGAGGCCATCGCCGTCGGGTAGGCGAAGGTCGACGATCGCGACGTCTGGCCGCTGTGCGTCGATCAGTGCGATTCCCGATGGGGCATCTGCGGCCTCGCCGATGACGCTGATATCGGCCTCGCGTTCGAATGCGCGTCGCAATCCCTCGCGGATGAGTTCGTGATCATCGATGAGGACCACCGAGAGCGGGCGTGCAGGACCCGTCGCATCACCTCGGACGTCTGCATCCTGTCCCTGTGTCACGCCGTCTACCCCCTACCCGCCGCGATCGTGGGATCGACGGGGGCGGAAACCGCAAGTTCCACAACGGTGCCGCCACCGTCACGTCGACGGACGGTCAGATCGCCGCCGATCGCCTCCGCGCGTTCGCGCATGATCGCCATGCCGAAACTATCCTCGCGTACCGCCTGGTCGTCGATGCCACGTCCATCGTCGACGATGCGCAGCACGATCCCGTCCTCATCGACTCGGTAGGTGACCCACAAAGTGCGCGCTCGGGAGTGCCGGCGGGCATTGGCGATCGCCTCCTGGGCGATGCGGAGCAACTGCGGACCGGCCCCGGGTGGCAGCCGAGTTCCGTCCTCATCCAGGGTCGTGTGGACGGTGATGCCCTCCTCCGTCCCGACCGTGTTGACGTAGGACGCGAGGGCATCGGCGATCCCGGCACCTGAGTCAGTCCGCAGATCGAAGATCGACAGTCGCAATTCGATGATGATGCGGGTGAGTTCATCTCGGATGCGCATCAGGTAGGAGCGGGTGTCCGCGTCGAGATCAGCTCGACCTAGATCGTCGAGGAGCAGGCCGACCCCGGCGAGTTCCTGAGCGATCCCATCGTGGATCTCCCGTGACATTCGACGGCGCTCCGCGGTCGTAGCGATCTCGGCGATCTCGTCGAACAGGCGGGCCGCATCGAGCCGAAGTGCGGCCGCATCCACCTCCTGCTGCGCTCGCGCAAGATCATCGACGTTCCACAGCGGGCCGCTGCGCTGTAGGGCGATGACACCGATGGGCTTGCCTTGAAGCCGCAGTGGGATGACGGCGCACGCCATCGATCCCGACCAGTCAGTGCTCCACTCCGAAGCCTCGAGAGTTCCGGTTCGCTGCATCGCGGTCCCGGCCTCAGCCACCTGCGCCCACAGGCCACGGTCCCACCGTGGGGTCCAGGGGATCGCAGTATCGGTGCGGGCCGCCTCGACGACGGCTCCCGAGGAGGTGCGCAGATAGACCACGGCCTGGTCGTGGGGCAGGATCGTGGCCACGGTCTCGATGGTGGTGCGTGCGAGTACCGGCTCTTCCAATCCTTCGGGAAGCCTGCGTGCCACATCACGCAAAGCGGTGAGCAGTGTGCGGGCAGCAGCGTATGAATCCTGCGTAGGTGCGATGCGTTCTCGCAGGTGGCGAGCGAGCGCGGTGCCCAGCCCGAGCGCGACGGCGAGGGCCAACCAGATGACGACGTCGGCGATGGGTTCGGGTACCTGGGACCCCTGAGTCACGACGGTCCCGATGATCAGCACGAGGGCGATGACGAGACCGGTCGTGATGGCACCGAGTGCTCCGGCCATCAGCGCCGCCACGATGGGGGGTGCGAGGAGGTAGGCCGCAGCGGGGCGAGCGTCCGCGGCAGCCGTGACCACCACGATGGACACCACCGCCGCTTCGGCGAGCACGACGCCGTACCTCAGCCACGGTGGGCGTTGGGGCACGCTGGCCGTCACTGCCACGATGGCCACGATGACGACCTGCTGCCAGGTCTCGGCCAGGGATCCGGTCCCCAGTGCGATCAGGAATGTCGCGAAGACACCTGCACCACGGATCACCCACTCCCACGCGCGGCGAGGGAGATGGGGCATGGAATCAGGCGTACAGGGCGTCGACGTCGGCGGCGAATTCCTTCATCACCACGTTGCGCTTGAGCTTCATGGACGGGGTGAGTTGACCGCCCTCCTCCGTCCAGTCGACATCGAGGATGGTGAACTTGCGGATCGACTCGGCCTTGGACACCGCCTTGTTCGCCTCGTCGACTGCGCCTTGGATCGTGGCGATCATGTCCGGATCCTTCGCGGCCTCCGCGATGGTCATCGACTCCGGCTTGCCCGAGGACTTCAACCAGGCCGGGAACGATTCAGGATCGATGGTCACCAGGGCGGCGATGAACGGCTGGCCGTCACCCACGACCATGCACTGGCTGACGAGATAGTTGGCGCGCAGTCGATCCTCGAGCACCGCCGGTGCCACATTCTTGCCGCCCGCCGTGACGAGCAGCTCCTTCTTGCGGCCGGTGATCTTCACGAAGCCCTCGTCGTCGATCTCCCCGATATCGCCCGAGTGGAACCACCCGTCGGGTTCGATCGCCTCGGCGGTCGCGGTCGGGTTCTTCCAGTAGCCGTCGAAGATCTGCGCCCCTGCGAGGAGGAGTTCGCCGTCGGAAGCGACCTTGACCGAAGCGCCGGGGAACGGCTGACCGACAGTGCCGATCTTCAATGCCGTGGGCCGATTGACGGTGGTGGCGGCGCTGGTCTCGGTGAGCCCGTAACCCTCGAGGATCGTCACACCGATTCCGCGGAAGAAATGCCCGAGACGTTCTCCGAGAGGCGCTCCACCGGAGACAGCCCAGGCAACCTGACCGCCCATGGCCGCGCGCAGTTTGGAGTAGACGAGCTTGTTGAACACGGCATGCTTGAGTTTCAGGCCCAGCCCCGGACCGCCACGATCCAGCGATCGGCTGTAGTCGATGGCAACCTGTGCCGCGGTGTTGAAGATGTTGCCCTTGCCCTCCGCGGTGGCCTTCTGCTGAGCGGAGTTGAAGACCTTCTCGAACACGCGAGGGACAGCGAGGAGGAAGGTGGGTTGGAAGGACTGCAGATCGGGAAGGAGATTCTTCACGTCGGGCGCGTGGCCGAGGCGGACACGCGCCCGGATCGCGCCGAGCTGGATGATGCGCCCGAAGACGTGTGCGAGGGGGAGGAACAGAAGGGTCGAGGCCCCCGGGCGCAAGAACACCTCTGGCATGCCCTGGACGACGTTGTCCACTTCGAACATGAAGCTCTTGTGGGTCAGCATGCACCCCTTGGGACGCCCTGTAGTCCCGGAGGTGTAGATGATCGTGGCGAGAGTGTCGGGTGTCACGCTGGTGCGCGCGGCTTCGAGCGCCTCGTCGGATACGCCTGCTCCAGCGGCGGCGAGGGCGTCGAGGGCGCCATCGTCGAAGGTCCATGTGCGGGTGCAGTCCGGGACTCGATCGGCGACCTCGTCGAAGACCGCCTTGTTCTTCGCGCTCTCCAAGAACACGCCCACCGCGTCGGAGTCGCTGAGGATCCATTCGACCTGTTCGGGTGATGAGGTCTCATAGATCGGCACCGGGATGCCACCGGCGTACCAGACCGAGTAATCCGCGACCGTCCAGTCGTAGCGCGTACGAGACATGATCGCCACACGCTGGCCGGGCTCGATTCCCGATGCGATCAGGCCCTTCGCCACGGCCTTGACCTGGTCGAGGAACTCCCGCGCGGTCACCCCGATCCAGGTGCCACCCTCGTGACGGGACACCACGATCCGGTCGGGAGCCTGCTGGGCGTTCTCCACGATGTGGTCGGCGAGGCTTCCGCTCGAGGGCGGGGCCACGATGGCAGGCACGGCGAATTCGGTCTTCATGGCGGTAGGTCTCCTTCGCATGGATCCGGGCCGATCGAGGCCCGGTTGGTCTCCCGACCCGACGGTCGACGACCGCCGGGACCTCCCTGGACGGTACGCGATCGAGGCGCCCTTGGCATGTCAATCGGGTCAGGAGGCAGGCAAGGGGCGCACCGCACGGCAGCGTAGCCTTGGGCCCCATGGCCACGGTCGACCTCGTCGATGAGACGTTCATCATCGTCACACCCGAGCGTATCGCTCGCGTCGTGGCCGATCCGGTCCGCTGGGGGGTCTGGTGGCCGGGGCTGACCCTGACGGTCTTCATGGACCGGGGCACAGAAGGTATCCGCTGGTCGGTGACCGGTGAATTGGTGGGTTCGGCGGAGATCTGGCTGGAGTCCCGCGGCGCCGGAGTGATCGTCCACCACTATCTACGAGCCGAACCGACCGAGCCGGGATCGACCACCCGGGCCAGGAGCATCCCCGAGTCCACGCGGGGCCGCCGTGAGATCGATCGACTCCGCCGGCGTCACGCCCTGTCCTGGAAGCGCACGGTGTGGGCATTGAAGGACGAACTCGAAGGGGATCGCCCGGCCGGAGTCGTGGTGGGTTACCTCGAGGTCAGGGACTAGCGGGAGCGCATCATGGCCGATCAGACCGAATCACGTATCCAGATCGCAGCGTCCCCCGCCCGGGTCATGCAGGTGATCGCCGATCTGCCGGATTATCCGCAGTGGAGCGACGGGATCACCAACGTGACAGTTCTCAGCCAGTCCGATGGCCGCCCGAGTACGGCGCGCTTCGACCTGTCCTCCGGCCCGATCAAGGACACCTACGAGTTGGCCTACGAATGGCAGGGGGAGTCGCAGGTCTCCTGGCACCTGGTGCGCGGAGACATGCTCCGTGCCATGAACGGCTCCTATGTCCTCACCGAATCCGCACCCGGGGTCACCGAGGTGCGATACCGACTGGCCGTCGATGTGAAGGTGCCGATGATCGGCATGATCAAGCGCAAGGCTGAGAAGGTGATCGTCGACACTGCCCTGCGGGGGTTGAAGTCACGAGTGGAATCGCTCGAGGAGTGATTGCTGGCGTGGGCATGTCGTACGCGATCGGAGTCGATGTCGGGGGGACGAAGATCCTGGCCGGGATCGTCGATGAAGTCGGGGCGATCTCGAACCTGGTGCGTATCGACACCCCCGCCCGGGACTCTGCCGCGACCGTCGATGCCATCGTGCGTGCCGTGCAGGAACTCCTCGGCTCTGCTGCGCCAGGCCAGATCATCGGTTCGGTCGGGATCGGGGTCGCCGCCCTGGTTGATGCAGACCGATCGACGGTGGTGTTCGCCCCCAATCTGGGTTGGGAGATGGTCCGCCTCGGTGCCGATGTCTCCGCGAGGGTCGATCTGCCCGTCGTCGTGGAGAACGATGCGAATGCCGCAGCCTGGGGGGAGTTTCGACATGGTGCCGGTCGCGAACTCGACGACGCCGTGGTGATCACGGTGGGCACGGGTATCGGTGGGGGATTGATCCTCGGTGGCAGATTGCGTCGAGGCGCCCACGGAATGGCGGCGGAGATCGGACACATGACGGTCGTGCCAGAGGGGCGAGTGTGCGGGTGCGGGCGGCGTGGCTGCTGGGAGCAGTACGCGAGCGGCTCGGCGCTGGTGCGCATTGCTCGTGAGTATGCCGCGGATCGACGGGGTGATGCGCACCTGCTGTTGAGTCTCGGCGACGGAACCCCCGAGGGCATCAGGGGACGTCATGTCACCGAAGCGGCTCGGCGGGGCGACCCTGTGGCCCTGTCGGCGTTCGCTGAGGTGGGCTCATGGCTGGGCCACGGCATGGCGGATCTGACCGCGGCCCTCGATCCCGAGGGGTACATCATCGGAGGCGGCGTCAGTGACGCGGGGGAACTGCTCGTCGGAGCCGCGCGGGCCCGCCACGAGGAGTTGGTCTCCGCCTATGGGGGACGTCCGGTCCCCTCCGTCGTCATCGCGAGCCTGGGTAACGATGCCGGTGTCGTCGGCGCCGCCGACCTTGCGCGTTAGACCACCGCACCCGGATCATCGTGATCCCTCTCATTGCGCATGCGTGAGACCAGGATGACGAACCCCGCCATGAATCCGGCGACCCCGAGCCCACTGACCCAGGTGCCCCAGCCGAGCACCTGATTGGCGACGAGGAGCACCGGTCCACCGATCGCACCCGACCAGCCGATCGTGTCCAGGGTGTGTCGAGGTCGGGGGAGCGGTGGCGGGTCCGGGGGGACGAAGCCGTCCTCGAGGGGGTCCAGGGAGTCGAGGTCACCCACGGAGTAGTCACGGGGTCCGACGCCGGCGGGGGTGGGTCTTGGCTCGTCGCCCTCACCGTGGCCCCCCTCACCAGAGTGCGACGTCTCGGGGGTGGGGTCGTGTCGGCGGATCAGTCGCGCGGATAGACCGGAACCACCGGTTGCTCCGGCCTGGGTGTCCTCCCACTCCGAGACCAGTTGCGCCCATGCCTTATCGACCTGCTCGGTGGTCAGGTCACGATCACGGGAGGAGTGTGGAGCCAGGAATCCGGTGCCCACCTCCGGCAGGCGCGAAGCGATGACCGCGCGGGCGGTCGGAATCCGTGCTCGGTCGACGTGAATGCGCTGTGCAGGGGCAGGGGACCGGTCCTCGGGGAGTGCGGGGTCATCCTGGTTCGCGTCGGGTGGGCCAAGCGGCTCGGCAAAGGCGGAGATGCCCTCCCGGGCTAACTCTGCGAGTACCGCATCGGCGACCTCGGTGGGGACGTCGATGATCGCGATGTACGACGCACCGGGTCGATCCGCACCGGGTCGATCCGCACCGGGTCGATCCGTACCGGGGAGATCGTCGCTCACGGGGAGGTGGACCTCTCGCGAACGAACTGCAGGCTCTGCTCGAAGATCAACTCGGCATCGTAGTCCACGGTGGCGACGTGGAAGGAGTCCATCAGCACGACCTCGCGAACGTCGGTCGACGACACGTGGGAGAGGATCCATGCGGCGTTGGATGCCTCGACGACGTGATCGACCTTGCTGCGGAACAGCAGGAGGGGTTGGTCGACCGCTGCGATGTCGGACTTCACCGCCGACCACAGGTGAGTCAGGCTGTGTGCGGCCTTGAGGGGGATCCGATCGTAGGCGCCTTCATCCTGGCCGGGTTTGTTGATGTCGTTGCTGATGCCGGGGAATGATCCGATGAAGTGCTTGATGACGGGCAGCGCGAATCGGTCGGGGCGTTCGGAGTGCACTGCGGGGTTGACCAGGACGATCCCGCGAATCGCATCGCCTTTCAACTCAGCGAGGCGCAGCGTGAGCGAGCCGCCCATCGACAGACCCATCACGAACACCTGGGAACACCGTGCGGATACCTCGCGGAATGACCGGTCGACCTCGGCATACCAGTCCTGCCAGGTGGTGATGTTCATGTCCTGCCAGCGGGTGCCATGGCCGGGTAACCGGGGGACCCGAACGGTGATGTCGTGGGAGGCGAGGAATTCGCCCCACGGTCGCATGGACTTCGGAGAGCCGGTGAAACCGTGCAGCAGCAGGACACCGACATCACCGGCGTCGTGTGAATAGGGCTCAGCTCCGGGCATCAACGGCATGGTCTTCGGCCTCCTTCGCGGCGGATCTCGGACGTGCAGGACCCATGATGGCAGCAACCGAGGGCTAGGGTGTGAGGCGTGTGGTACGCCTTCTTCAAGCACGTGCTGATCGGGCCGTGGTTGCGGGTCTTGTTCCGGCCGTGGGCTGAGGGCATGGAGGTGCTGCCAGAGAATGGCCCGGCGATCCTGGCCAGCAATCACCTGTCGTTCTCGGACTCGTTCTTCCTGCCGCTCCTCGCCCCCCGGCACATCACGTTCCTGGCCAAGGCGGAGTACTTCACCGGGACCGGCATCAAGGGGCTGATCAGTAAGGCCTTCTTCACCGGAGTGGGTCAGGTGCCGATCGACAGGTCGAGCGGTCGCGCGTCGGAGGCGGCGATTCGTACCGGGGTGCGCGTGCTGCGAGAGGGTCATCTGCTCGGCATCTACCCCGAGGGAACGCGGACAGCGGATGGCCGGTTGTACCGGGGGCGCGTCGGGGTGGCGCGGATGGCGTTGGAATCGGGGGCGCAGGTGATCCCGGTGGCGATGATGGCGACCTATGAGACGCAGCCTCCGGGGCGGATCAGGCCGCGGTTGCTGCGTGTGGGGATGCGTTTCGGCCAACCGCTGGACTTCTCCCGGTACGAGGGGTTGGAGGGAGATCGGTTCGTCCTGCGGTCGGTGACCGACGAGATCATGTACGCGTTGATGCGGTTGTCGGGTCAGGAGTACGTGGATATCTACGCGACGAAGGCGAAGGCGAGTCGCGATGAGGATGCCGCGACGAAGGCGAAGGCGAGTCGCGATGAGGATGCCGCGACGAAGGCGGCGGGTTCTTAGGATTCAGCCCAGTTTCGGGCGCGGCTGACGGCGTCGCGCCAGCGACGGTGCGATTCGCCCATGTCGTGGGTGGAGTCGGGGGTGAACGTGCGATCCCGGGACCGGGTTGCGGCGATCTCGTCGGGAGTCGACCAGACACCGGTGCCAAGGCCGGCGAGGAAGGCAGCACCCACGCCGGTGGTTTGTAGTTCGCGGGGGCGGTCGACGGGCATGTCGAGCAGGTCGGCTTGGATCTGGCACAGCAGGTCGTTTGCGGCAGCCCCTCCATCGACGCTGAGGCCGTGCAGGCTGATGTGACCGTCGTGTGCCATGAGATCGACGACGTCGCGGACTTCGCAGGCGATGCCGTCGAGTGTGGCGCGGGCGATGTGGCCGGCGGTGGTGCCGCGGTTGATTCCGATGATGAGTCCGCGGGCGTAGGGGTCCCAGTCTGGTGCGCCGAGACCGGTGAGAGCGGGAACGAAGACCACTCCGCCACTGTCGGGGACTGTTCGGGCGAGTGGCTCGATATCGGCGGCGGTGGTGATGATGCCGAGTCCATCGCGAAGCCATTGCACGGCGGAGCCGGTGACGAAGATGGCGCCTTCGAGGGCGAAACTGCGCGTGCCATCCGGGTGGCCGAGGGCGACGGTGGTGAGCAGTCCGCCGGGGGAGGAGACGATCTGGTCCCCGGTATTGACCAGGAGGAAGGACCCTGTGCCGTAGGTGCATTTGGCGTCACCGCGACTGAAGCCGGCCTGTCCGACGAGGGCGGCCTGCTGGTCACCGGCGATGCCGGCGATGGGGACCTGCATGCCCAAGAATGTGGCCGGATCGGTGGTGGCGACGGTGCCGTAGGACGGCACGATGGTGGGGAGGGCATCGAGGGGGATTGCGAACAGATCGGCTAGTTCATCGCTGTAGCCCCCCGAGTGCAGGTCGTAGAGCAGTGTGCGCGAGGCGTTCGTGGGATCGGTGACATGGTGCAGTCCGCGGGTCATGCGGGCGATGAGGTAGGAGTCGATGGTGCCGATCGCCACTCGTCCAGACACCACGTGCGCCCAGGTATCGGGATCATGCTGTCGGACCCAGGCGATCTTCGTGGCGCTGAAGTACGGATCCAGCCGGAGTCCGGTGATGCTGCGGATGCGGTCTTCGTGTCCGGCGGCGCGCAGTTCCTCGCAGGCCGCGGCTGTGCGTCGGTCCTGCCACACGATGGCGCGGCGCGGGGCGCCGAGGGTCTCTCGATCCCAGAAGCACACCGTCTCGCGCTGGTTGGTGATGCCGACGGCGGTGATGGATTCCGGGCTGGAGGCGAGGGCTGCACCCGTGGCGGCCAGGGTGGCCGACCAGATCTCGCCGAGATCGTGTTCGACCCAGCCGTCGGCGGGGAAGTGCTGGGGGAACTCGCTGTAGCCACGGGCGAGGACGTGGGCGTCGTCCCCGACGACGAGGGCGGTGACACCGGTCGTGCCGGCGTCGAGGGCGAGGATGGCCATAGCCGATCAGGCTAGTGCGCGTGGGGGCGCAGGTGGCGGTCATCGCCGACCCGGGGACCCATCGGGGAGCGACACCATCACGGGAAGATCAGGAGGGCACGAGGGGATGTCCGGTCGGTATGACGGGGGATAGGGTGGGTCTGCAAACGCGTACAGGCACCCGGCGCGCGGCAGGCGTGATGCAGGGTGGGCACGCACCACCGGTATTCGAGCGAGGAGTCGACGATGCGCGTAGGGGTTTTGACCGGCGGCGGTGACTGTCCCGGTCTGAACGCGGTGATCCGGGCCGTGGTCCGCAAGGGGGTCACCCAGTATGGATTCGAGTTCGTCGGTTTCCGTGATGGGTGGCGTGGTCCGCTCGAGGCGGAGACCATGCCCTTGGATATCGCCAGCGTTCGCGGCATTCTGCCGCGTGGGGGGACGATCCTGGGTTCTTCGCGCACCAACCCCTTCAAGGTCGAGGGTGGGGTTGAGCGGATCGAGGCGAATTTCTCCTCGCTGGGGATCGACGCCCTGGTGGCGATCGGCGGTGAGGACACCCTGGGTGTCGCGACGAGACTGGCCGAGCACGGGCTCCCGGTGGTCGGGGTGCCCAAGACCATCGACAACGACTTGAACGCCACGGACTACACGTTCGGCTTCGACACAGCGGTGACGATCGCAACCGAGGCGATCGATCGCCTGCACACCACGGCGGAGTCTCACCACCGGGTCCTGGTCATCGAGGTGATGGGTCGGCACGCGGGGTGGATCGCGCTGCACTCGGGTATGGCCGGAGGGGCCAATGGGATTCTGATCCCGGAGGTCCCCTTCGATCTCGACGAGGTGTGCGGCTGGGTCGACAGTCGTTTCCGTTCCTCCTACGCCCCCATCATCTGCGTCGCCGAGGGTGCACTCCCTCAGGATGGCGACCTGATGACAAAGGACGCCAGTGTGGACGCATTCGGGCACGTGAAACTCTCGGGGATCGGTGATTGGCTCGCCTCGGCGATCGAGGATCGCACCGGCAAGGAGTCGCGGGCTGCAGTCCTCGGTCACATCCAGCGTGGCGGCTCGCCCACGGCCTTCGACAGGGTGCTGGCGACCCGTTTCGGCCTCCACTCCATCGACACGATCCACGACGGTGAATCCGGGGTGATGGTGGCGCTGCGCGGCACCGACATCGTGCGTGTTCCCCTGGCGGATGCCACGGGTGAGTTGAAGACGGTGCCACTGTCACGCTATGCCGAGGCGAGTGCCTTCTTCGGCTGACGGGTACCCTAACGGCGTGTCCGAACTGACCTGGCCGGAACTACCGGCCGTCCACCAGCCGGTGTGGCCCGATGACGCGCATCTCGAACGCGTTCTGGCCGAACTCCGTTCGATGCCGCCGCTGGTGTTCGCCGGGGAGTGCGACACGCTGACCGAGCAGTTGGGTGAGGCAGCGCTGGGTCGAGCGTTCGTGCTCACCGGGGGTGACTGCGCGGAGACGTTCGCGGCCAACACCGCTGACTCCATCCGGGCTCGATTGAAGACCGTGCTGCAGATGTCGGTGATCTTGACGTACGCGGCATCCCTTCCCGTGGTCAAGCTGGGCCGGGTGGCCGGGCAGTACTTCAAGCCGCGCAGCAACCCGGTGGAGGTGAGGGCCGGGGTCGAGTTGCCCAGCTACCTCGGGGATGCGGTCAACGCGTTGGATTTCACCCCCGAGTCCCGTCGCCCTGATCCGGAGCGACTCCTCAAGGCTTACCACGCCTCCGGTGCGGCGTTGAACCTCATCCGCGCCTTCACCCAGGGTGGATACGCCGATCTGCGGCAGGTGCATGCCTGGAACACCGACTTCGTCCGTGAGTCACCGGCGGGTCAGCGCTATGAGCGCATGGCCGGCGAGATCGACCGGGCCCTGCACTTCATGCAGGCGTGCGGTGCGGACCCCGAGGAGTTCCGCCGGGTTGACTTTTTCGCCGCCCATGAGGCACTGAGCCTGGCCTATGAGCGGGCGTTGACCCGGATCGATTCGCGCACCGGTGCGCCCTACGACGTGTCCGGTCACTTCCTGTGGATCGGGGAGCGCACCCGGGCAGTCGAGGGGGCCCATGTGCACTTCGCCTCGGTGATCCGCAACCCGGTGGGAGTCAAGGTCGGCCCCACAGCGTCACCCGATGACATCCTCGACATCGTCGAGCGGCTTGACCCGCACCGGACTCCGGGCCGTCTGACGCTCATCACCCGGATGGGAGCGGGGAAGGTCCGCGAAGCCCTGCCGGCGATCGTGCAGAAGATCGAGGCCAGCGGGCACCCGGTGCTCTGGGTCTGCGACCCGATGCACGGCAACACCTTCGAGGCGTCGTCTGGGCACAAGACCCGGTCTTTCGACGATGTGCTCGAGGAGGTCGCCGGCTTCTTCGATGTCCACCGCAGTCTGGGCACGATTCCCGGTGGTATCCACGTGGAGTTGACCGGGGACGATGTGACCGAGTGTGTGGGGGGCACCGAGGGGGTGGCTGAGGATGGCCTCGGGGTGCGCTACGAAACAGCCTGCGATCCGCGGTTGAATCGCGAGCAGTCCCTGGAGTTGGCCTTCCTCGTGGCCGACATGCTCCTCAAGCGCTGATGAACTGAAATCCGCAACTATTGGCACGTTCTCCACGAGGGGAGTGTTGCGGATTTCGGCGTGGCGGGCTCAGATGATCGTGATGGTGACAGTGCTGCCGACCGGGATGAACGAGCCGGCCCGCGGATCCTGGTTGATCACCCGGTTCAGTGGTGTGAACGGACCCTCCTGAACGTTGGCCACGAGCCCGAGGTTCTCGATCAGCGCCACAGCGTCCTCGCGGAACATGTCGATCAGATAGGGAACCTCTACCGGAGGCGGCCCCTTGGAGACGACCAGCGTGACGGTGCTGCCGACGTCGACTTTCTCTCCGGCTGCCGGAGCACTGGAGATCACCTGTCCGGTGGAGTACACGGTCGAGAACTCCTCGGTGACCGACACCTCGAGGCCCTGAGAGGTCAACGAGGTGGAGGCTTCCTCAACCGGTGAGCCGGCGAGGTCGGGAAGCGTGACCGGTTTCGGCCCCTTGGACACCACGAGTGACACCGGAGTATCAGCCTTCAACGCCTCACCCGCCGCCGGTGTGGAGGAGATGATCTCGCCGGCGGGAATCAGGTCATCCCAGGAGGAGGAGATGTCGCCGACAGCGAGGCCGGCGGTCGTCAGCGCATCGCGGGCCTGGGCCTCGGTGAGTCCGGTCAGGGCGGGGACGGAGAACCGTTCGGGACCCAGGGAGACGACGACGGCGATGTCGGTCCCCGGATTCGCTGTAGCGCCGGGTGCTGGATCGGCGGAGATGATGAGGCCCGCAGCCACGGTCTCGCTGTACTCCTCGCCGCTGACTGACACGGTGAGATCGTTTTGCGCGGCCACCTGTGTGGCAGCGGCCAGGTCCAGGCCCAGAACCCCGGGCACGGTGACCGTGCGTCCCGGGCCAGCAGCGAGGTACCACGCACCGAAGGCGGCGCCCGACACGGCGCCGATGAGCAGGAGAATCGCGATGATCGGGCCCCAGCGCCGACGTCGTCGTCGGTTCGACGCGCCTCGATCGGCGGGTGGTGGTGCGGATCTGTCCGTCACAACCGTCGTGCCCATCGAGTCACGCTGGACGACGAGAGTGGCACCGGGCTCCGGTGCGACAGGTGGGGTGTAGGACCCGCCGAGGGGCGCGGGTGCGGGCAGCGTGCGACGGACGGCCCGGACTCGTTCGACGAACTCACCGCAGTCGGCGTAGCGCAGGTTGCGATCACGTCGGGTCGCCGTCTCGACGAGATCATCGACGTCGGTGTCGATCCCGGGAACGACGCGGGAGGGCACGGGTACATCGGCATTGACGTGCTGGTAGGCGACATTCAGGGGGGAATCCCCGGCGAAGGGGACTGATCCGGTGAGCATCTCGAACAGGCAGATCCCCGCGCCGTAGACGTCCGATCGGGCGTCGGAGGTCCCCTGTTCGACATGCTCAGGTGACAGGTAGGCCACGGTGCCGATGAGGAGTCCCTGTGTCGCGGTCGCGGCAGTGACGGCTCGAGCCAGACCGAAGTCGGTGACCTTCACCCGCCCATCATCGGAGATCAGAATATTCTCCGGCTTGACGTCGCGATGGACGAAACCGGCAGCATGAGCTGCGGCGAGCGCGTCCAAGACAGGCTCGAGGATCGCCAGTGACTGGGCTGGGCTGAGGCGACCGTGCTCGGTGAGGACATCGCGCAGTGTGCGACCGGCGACGAACTCCATCACCAGGTAGGGCAACCCATCGCGCTCGCCCTGGTCATGGACGGCCACAACGTTCGGATGGGACAGAGCGGCTGCGGCCTTCGCCTCGCGCTTGAATCGCTGAACGAAAGCGTCATCCTCAGCAAGTGAGGGGTGCATGACCTTGATCGCTACGAGGCGATCAAGGCGGGTATCGACGGCGAGGTACACCGTGGCCATGCCGCCTCGGGCGATGCGGCGATCGATGCGGTAGCGACCCTCGAACTCACGGCCGACGAAAGCGTCGGTCGCGGCTGGCGGCGGCAGAGTCGTCCCCATGATGACCTGAGTCTAGGTGCGTGAGGGGGAAAATCCGTGGAGGACACCGGTGGGGCTCATGGTGCGTTCCCCTGCGGTGACCGGCAGGATGGTGGGTGTGAGCGCACGGGTTGATACGAGCATGGATGCGGATGAGATCTCCGATTTCCTCATGACCGCCCGAACGGTGATTTTGTGCACGATCGGTCCCGACGGGGTTCCCGATCCTGTCGGCATGTGGTTCGTGCTGATTGAAGGC
>CBFHQG010000008.1:0-41877 GCA_965657825.1 Actinomycetes bacterium | reverse complement strand
GTCATGGCCCAGCGGGTAGTGGTGGTGGGGGCAGGCCTGGGCGGCCTTCGAGCTGCGGAGGCGCTGCGCAGGCAGAATGTCGATGTCACGGTGATCGGTGATGAGGCGTACCTGCCGTACAACCGCCCACCGTTATCCAAGGAGGCGCTGAAGGGCGGTGTCGATCTCGACGGGCTCTACTTCCGCCGTAAAGTCGACGACATCGATTGGCGCCTGGGCTCCGCAGTGACCGGATGCTCGCTGGCTGATCGCACGGTTGAAGCAGGTGGCGACACCTACGCCTTCGACGGACTGGTCATTGCCAGCGGTATCCGCCCGCGCCATCTTCCCGTCCCTGGCCCGCAACCGGAGGTGCTGCGCACCGTCGATGACGCGGAGCGGCTGCGCGATCGACTGACTCCGGGCACACGATTGCTCATCGTGGGTGCTGGGTTCATCGGGTGCGAGGTGGCCGCGACCGCTCGCGGTCTGGGATGCGAGGTCACGGTGACGGCCTACGACTCCCAACCCATGGTGCGACCGTTGGGCGAACAGCTCGGGGCAGCGATGCGCGCCCATCATGAGACGCATGGTGTGCGCTTCCACCTCGGTGTCGGGGTCGCGGAGTTCCATGACGACGGTGTCACCCTCGCCGACGGCATGAGGTTGACTGCCGATGTCGTTCTGGAGGCGGTGGGAAGTGTGGCGAACACCGAGTGGCTGGAGGGCAACAGTCTCGATCTGTCCGACGGGGTGCTCACCGACAAACTGCTGCGCGCGGTGGGAACTGATGCCCCGGTCGTCGCCGTCGGCGACATTGCACGCTTCCCGAACCCACTCTTCGACGATGTGCCCAGGCGCGTCGAGCACTGGAACATGCCGACCGAAACCGGCAAACGCGCCGGACTGACGTTGGCTGCGATCCTGCGGGGAGAAGAGACCGATGGCGAGTTCCGTCCGATGCCATCGTTCTGGTCCGACCAGTACGACTACTCACTGCAGTCCTATGGCATGCCTGGTTTGGGTGAAGCTCGGTTGGTCGACGGGGAGTGGAGTGGTGACTGCATCGTGGAATACCGCCGCGACGACGAACTCGTCGGAGTCATTGGCGTCAACCGCACCGCGGAGGTCACGCGCTACCGCAAGAAAATCGGCCACTGAGGTAGTTAGTCAGATGTGCCACCGAACTCCTGATCTCAGATTCCGCGCCCAGGTACTCTGCAGATCGAACGCTCTACCTTGATCCGCGGGGGATGATGATTCGGTTGGAACGCTCGGAGCTATCGAGCACACGGAAATAGACGTAGATCTTCTTCCCACCACGACGTTGCCACGCGAACTCACCCTGGTCATCGATAAGGCGGCGTGCCGAACCGTTGCGATATCCGACCTGCCCACTTACCCGAATGCGGGGTGTCACCACTGCGCCGTTGAGACCAGTGGAGGTGCCGGTGACTGCTACACCTGAACGACGATCGATGGTCGTTCGTACTCCAGCGATGACGAGGGATGTGGATTGCCCAGGTGAGGTCACCGACACGCCGAGGTTGATCGCTACGCACCGACGGTACGTCCGCGCCCACGACATGCCTTCCATCAGCACAAGACTCATTGCGATTGCTCCTTTGCCGTGGCCGCCCCGAGGGGTCGACCCGATGTGTGAGAGGGCTCAGCCCCTGCGTTCGGTTGACAACCGAACCGCGGTGGACGTTATCCGGCCTACTCGGAAAGCGGCAAAGCGCGGCGGGTCGAGGTCTCAGCACATAAACCCTGTGGAAAGCAACTGGCCCTCCACAGGGGGTGTATTCGATGGTGCGTCCATGACGACTACACCATTCGATGACCCCATTGCGTTCAACCGTCGCTGGACGAGAGTTCAACCCCAAGCCAGGTCTATGCGCGCCCAGGCTGAACCGCTGCTGTTCATCGCCGATCACATCTCGATCTGTGACAGGAGGGAGGGATCTGTCGCTGTGGCGCTGACATTTGACGATGGGCAGTCCACGATGATCGTCGTGCCGGACGGTCCGCCGAACCCATCGGATGCGGACTGCCTTGTGCTCCTCGACACCGCCATCGAGCGCAGCCCATCCGATGTGCGATCGCTCGGCATCGTTCATCACCGCAGGGGAACACGTGCCATAGCCGACGTCGATCGCAGATGGGCCCTGGCACTCACAGCGGTGACGAGGGTGTTCGAGATCGAACCACTCGGCGTGATGGCTCGCCTTTTCACCGGAGATCTCGTCACCGTGCCGCTGCCGGACGTGCTGCCATCGGATTACTTAGACCACATGGAATGACGTATGGCATGACGTATGGCACAGTGTGAGGCATGTCTGTGAAAACAACCGTCTATCTCACCGATGAGTTGAAGGCCGCCCTCGAGGTCGAGGCCGCCGCTTCGGGTCAGTCGGAGGCCCAGATCATCCGCGAGGCCATCGCCGCCAGGGTCGCCTCGATTCGCCCATCAGCTGGCATCCTCGACTCCGAGCCGTTCGCAGGACGTGCCGATGAGTTTCTCGCTGGGTTCGGCGAGGACCTGTGATCCTGGCCGACACGTCGGGACTGCTGAGTCTGTACAACGTGCGCGAGCCTGAACATGCAGCTGTGCGAGACATCGTCGCGCAGGAGCCCGGCCCACTCATCGTCTCGCCGTATGTGGCCGCGGAACTGGACTATCTCGTGGCGTCGCGCATGGGTCAGGACGCGGAACTCATTGTGCTGAGCGAACTTGCGTCACCGGCTTACACCCCGGCGAATCTGGACCGGGATGACTTACGTGTGTGCGCGCAGATCATCCGCCAGCATGCTGACGCGCGGTTGGGGGTTGCCGACGCATCGCTTCTGGTCCTTGCGGATCGACTGGGCATAGATCGCGTCTTGACATTGGATCGACGTCACTTCACCTCGGCACGCACGCCGAGTGGTCGAACTCTGAATGTCGTTCCACAGAATTCGGGAGAGCGGTGAAAACTGATTGGTGCGCGAGGGGGGAGTTGAACCCCCACACCCTTTCGGGCACACGGACCTGAACCGTGCGCGTCTGCCTATTCCGCCACTCGCGCGTGACCCGGTGATCCGGGCGGTACGAGGGTACCGGCAGCCTCAGCAACGACCTCAAGCCGCCCCTGGGAGAGCACGAAGAGTGAAAACCGAACGGGGCACTCCCGGGGATGGGGAGGGCGGACCGGGCAGTCCCGATAACTTGCTGGAATGAGACGTTGGCTCGGTGCAGCCGCGGGCATCGCACTTGTCCTGGCTGGATGCGTACCGCTAGCTGATGATGGGCAAGCGCGAACGCTGCTGATCGTGGTGCCGGGGCTTGGGATGAGCGCCCTTCAGGTGGAAGTCGATAGGGACGGTGAGACCACGACCTTCGACTTCCTCCTTCCTGCGATGAATCCGGTCGACATCCTGCCTACGGACAGTGCCCTGGAGTACGCCCTGGCATCTGGCTTAGCTGTCCAAGACGCCGAGAAAGTACCCGGGTGGCTAGCCCTCGACGTCGATGAATCCGGTCGCGTCAGCAGCAGTCCTGGCGTGACCGTCACTCCCGTATCAGTGGGGGAGGACTTCGACTCCGAATGTCCGAGGTACGCAGCCATGGTCGATTCCTTGACCGGCTTCGGGTGGGTGACGAACGACAGTGTGTTCTGCCTGCCCTACGACTATCGAATGCCCCCGGGGGCGAATGACTTCACCCGAGATTTGCAGGATCTGGTGATGGCACGCGGTGGGGGACAGAAGGTTGCCGTGGCCTGCCATAGCCAAGGGTGCCTGATGGCGTACCACGCTCTGCGGACGATCGACCCGATGTGGGTTGAGGACAATATCGCGCTGCTCTTCGGATTCGCGGGCCAGTTCAGCGGCTGCAGTGACTGCCTGCGATGGGCCTTCCAACAGGGATGGAGTTGGGATCCCTCGAACTCATCAGCATCGCCGGTCGACCCGACCTGGGCGGGGGAGTTGGCCTTGGACTTGCAGGAGAGTGTGTACGGGGACGCTGTGCTCTACCGACAGGGAGAGAATCAGTATCGGGCCGTTGACGCGCGGGTCCTGCTCAATGATGCGGGTGCGCTCG
The DNA here is from genome assembly GCA_965657825.1 of Actinomycetes bacterium. Taxonomy (GTDB): domain Bacteria; phylum Actinomycetota; class Actinomycetes; order S36-B12; family S36-B12; genus M55B157. Next base: position 37,814 of record CBFHQG010000008.1, on the reverse strand, counting down.
AGATGGGTCGGGCAACGGAGGCGTACTCGTTGTCGGATCAGGGTTGGTTCCGGGAGGGCGAACAGGGGGTGCCCTTGGTCGTCCCTTCTCGATTCGTATACGGGATCGGTATTGCGACCACCGTGGGGTATCGATTCGAGAGTTCTGCGCCGCGAGATCGCGATTGTCTCGATCCGGTATGCGCGGGTTTCCTCGACCAGACTGATCCGCCAGCCATCACCGCCGATGGAGACGGCGGGGATAGTTCATGGATGAATGAAGCACCTGCCGCATGGACCTTCGATGCGCGGTGCGATATGCGGTCTCTCCCCGGTGTAGGGCACATGGACGTCCTGACGGACCCGACCGCGCTACGACTTCTCATCGAGAGCCTTCAAGGGGCGTCTGCGCAGAAGGTGCCCTGTGTATCAGCGACGTGAGATCACGTGAACTGACCAGGCTCCATAGGGTTGTCGCATGGCGCGCATCGGAACTACCGACCTCGACGTCTTTCCACTCAACCTCGGGGGCAACGTCTTCGGCTGGACCGCCGACGAAGTCACCTCCTTCGACATTCTGGATGCCTTCGTCGAGGCCGGCGGGAACTTCATCGACACCGCCGATGGGTACTCCCGCTGGGTGCCCGGACATGTCGGGGGAGAGTCCGAGACGATCATGGGCCGCTGGATCTCACGGCGTGGACGACGCGATGATCTCGTCATCGCCACCAAGGCTGGAAAGAAGCCCGATCTGCTCGGGCTTGCCCCTGACACCATTCGCAAGGCCTGCGATGGCTCGCTGCGCCGGCTGAACATCGACCACATCGACCTGTATTACTGCCACGCCGATGATCCCGAGGTGCCACTGGCAGACACGCTCGGGGCGATGGCGGAGCTCGTGCAGGCCGGCAAGGTCCGCTACATCGCAGCTTCGAACTACTCCGTCGAGCGCCTCACTGAAGCACTCGCGATCAGTGACACGAACGGCTGGCCACGTTTCGTTGCACTCCAACCGCACTACAACCTGATGGTGCGTGATGAGTACGAGGGGGCGATGCAGTCCCTATGCGTGGAACAGGACATCTCGTGCCTGCCCTACTACTCCCTCGCGAGTGGATTCCTCACCGGAAAGTACCGCGACCCCGCTCATGTGCCCGGGGATCGTGCGGAGAAGGCATTGACGTATCTGGATGACCGCGGACTGCGCATTCTGGAGGTGATGGACACCGTGGCGGAACAACACCGAACCACACCTTCTGCGATCGCGATCGCCTGGCTGAATCACCAACCCACGGTCGCCGCACCGATCGCCAGCGTCTCTCGTGTCGATCAGTTGCCCGAGCTCATGAACGGTGCCGCGCTGGAACTGACCGAGCATGACCTGAGCATCCTCGATGAGGTATCCCGACCCCGGTAGGGCAGGATGGGGCCATGCCCGACCGCGAGTCTATCCAGGACGAGGGTTCGCGGAATCCGCAGGAAGCACGCCCGGCTGATGTGCGCGATCGAGTCGCGACGATCGGTTGGATGCTCGTGTCGCTGCAGGCACTCCTGCTCATCGCACTTCTCGTCGTGCCATGGCGACGGCCACTGAGTGCACTATGGCCACCCGATGCCACAGTCGTGATCGGTGTCGCCTTCATCATCGGCGGACTTGTGATCTGCGTGATGGCGGTACTCCGCCTCGGATCGGCACTCACCCCGACGCCGGTACCGATGAGTGGGATGTCCCTGCGCATCGATGGCATCTATGCGTGGGTCCGCCATCCCATCTACTCGGGCATCCTGCTCGCCGGGCTGGGATTCACCATCGCCGTCGGCTCGATCTGGCAGGTGTTCGTGTGGGTCCTGCTCATCGTCTTCTTCGTGGGTAAGTCGATGTGGGAAGACCTCCTGCTATCGGAGGTACACGGGGTGGCCTGGTACGAGTACGCCGATCGCACCGGTGGGTTGTTCCCCATGCCGTGGCGCAGGAGTTAGTCGACCAATTCGTCGATCAGTGCCTCGATGCGCCCGCGGATGTCATCGCGGATCGGTCGCACCGCATCGACGCCCTGGCCAGCCGGATCCTCCAAGACCCAGTCCTCGTAACGCTTGCCTGGGAAGATCGGGCACGCATCCCCACAGCCCATGGTGATCACGACATCGGAATCCTGGACCGCCTCGACAGTGAGCACCTTGGGAGTTTCCGCGGAAATATCGATGCCCTCCTCGGCCATCGCCTCGACCACGGCTGGGTTCACCGAATCCGCAGGCGCAGAGCCTGCCGAGCGCACCTCGATGCGGTCTCCGGCCAGATGGGTCAGGTAGGCGGCGGCCATCTGGGACCGTCCGGCGTTGTGCACACAGACGAACAGCACGCTGGGTCGGTCGCTCATCGATGGTCTCCTTCAGGTTCGTGATGGGGAGGGTGGACAGGGTCTGGGAGGTCGAGCGGGGGAGGAGTGCGCCGGGGGAAGAACGCCTCGGTCAGCAGCGCCCCGATGGCTGCGCCGATCAACTGGAACCCGATGAAGGGCAGGACGTCGGCCGGTGCGATCCCGGTGAACGTGTCGGTGAGACTGCGACCGATGGTGACGGCCGGGTTGGCGAAGGAGGTCGAGGAGGTGAAGAAGTAGGCCGCCCCGATCCATGCGGGTACCAGCAGCGGGCCGAGGTGTCCGCGTCCGGTGCGGGTGAGAGCACCGATCACCCACAGCAGCCCCGCGGTGGCGACGATCTCGCCCAGCCAGATGCCCCCGCCGCTACGTTCATTGGTCGACGGTTCCCAGGCCGGCAGCGAGAACATCACATTGGCCAGGGCCACCCCCGCCAGACCACCCGCGATCTGCACGAGCAGGTAGCCGCCGGCTTCAGCGGGGGCGATCTCGCGCCGGACCGCAGCCACCGTGGTTACCGCGGGATTGAAGTGCGCGCCGCTGATCGACCCCAGGGTCCAGATGAGGACCCCCAGGGCCAGCACCGTAGAGATCATGTTGAGGATCAAGACCACCGCGAGGTCGCTGGACAGCGCGGCGCCCATGATCCCCGAGCCCACGACAGCGGCGACGAGCATCGCGGTACCGAGGAACTCCGCGCCGAGCCGGCGGATGACCATGGCGTAACTATATCGATGGATATCGATGAATCAAGGAGAGGTCGGCTGCGTCGCAGCGGCCCCGGTCGCACCCGAGCGCATACGATCAGCGGGTGGGATTGCTCGATCGATTCGAAGACCGGCTCGACCGGCTCGTCAACGGTGCCTTCGCCCGCGCCTTCAAGTCCGAGGTGCAGCCGGTCGAGATCGCCGCAGCCCTGCAGAAGGAGATGGACGATCGCGCCGCCATCGTGGCCAGGGGACGCACGGTAGTCCCCAACGTCTTCACTGCAGAACTCTCCCCGAGTGACGATGAGCGACTCAGTGTCCACCGCGAGGCCCTCGAGGGGGAGTTGGCCCGACTGGTCAGCGACTACGCCACCCAGCAGGACTACACCCTGCTCGGTCCGGTCGAGGTGACCCTCGGTTGCGATGATGACCTCGAGACCGGGATCTTCCGGATCCATTCGGTCTCCCGTTCGGTGGCCACAGCCGATGCACCCCCACCCTCACCCGGGCAGCCGACGCTGTCGATCGGGGATGCCCACTTCGCGCTCGTGCGGCCGATCACCCGGGTCGGGCGCGGCCATGACGCGGATATCCGTATCGACGATCCGGGCGTCTCACGACTGCACTGCGAGGTGGTGCTCGGCTCCCCCACCATCGTGCGGGACTTGAACTCCACGAACGGGGTGAGCGTGGATGGCACCCGGGTCACCCAGGCCGCGATCGTCGATGGCAGCACGGTGACCCTCGGCCAGACCACGATGATCTATCGGAGTGGCTGAGCGATGACCGAGTTCGGTCTGACACTCCTGCGCCTGTCGTTCCTGGCGGGGCTATGGATCTTCGTCATCGCGACCGTGCTCATTCTGCGCCGAGACCTCGCCCAACCCCGCGAGGCACGTCCTGTGACGAGCGCACCTGCGCGACGCACCAAGGCTCCGCGGGCGGCGAAGCAGCCCAAACCGGCCAAGGCACCCCGGACAGTCGGACCCTCGCTGCTCGTCACCGATGGTCCGCTGTCGGGCACGGTCATCCCCCTGGGAACGAGCCAGATCACCGTCGGCCGTGCCCCGGATTCCACCATCGTCATCGACGATGACTTCGCATCGAGCCGGCACGCACGTATCTACCCCAGTGAGGGAGCCTGGATCGTGGAGGATCTCGGGTCGACCAACGGCACCTGGATCGAGCGCACCCGCATCACCTCACCGACCGCCCTGCCGCCCGGCGCGCCATTACGCATCGGGCGCACGACCCTGCAGTTGAATCTCTAGGCCTCGCCATGCCGTTGTCCTTGCGTTACGCCGCTCGCTCCGATGTGGGGCTTGTTCGTTCCGGCAACGAGGACTCCGGCTACGCCGGTCCGCGACTGCTCGTCGTCGCAGACGGCATGGGTGGTCATGCCGCAGGGGAACTCGCGAGTGCGGCAGCTGTCGCGACCCTGGCTGAGCTCGAACGCTCTGATCCGACCTCCGACGGTGTGCTGCCGGGCCTCACGCACGCGATCGAGGAAGCAGGAGCCAGCATCGGTCGAGTCGTTCACGACAATCCTGATCTCGCGGGGATGGGTACCACCGTCACCGCACTGTTCTGGCAGGGCGAGCGGGTCGCTGTCGTCCACGTCGGTGACTCACGGGCGTACCTACTGCGTGAGGGTGAACTCGTCCAGATCACCCATGACCACACCTATGTGCAGACGCTGGTCGACGCCGGGCGGATCAGCGCCGATGAGGCAGCGCACCATCCCCGCCGCTCCCTGCTGATGCGGGCCATCGACGGAGTTCAGCCGGTGGAGGCCGATCTCTCCGTCCGCGAGGCCCGACCCGGTGACCGATACCTGCTGTGCAGTGACGGCCTCACCGGTGTGGTCAGCGATGAGGAGCTCGCCGCGGTGCTCTCCGATGGCGAGCCCACCGGCACCGTGATCGGCCTTGTCGAACTCGCGCTGTCCCGTGGTGCCCCGGACAACGTCACGGTGGTCGTCGCCGATGTCCTGTCCGGAGAGGGGGCAGTGAGCAGGGATACCGAGCCTGTCGTCGTGGGCGCAGCGGGCGAACCCCGAGTGCGCTCGCGACTACCGCAGATCCGCTTCCCCGACGATGCTCAGCCCGACCCCAACAGACCTGAGCCACCGTCGCGGATCAGTGGACCGCCAACCTCGGAGATTCCCCGGGTGGAAGCTGAGGTGGATCACACCCCGGAATCCTCGGGAATGTCCGCCGGCGCCAAGCGCACGCTGCGCATCGTCATCGCAGTTGCGGTGGTGCTGATGCTCATAGCGGGGGCGGTCGGTGCACTGGGCGCAGTGTGGTGGAGCAATCAGTGGTACGTCGGGGCGCAAGACGGCCGAGTGACGATCTTCCAAGGCGTCCCCGGGAGTCTGGGTGCGCTTTCCCTTCAGCGTACCGAGGAAACCACTCCCACCGAGGTTGCGCAGTTGCCCGTCTTCGATGCCGAGTTGATCCAAAGGGGCATCGCCGCCGACAGTCTTGACGATGCCCGCCGTATCGCCGACGAGATGGCGCAGCGAGCAGCCGAGTGTCAGCGTCCCCGCCCACCCGCAGGCTGTCCGACGGTGGAGATCTCACCGTGAAGCATCCCACCCGGCGCAACCTCGAACTCCTGTTGCTCGTCATGGCATGGGGGCTCGGCGTGCTCGGCACCGTCCAGGTCGGTTGGGCCACCGGTGAGGGCATCCACCCGCGACTGTGGATCACCAGCGCGGTCGTCGGGGTGCTGGCACTCCTCGCCCACGTCATCGTCCGGTGGCGCGTGCCCTACGCCGATCCCCTGATGCTTCCGCTCGCCACTGTGCTCACGATCCTCGGACTGGTGATGATCTATCGCCTCGACGTCGCGGCGGCGCAGCGGGCCGAGCGCGTCGGAGCAGACCCACCGACACCCGACGTCTACAACCAATTGACGTGGTTCGCGATCGGCGTGACGTTGTTCGTGCTGGTTCTCCTGGTACTACGTGATCATCGGATCCTGCAGCGCTACACCTACACCGCGGGCCTGATCGGCATCGTCCTGCTGATTCTCCCCCTTGCTCCCGTCATCGGTACGACCGTCAACGGTGCGACCCTGTGGGTGCGAGTCGGAGGGTTGACCTTCCAGCCGGCTGAACTCGCCAAGATCCTCCTCACCATCTTCTTCGCCGGGTACCTCGTGGTCACGCGAGACTCGCTTGCCCTCGTGCGTACCCGGTTCCTCGGCATCGAATTCCCGCGTCCCCGAGATCTAGGCCCCATCCTCGTCGCGTGGTTGGTCTCGCTCGCGGTGCTCATCTTCGAGCGCGACCTGGGTACCTCCCTGTTGTTCTTCGGCCTGTTCGTCTCGATGCTCTACATCGCGACGCAACGCCGATCCTGGTTCGTCTTGGCCGGTGCGCTCTTCGCGGTCGGTGCGGTCTTCGCCTACCTCGCCTTCGGCCATGTGCGGGTGCGCGTGCAGGTCTGGCTGGATCCCTTCGCCTACGCCGACACCGGAGGATTCCAGATCGTGCAGTCCCTGTATGGCTTCGCCAACGGAGGGCTGCTGGGTACGGGCCTGGGCGGCGGGTACCCGAGCCTGGTGCCCTTCGCCAACACCGACTTCGTCGTTGCTGCTCTCGGTGAGGAACTCGGCCTGACAGGCTTGATTGCGATCCTGTTGATCTACGCCGTGCTCGTGGAGCGCGGCCTGCGCACCGCGGTGGCGGCGCGGGACCCTTTCGGTCAGCTCCTCGCAGCAGGGTTGTCGATCACCTTGGCCATCCAGGTGTTCGTGATCGTCGGTGGTGTGACCCGGTTGATCCCGCTCACCGGATTGACCACGCCGTTCCTGTCCTATGGCGGTTCTTCGCTGGTGGCCAACTGGATCATCATCGCGCTGCTGCTGGTGATCTCCCATCGTTCGCGGATCCCGGCCAAGGACCCCGCCGCTGATTCAGCGTTGCCGACGCAGGTGGTGGCACGATGACTCGCTCTATCCGCCGCCTATCAGTCGTCCTTGCGCTGCTGTTGATCGCACTGTTGGTCAACGTCACGATCATCCAGGTGTACCGAGCCGATGACTACCGAGCGCGCGCGGACAATCAGCGGGTGCTGCTCGAGGAATACGGCCGCGAACGCGGACCGATCCTGGTGGGTGCCGATCCGATCGCCCGATCGGTGGAGACGTCGGGCAGCCTGCGATACCTGCGGGTATACCCCGAAGGCGAGCAGTACGCATCGGTGACCGGGTTCTACTCCATCGTGTACGGGGCGACCGGGCTGGAGCGCACGGAGAACGACGTGCTCTCCGGTTCCTCCGACCTGTTCTTCGTCGACCGCCTCCAGCAGCTCATCGCCGGTCGTCAACCACGCGGGGGAGCGGTCACCACCACGATCGATGCACGTGCGCAAGCGGCGGCATGGCAGGGCCTGCGTGGCACACGTGGTGCGGTCCTTGCGATCGAGCCGTCGACGGGGCGCATCCTGGCCCAGGTCCAAGCGCCGTCCTTCGACCCCAATCTCCTGTCCTCACACGACCCTGCCGCCATCCGCGACTACTACGAGCAACTCCTCGACGATTCCGACCAACCGCTCATCAACCGACCGATCGTGGCGCTGAATCCACCCGGTTCGACCTTCAAACTCGTCACCGCCGCTGCCGCGCTGGCGTCGGGCCGTTTCACCCCGGATTCAGTGCTTCCCGGCCCGGCCGAATACGACCTACCGCTGTCTACGCGCACGCTGCGCAACTGGACCGGGGAGGAGTGCGGGCCAGACGGGCAGGTCACGCTCATCGAGGCACTCGCACAGTCGTGCAACACGGCCTTCGCCTGGCTGGGTAATGAACTCGGCGCCGATGCGCTGCGGGAGCAGTCGGAGGCGTTCGGCTTCGACACGGCCTTCACCACCCCGCTGCGCGCATCGACCTCCCGCTTTCCCGATGCCCCCGATGCCCCGCAGACGGCGTTGAGCGCGATCGGCCAGTTCGATGTGCGGGCGACCGCGATGCAGATGGCGATGGTGACGGCGGGAATCGGCAATAACGGGATCGTCATGGAGCCCTATCTGGTGCAGGAGATCCGCGGCCCGGATCTGGCGATCCTGCGCACGTCGGCCCCACGTGAATTCGGATCTGCGATGACCCCCCAGGACGCTGCGGATCTGGTCGAGATGATGGTCGCGGTGGTCGAACGCGGGACGGCCGGAGTCTTACGTGGAGTCACCACTCCCGACGGGCAGGTGGTCCGGGTCGGTGCCAAGACTGGAACAGCCCAGACCGGGCGAGAGGGGGCACCGGTGGCCTGGATGGTGGCCCTCGCCCCCGCGACCAACCCCCAGGTCGCCGTTGCCGTCGTCGTCGAGGACGGTGGCCTCGATGAGGTCAGCGGCAATGCGCTGGCCGGGCCGATCGCCCGAGCGGTCATCGAGGCGGCCCTGCGATGAGGGCGACGGTGGCGGCGCGCATCAGCCTCCTGAGGGGAACGACCTGCCACACTGCTGCGTCTAGGAGCGGGAGGAATGTGCTGTGACGGAAGGTTCAGGCGTGGAACGCACGCTCGGCGATCGCTATGAGCTGATCACCATCATCGGCCGGGGCGGAATGGCCGAGGTGTGGGAGGGACGTGACGTTCGCCTCGGGCGCCGTGTCGCGATCAAGATCCTGCGTCCCGATCTGGCCCGTGACCCTGCGTTTCAGGCGCGATTCCGCCGAGAGGGCCAGTCGGCCGCCGCACTCAACCATCCCAACGTCGTCGCGGTCTACGACACCGGCGAGGATGTCCTCGGCGACCACGGCGAAACCACGATCGTCCCCTACATCGTCATGGAGTACGTCGATGGCATGACGTTGCGCCAGCTGGTCTCATCGGGTCGACGCCTCATGCCCGAGCGTTCCCTGGAGATCATCTCCGGCACCCTGGCCGCCCTCGACTACGCACACCGGCACGGCATCGTGCACCGCGACATCAAACCCGCCAACGTGATGCTGGCGCGGACCGGTGAAGTGAAGGTCATGGACTTCGGGATCGCACGAGCGATCAACGAGGTCGGCCACACCATGACATCTGCGTCCACCGTCATGGGTACCGCGCAGTATCTCTCCCCGGAGCAGGCACGCGGTGAGGTCGTCGACGCGCGAAGCGACCTGTACTCCACCGGGGTGCTGCTCTACGAACTGCTGACCGGGCAGCCACCCTTCACCGGCGACTCGCCGGTCTCTGTGGCCTACCAGCACGTCAGCGAGCAGGCGCTGCCTCCCTCGCAGATCGATCCGGAGATCACGCCCACCATCGACGCGGTCGTCATGCGATCGTTGGCGAAGAACCCCGATGACCGCTACCAGAGTGCCGCGGAGTTCCGAGTCGACGTCGACACCGCCGCTGTCGGGGGTCCGGTCACTGCTGCGGTACCGGCGGTGGTGGCCACTCCCACACAGGTCCTCGACGTCGTGGACCCGACCGAGGTCTACGCGATCGATACTGCCAAGTCTCGGACGCGTGGCCGCAAAGCACAGCGTGGCGCGGGCTTCTTCGTCGCACTGATCATCGGCATCCTTGCCGTCGTGGGTCTTGCGGCGCTCGCGGCCGCTCTGGTTCTCGGGCGTACGACCGCGGCGAAGGTGACTGTTCCGGATCTCACCGGGTTGACCACCGTGCAGGCGGAGAACGTCCTCGAGCGCCAGGGCCTCGTCCTCGGAGTGCAGACCCCCGAGGTCTCCGATCTACCCGTCGACACCGTGATCGCCCAGCAGCCCATCCCCGGTGAACAACTCGAGGAGGGCCAGGCGGTCAATGTGACGATCAGCGCCGGTGCGGAGAAGACCACCGTGCCACCCCTTGTGGGGCTCACGTCGATCGCCGACGTCGAGACTGCGCTGGCCGATGCCAAGCTGGTTCTCGGTGCTGTCACACCCGTCGACGCCGATCAACCAGAGGGGTACGTCATGGGTCAGAACCCCTCTGAAGGCTCCTCGGTTGATGTGGGCACGGCGATCAACATCGAGGTGTCCAGCGGTCGGACTCAGGTTCCCAACACGGTCGGTGAGACCGAGGGGACAGCACGCGGGATCCTCTCCGGCGCTGGGTTCGAGGTGGCGGTGACGTATCAGGAATCCCAGACTGTGGCCCCTGGCACGGTGCTCTCTCAGTCACCGTCGGCGGGCACCACCGCGGTGAAGGGGACCCAGGTCACGTTGACTGTTGCGATCGCCGCACCGACACCGACCCCGACCCCCACACCCGAACCGACCCCCACCCCGGAGCCGACGCCGACACCGGAGCCGACCCCCACACCAGAGCCCCCGCCCGAGGAGCCCGCAGCGCCGTAAGCGTCGCCGCCTCAACCGGCGCGGCGATGCCGGGTGTACCAGGTCACCCCGAGGGCGACGGCACCGATCGCTGCGCTCGCACCGGCGGCGGCAGCGGCCTGTCGGCCGGAGATACGCGACTTCATCGTCACGGGACGTGCGAAGTCCTGGATCGGCCAGTCGCGTTCCTCCGCGAGTGCACGCAGCGCGACGTCGGGATTGACCGCGGTCGGATGCCCGACGGCATCGAGCATCGGGAGATCGGTGATCGAGTCGGTATAGGCGTAGGACTCACTCAGGTCGTAGCCGCGTTCGATCGCCAGGTCGCGCATCGCCTGTGCCTTTCCCTCGCCGTAGGCGTAGAACAGGATCTCTCCTGTGTAGCAACCGTCTTCGACCGCGAGCTGCGTGCCGACGGCGAGGTCGACGCCGAGGCGCGCGCCGATCGGCTCGACGACCTCGGTACCAGATGACGAGATGATGATGACATCGCGACCGGCTGCCTGGTGCGATTCGATCAGCGCAACAGCCTCCTCGTACACGACGGGATCGATGATCTCGTCCAGGGTTTCGGCGACGATCTCACGCACCTTCGCCACATCCCAACCGGCGACCAACTGGGACATGTACTGCCGCATCGCTTCCATCTGATCATGGTCAGCCCCGGAGGCCAGGAAGACGAACTGCGCGTAGGCACTGCGCACGACATCGCTCCGGCGGATCAGGCCACCCTTGTAGAAGGGCTTGGTGAAGGCGAGGGCACTCGAGGTAGCCAGGATCGTCTTGTCCAGATCGAAGAACGCTGCCGCATGGGATCCGCCCACGACACAGAAGACTACCCGCTGCTACGGCCTCGAGTTGTCCACAGCGCGAACAGTGGGGGTCGACGTGGTGACCGGATGTCGCGCACAGTTACTGGCATGACGGCATCGGGCACCCATGGTTGCATCGCATTCACCGAGAATCCGCATCTGCGCGAGTCGATCTCGCGGCTGGCAGCAGTTGCCGATGTCGAGGTTCGAATCCACGGGGGTGTCTCTCAGGGGCGTGGGGAGTGGACAGTCGCGCCGCTGGTGATCGTCGGGTCCGACGTCCTCGAGGAACTGGTGGCAGCGGATCTGCCGAGGCGACCAAGCGTCATGGTGCTGTGCGTCGATGACACGCACGTGTGGCAGGCCGCGGTGGCGATCGGTGCGGAGGCGGTCTGGACGCTGCCGGAGTCAGAACGGGCGATCATCGAACGCCTCGGGTGTGCCGGTGACCCTTCCGGCCACGAGGGGCCGATCGTCACCGTGGTGGGTGGGGCCGGTGGCGCGGGCGCCTCGACCCTGGCTGTCGCGTTGGCCCGGGCCGGAGCCGAACGCCTGCCCGATGGGTGCCTGCTCATCGATGGTGATCCGATCGGTGGCGGTCTGGAACTGCTCGTCGAGGCGGAGAATCTGCCGGGGGCGCGATGGCGTGATCTCGCCTCCACCCGTGGGCGCGTGTCAGTCGACGCTGTGCGCGCTGCCCTTCCCCACGTCGACGGGCTCAGCCTGCTCAGCCACGATCGTCTTGCCGGAGCCGTCGATCGGCAGGCCTGGGAGGCGTTGCTGTCGGCAGGATCACGGGGGTTCGACCTCACGGTGGTCGATCTGGCCAGAGGTGTGAGTAGTCCTGCCCTTTCCCACGCTCATCTTGTCCTGCTCGTCGTCCCGGCCGACATACGCGCGGTCGCCGCTGCCCTCGCCCAGTCGGAGACTCTGCGTGCGACGTGCGCCGATCTACGCGCTGTGGTGCGCCGCCGCCGCGATAGCGATCTGGATCGTGAGGAGATCGAAGCCGCACTCGACCTGTCCGTCATCGGCGAGTACTCCGATGCGCGCGGCGTCTCCCTTGAACGGGTCGCTGAAGCCATCCTCGCTCGGCTCGGCGTCGTCCCCACGGCGAGACGGGCCGGGAGGCGAGCCGCATGAGCTCCCCGGCGCTCCTAGATCGCGTCCGACGTCGCCTGATCGACTCAGATCCCTCGGCGGGTGAACCGAGTGCGGCGAGGGTGGCTCGGGCGCTACGTGAGGAGGGCATGGTCCTCGGTCAGGAGGCGGTGCTCGATCTTGTCGGCAGCCTTCGCGACGAGTTGACCGGTGCCGGGCCTCTCGAGCCGCTGCTGCGCGAACCGTCGGTGACCGATGTGCTCGTCAATGCACCCGGCGAGGTCTGGGTGGATCGCGGTCAGGGATTGCAGCTGAGTGCGATCAGCTTCCCTGACGGGGAGTCGGTACGTCGGCTTGCGCAGCGACTGGCTGCCGCAGCAGGTCGACGGTTGGACGAGTCGGCACCCTTCGTCGACGTGCGACTTCCTGATGGCACGCGACTGCATGCGGTCATCCCACCGATCGCGCAGGGGTGCGCGGTGGTGTCACTGCGGATTCCGCGCCGCCGTTCCTTCACCCTCGACCAACTCGTCGAGGTCGGCTCCCTTACCGCGCAGGGTGCATCCTGGTTGCGCGCGATCGTCGATGCTCGATTGGCGTTTCTCATTTCTGGTGGAACGGGAACGGGAAAGACCACGGTCTTGTCCACGCTGCTCGGCTGCGTCGATGCAGGTGAGCGGATCGTCATCGTGGAGGACTCCGCGGAGCTACGCCCGGATCATCCCCATCACGTCTGCCTGCAGTCGCGTCCTGCCAATGTCGAGGGAGCGGGCGCCGTCACGCTGACCGATCTCGTTCGCCAGGCCCTGCGCATGCGCCCGGATCGGGTTGTCGTGGGTGAGGTTCGTGGGGCCGAAGTCGTCGACCTGCTCGCGGCCTTGAACACCGGTCACGAGGGCGGGTGCGGCACGGTGCACGCGAATTCCGCAGCGCACGTGCCCGCGCGACTAGAGGCCCTCGGGCTCGCGGCCGGCCTACCCCGCCCTGCCGTGCACTCCCTGGCCGGAGCTGGCATCGATGCGGTGATCCACCTGGTCCGTGACCGAGCCGGGTCGCGTCGCATAGCGGGGATCCACACGGTGCACGTCGATGACCGAGGGCTGCTCCAGTCACGTCCGGCTGTCACCTTCGATCCCGACGGCACGGAGCGTGTCGAGAGTGGTGGGCAGGTGCTGCGTGATCGGATCAGCGCTGCGGGGATCGATCCACCCGCATGACGAGTCTGCTCGCCGCACTTCTGTGCGCCGGGGCCGTCACCCTGCTGATGCGCCCCTCACCTGTGCAGCGTCTTCAGCGGGTGACGGTGTCGTCCTCGGCGCCATCACGCCGGTGGTGGGATGTGATGCGATCCCGATGGCGCGCACGCCTACCCGGGGCATCGGGGCGTCGGCGGCGCAGGGCGATCGAGGGCTGCGCCGCCCTCGCTGGGGAACTGCGATCGGGTCGACCGATGCGGGCGGGTCTCCTCACCGCGCTCGATGGAGTAGCGCCGCATGCCGTAGCCGCGGCCCAGTGGGGCGGAGATGTCCCCGAAGCGCTGCGCCGCGATGCCATCGACTCCGCAATGCCCCTGTGGCGTTCGGTGGCTGCATGCTGGGAGGTCGCGGAGACCTCAGGTGCAGGACTGGCCGCAGCGCTCGACCGGCTGACGACGGGGGCGAGAGCTGCAGAGGAGGTTCGGGTGCAACTCGCGGCGCATCTGGCGGCACCGAGGGCGACCGCGCGGATGCTGGCCCTGCTCCCTGCGATCGGTCTCCTGCTAGGGATGAGCCTCGGAGCTGATCCGATCGGTTGGCTGCTGGGCACGGGGATCGGTCGGATGTGCCTGGGCGGTGGTGTCCTCCTTACGGGGCTCGGCCTGTGGTGGGTGCGCCGGATCGCAGCGAGCGTGGAGCGTGGGCTGTGAGCACGCTCGCGGTGGCCGCAGCGGTCGGGGCAGTCCTCGTGATGCTGCCGTCGGGTTCGCGACGTCGAGCGCGTCGCGTCTTCGCACCGAAGGTGGTCGAGGAGATCGACCATCCTCGTGCGGGACTCAGCGATCCACGTGTGGTGCGCCTAGTAAGTGCACTGGGTGGTGTGGGAGTGGCGATCGGTATCGGTGGCCTGTGGGGATGGGGTCTGGGTGTTGTCCTCGCGATCGGCGCACCGATCGGCCTAGGCCGGTTGGAATCCGAGCGCGATCGGAGGCGACGCGAGGCACTGGAACGTCAGGCCGCAGATGCGGCTGATCTGCTGGCCGCCTGCCTGGCATCGGGGGCCCCGGTGGCGCCATCGACGGCGGCGGTGGCCCGTGCACTCGGCGAGCCGATCTGCGAACCATTGGGCGCTCTCGTCGCGTCGCTGGCCCTGGGTGCCGATCCGATCGATGCGTGGCGAGCGGTAGGTGCGCAGCCGGGGATGTCGGGGCTGTCCCGTGCGGTGGCCAGATCACTGGAGTCGGGTGCGCCCCTCACCTCGACGCTGCCGGGTATCGCAGATGATCTACGCCGCGAATCGAGGGGACAGGTGGAGGCCGCCGCGAGAGCGGCAGGTGTCCGCGCGGTCGCCCCGCTCGCGGCGTGCTTCCTGCCAGCATTCCTGCTCGTGGGCGTCGTCCCGATCGTGGCAAGCCTCGCGCTCCCCTTCCTCACCGGCCTCTAGCCCTTCTTCGGGTGAAAGGTGCCCAATTTGGGCCTGATCTACCCGAAGAATCACCCGAAGAAACAAAAAGCCAGACCGGCACACCCACAAGGGGTGCACCGATCTGCAATGGCGGTGGCGGTGGGATTTGAACCCACGGTGAGGTTGCCCCCACACGCGCTTTCGAGGCGCGCTCCTTTGGCCGCTCGGACACGCCACCGCGGATGAGGGTACACACCTGCACCACGACTCGGTCACCCCCGGTGGCGAGCGAAGAACTCGCGAACGAGATCCCCGCACTCGGCCTCGAGCACTCCTCCGACGACTTCGGGTCGGTGCGACAGCCGTCGATCACGCAGCAGATCCCAGGCGGAACCGGCAGCCCCGTACGTGTCATTCCACGCACCGAACACCACACGCGAAATCCGTGCGAGCTGGATCGCTCCCGCGCACATCGGACACGGCTCCAGGGTGACCGCGATCGTGCACCCCTCCAGGCGCCAGGAATCCAGAGTGCTCGCCGCACGGCGAATCGCGAGCACCTCTGCGTGTGCGGTCGGGTCACCGCTGGCCTCGCGCTCGTTCACCGCCTGCGCGATCACCTCGCCATCGGAGTCGAGGACGAGAGCACCGACGGGGACATCCTCATCAGGTGCACACACCGTCCGTGCCAGATCGAGGGCGCGACGTATTGCGTCGACGTCGGACAGGTGAGGCATGCCGATCAGCGGCCGAGGCTGCGCAGCACCGCAGAGAACTGGTCACCGAAACCGAGGCGGCGAGCGATCTGAGCCACTTGATCCTCAGCCAGCGCATCGTCGTCGAGGCAGATCATCTCGACCATGTCCGGATCGAGCCCGAAGTCTGCGGCGAATCCGAGTTCGCCGATCGGCTCGATGTCGTCGAATTCCTCTTCATCTTCGGGCAGTTCGATATCGAGCATGTCCAGTGCCTCTTCGGCGAGATCGAAGTCGTAGGCGCAGTTGGCATCGGACAGCAGGATGCGAGCGACCCCGTCGGGTGGGATTCGTACGGCGATGAAGCATTCATCGGCGAGCGCGACGAAGCCGAGCACACCGCCCTCGCCGGCGAGTTGACGCAGGGCACTGACGAACCCGCCGAGAGTCTCCACCGCTCGCGGTGGCAGGGCAGCGGCTGACCACTGGCCGTCTTCGCGCCACGCGGCGACGGCGAAGTCGACGTCCTCGTCCTCGTACCCCATGGCGCCTCTCCTGCCTTGCCCACCGGGTGGCGGGCCGTTCATATCGTTCCACGCCCCGGGCCTCGGAAACACCCGATAGCCTCACCTTCATGCGCAGCGTCGTGGTCGAGCACCCACTCCTCACCCATAAGTTGACCGTGCTGAGGGATGAGACGACCGATTCGGTGATCTTCCGCAGCCTGGTCGAGGAGATGGTCACCCTCCTGGCCTATGAGGCCACCCGCGGGTTGACGACCCGTCCCTATGACATTGTCACGCCGGTCGCGCCGATGACCGGGGTCCACCTCGCCAAGCCGCGACCCATGGTCGTCCCGATCCTGCGGGCAGGTCTGGGGATGCTGAACGGGATGCTTCGGCTGGTGCCGACTGCAGAGGTGGGTTTCCTCGGGATGGCTCGTGATGAGGAGTCCCTCGTCGCCACGACGTATGCGGAGCGGATCCCGGCGAGCCTGGCTGATCGGCAGGTGTTCGTCCTCGATCCGATGCTCGCTACGGGTGGGACGCTGGTCAGTGCGATCGAGTTGATGCTGGCTCGGGGTGCGCGTGATGTGACCGCGATCGTGCTGCTGGCCGCACCTGAGGGCCTCGCGCGGGTGGAGGAGGCCTTCGCCGATCGCGATGTGGACGTCACCGTCGTGATGGCGGGAATGGATGAGCGCTTGAACGAGGTCGGCTACATCGTGCCCGGACTCGGGGATGCGGGGGATCGGCTGTACGGCACCGTGTGACTCGCCGAAATCCGCAACAGCTATGCGGTGACAATGAGCTAAAAGTTGCGGATTTCGGTTAGAGGCCTTTGAGGGCGGTGACGACTTTGGTGAGGGTCTCCTTGGCATCGCCGAACAGCAGGGTCGTCTTCGGGTCGTAGAGGAGTTCATTCTCGATCCCGGCGAAGCCCGGGCGCATCGAGCGCTTCAAGAACACCACCTGACCGGCATTGTCGACGTCGAGGATCGGCATGCCGTAGATCGGTGCGCTTTGGTCGGTGCGCGCCGCCGGGTTCACCACGTCGTTGGCTCCCACCACGAGCACCACGTCGGTGGAGGGGAACTCCGGGTTGATCTCGTCCATCTCCTTCAACTGCTCATAGGGCACGCTCGCCTCGGCGAGGAGGACGTTCATGTGCCCGGGCATACGACCGGCGACGGGGTGGATGGCGTAGTCGACCTCGATGCCACGCGCGGCGAGCAGGTCGGCGAGTTCGCGCAGCGTGGACTGCGCCTGAGCGACAGCCAGGCCGTAGCCGGGCACCAGGATCACCTTGCCGGCGTAGCCCAGCATGATCGCGACATCCTGCGGTGAACTCGACCGCACCGGGCGATCCGAGCCCGGGCCGGCGCTGCCGGCTGTCGTACCGGAGAACGCCCCGAACAATGTGGCGGTGAGCGGACGACCCATCGCCTTGGCCATCATCATCGTGAGCAGTGTTCCCGAGGCACCCACCAGCGTTCCGGCGATGAGCAGCAGCACGTTGCCCAGCACGTAGCCGGACGCGGCGACGGCCAGGCCGGTCAGCGCGTTGAGCAGCGAGATGACGATCGGCACATCTGCACCGCCCACAGGCAGCACGAACAGCACGCCGAAGATAAGGGACAGGACGAGCAGGATCAGGATGATCCAGAACTGCGGATCGATGATGCCCCAGATCGCGAACACCACGACCGCGACGGCGACCAGGATCGTCACCCACTTGCCCGCTGGCAGTACGACCGGGCGGGTCGTCATGATCTCCTGCAGTTTCAGGTAGGTCACGATCGAGCCGGAGAAGGCGACGGACCCGATCACCACGGTCAGCACGGTGAAGATCCAGAACAGCAGATTCGCATCGTCCTTGGCGTGCAGGAACTCCACGACAGCGATCAGCCCGGCTGCACCACCACCGACACCGTTGAACAGCGCCACCATTTGCGGCATCGCGGTCATCTTGACCCGACGTGCAGAGACCGCGCCGATCACGGATCCGATGATGATCATCGCGAGGATGACGACCAGGTTGTCCAACTCGATGCCGGTGAAGAACAGGATCACCGTCGCCACGACGGCGCCGATGGCGCCGAAGAGCGTGCCCAGGCGAGCGGTCTTCGGAGAGGACAGCGCCTTCAAAGACAGGATGAACAGGACGGCGACGCCGAGATTGGTCAGTTGCGCCCAGGTGGGGGTGCTCATGCGTCACCCTCCTTGGCGGGAGTCTTCTTGGGTTTGAACATCTCCAGCATGCGGTCGGTGACGACGAAGCCGCCGACGAGGTTGATCGCACCCAGGAGCACCGCGAGCGCGCCGAGGATGAGCTCCAGCGGCGTCTCGGCCGCACCGGTGACGATGATGCCGCCGATGAGGACGATGCCGTGGATCGCGTTGGCCCCCGACATCAGCGGGGTGTGCAGCACCGCCGAGACCTTCGAGACGACCTCGAAGCCGACGAAGATGCTCAGGATGAAGATCGTGAGCAGCGCGACGCCATCCATGGCTCACGCACCTCCCAGCGCGGCGATCGCCGCCTCGTTTCGGATCTCTCCGTTGAAGACCACCACGCAGCCGTCGTAGACCTCATCCTCGATATCGATGCTGATCGCGCCATCGGTGACCGACGGGCTGATGAGTGCGACGACGTTCATCGCATACAGCTGCGAGGCGTGCACGGGCATCTGACTCGCGACGTCTTGACCACCCCATACGGTGATGCCATCGATATCGACGATCTCACCGGCCACGGAACCCTCGACATTGCCCCCGGACTCGCTCGCGAGATCGACGACGACGGAGCCGGGCTTCATGGTCTGCACCATCTCGCGCGTGACCAGAAGCGGCGCGGTACGTCCGGGCACTGCGGCGGTGGTGATCACCGCATCGGATTCGGCGATGTAGGGGGTGAGGAGTTCGCGCTGGCGTGCCGAGCGCTCCTCGGTCATCTCGCGGGCGTAGCCGCCGGAGCCCTCGAGGGTTTCGAGCTCGAGGGTGATGAACGTGCCGCCCATGCTCTTGACCTCATCAGCGCTGGCGGGGCGGACGTCGTAGGCCGAGACGCGGGCGCCGAGTCGTTTGGCGGTCGCGATGGCCTGCAGTCCGGCGACTCCGGCTCCGAGGACGAGCACCTTGGCCGGCTGGATCGTCCCGGCGGCCGTCATGAACAGCGGGAAGAAACGGGGGAGGCGATCAGCGGCGACCAGCGAGGCCCGGTAACCGGTGACGAGCGCCTGCGAGGTGAGGGCATCCATCGACTGGGCGCGTGAGATGCGTGGCACCAGATCGAAGCTCAATCCCGTCGCCTCGGCGTCCCGCAGGGCCCGGATGGTGTCGGTGTCGATGGCGGGGGAGAGGAAGGACACGCAGATCCCGCCGGCCTTCACGCGGCGGGCACGCGCGTATTCCAGTGGTCGCACGCTGGCGATGACGTCCGCTGCCTCGAGGGCGATGTTCATGTCGCTGCTCGGGATGATGCGGGCACCGGCGGCGCTGTACTCGGCGTCGGGGGCGAAGGCCTGATCGCCAGCCCCGGATTCGATGAGGACCTCGACACCGATCTGGGTGAATTTGCCGACAACTGAGGGCACCATCGCGACGCGGCGCTCGCCCGGTCGGGTTTCGCGTGGGATGAGGATGCGCATGTAGAACCTCCGGAGGTCACCCTAGGGGTAGCGTGGGTGACGTGCGCCACCCCCTCGCTGTTGTGCGCCAGACCCTGCGCCCGGAAGCCTTCCACGGACGCGGAGTGCGCGGTGGTTTCTTCGAGGGCTGGTACGTCAAGGCCGTCTCGGTCGATCAGTCCGCGCGATGGGCGTTCATCCCGGGTGTCTTCCGCGGCAATGATGGGGACCAGCGAACCGATGAGGCGTTCGTGCAGGTACTCGACGGAATCACCGGAGCCTCGCACTACCACCGCTACGACTCGGCCGACTTCTGGGCGTCCAGCGACGGATTCGACGTGCGGGTGGGCCCGAACCGCTTCACCGACCGCGGTTTCACCGTTGATCTCGACCACCTCGATGGTGAGGTGCGCTACACGACCGCCCTCGATCCGTGGCCGGTGACCTGGCGCCGCCCAGGGATCATGGGTCCCTACGCGTGGGTCCCGCTGATGGAGTGCTACCACGGGGTGGTGTCCTTCGGCCACGGCCTCGACGGGAGATTGACCGTCGAGGGGCGCGAGATCGACCTGAGCGGGGGTCGCGGCTACATCGAGAAGGACTGGGGCCGAGCCTTCCCCGCCGGCTACGTCTGGATGCACTCTTCACATCTCGCCGATGCTCCCGATGCCGCGCTCGTCGCCTCCGTCGCGCTCATCCCCTGGGTGCGGTCGACCTTCCGTGGATTCATCGTGGGCCTGCGCACCCCGGATCGGCTGCGCACCTGGGCGACCTACAACTCCTCGCGCGAGATCGACCTGCGCATCGACGACTCGCATGTGCACTGGTCGCTGGAGGGGCCCGATGGGCGCCTGGATCTGCGCGCGGAGCGGCGTCGTGGCGGTCTTCTCCACGCACCGGTGCGCACCCGAATGCACGAGCGTGTCGAGGAGACCCTCGATGCGGTGATCGACGTGCGCCTGACCGATACCGATGGCCGGTTGGTGATGGACACGATCGCCACGACGTGCGGGCTGGAGGTCCACGGCGACCTCGAGCGTCTGCTTGCCGTCGGCACCCGCTGATCCGCTCACTGTCCCCAGGTGCGGTGAGCCCGGCGGCTTTCCACAGATTTCGACCGGTTCCTTTCGCAGGGGCTGACCGCTGCCCGACGGTGATCGGGCGTCCCACCGGGGCGCGCGCACCGGCCGCTCGCCGGTCATCCATGAGGGAGTCGCCATGAAAGTTCAGACCACCGTCGTTCAGCGCATCATGCGCCGCGTGACGACAGATGATGCCGGACTCACCACCGCCGAGTACGCCGTCGGCACCGTCGCGGTCGCCGGTCTCGGCGGCCTGCTGCTGCAGTTGCTCACGTCCGACCCGGTACGCGATCTGCTCTGGGGGCTGTTCTCCAGTGCTCTGTCGTCGTTCTTCGGGTGAGCGGGAATACCTGATGAGCAGGGGCGTGGGGATGGTGAACTCGATGATCCGGCGCGGCCGGGGTGAGCGCGGTAACACCATCGTGGAGTTGCTGTTCGCCATCCCCGCGCTGCTGCTGGTCATCGTCGCTCTGCTGTGGCTTTCGATGCTCGGGCTTTCGCAGGCCAAGGCAGCCGATCTGGCTCAGCAGGCCGCACGATCGTTGGCACGCGGGGCCGACATGGGAGTCATCGACGAATTGATCGATCGGGTGCTGCCCGGTGCATCGGTGGAGTCATCCGGTACGGCCGGGACCGTCGAAGCGATCGTCACGCAGGAGGTGTCGGCCCCGGTACCGATCCTGTCGGGCCTGACGATCAGGGTGCAGGCATCGGCGACGGCACTGCGAGAACCGGGCCTGCCGTGAGGAGCACGTCGATTCCCGACGACCGCGGGGCGGGCACGCTGCTCACCTTCATCTTCATGCCGATCGTGATGATCGCGATCCTCCTGCTGTGGGCGTTCATCGACCTGTCCATGTTGCGCACGAGGGCTGCCGGCGCCGCGGATCTCGCCGCGCTCGCCGGGGCGGCACACCTGCTCGACGATCCGGTCACCGCATGTGCGATCGCCGATGACATCGCCACTCGAAACGGGGCTGCGCTCATCGAGTGCATACCCGAGGGACTCGATCTCGTCGTCGAAGTCGCCGTCCCATCCACGGGCATCGCCGCTCGCCTCGCCGACTCGGTCGGAGTCCAGCTGCCAGTCGTGCGGCAGCGCTCACGGGCGGGAGCACCGATCGGTCAGTAGCTCCCGGTGAGCAGCACATCGAGCAGACGGACCGCCCCCGCCTTGTCCAGCGGTTCGTTACCGTTCCCGCACTTCGGTGACTGCACGCAGGCCGGGCACCCGTTCGCACACGGGCACGCAGCGATCGCATCCCGCGTTGCAGTGAGCCAATCCGCAGCGATGCTGAAGGCGCGATCAGCGAAGCCAGCACCACCCGGGTGCCCGTCGTAGACCATCACCGTGCAGCGCCCGGTGTCCGGGTGCAACGGTGTGGACACACCACCGATATCCCAGCGGTCGCACGATGCCATCAGGGGCAGCAGCCCGATCGAAGCGTGTTCGGCAGCGTGCGCCGCGCCGGCGATGTCGCCGGTGACCTCGGCCTGTGCGAGTTGCTCATCGGTCACCGTCCACCACACCGCTCTCGTCCGCAGAGTCCGCTCGGGTAGATCGAGGGGTTCTTCACCGAGGATCTCCCCGGTTGCGTAGCGACGCTTGAGGAACCCTACGACCTGGCTGGTCACCTCGACCTCCCCGCGCGACAGGGTGCCCTCACCCCATGCGAGCTCCTCATCGGTCGTCACGATCGTGTAGTCGGCGATGTCAGCTGCGCTCGTGGAGTAATCGGTGATCACCGGCTCGAGCAGGGCGACGCTCGCATCCAGGTCGAGGTCCAGCACGCGAAATGAGTTGCCCTGGTGCACGTAGATGGCCCCGGTATGGGCGACGGAGTGGGCTCGACCGGCGTCGACGGTGCCGAGGAGCCGACCGGTGTCGGCTTCGACCAACTGCACAGGTGATCCAGCCCCACCGCGCAGATCGATCAGGTCCGTCGCGCGGTCCCGACGCGTCCAGTACCACCCGGTGGGGCGGCGGCGCAGCAACCCCCGCTCACTGAGGTCAGGCAGGAGGTCGACGGCGGAATCACCGAACCATCGGGTTGCGTCGTCCTCGGTGAGGGGATGCTCGGCTGCCGCGGCCGCGAGGTGAGGGCCGAGGACATGGGGGTTGTGCGGGTCGATGACGATCGATTCGACCGGCTGACCGAAGAGCACCTCGGGATGGTCGAGGACATACCGGTCCAGGGGGTCCTCCCGCGCGATGAACACCCCCAGCGCCTGCCCATGCGAGCGCCCCGCGCGGCCCCACTGCTGCCACAGGGACGCCCGGGTGCCGGGCCAGCCGGCGACGAGCACGGCGTCCAGACCGGAGATATCGATGCCCAACTCCAGTGCGTTGGTCGTGGCCACGGCGGTGAGATCCCCGTCGCGCAGGCCCTGCTCGAGGGCGCGACGCTCCTCGGGCAGATAGCCCCCCCGATACGCGGCGACTCGGCCGGGAAGTGCCGGATCCACGTCGGCGAGGTCGTCACGGGCGAGCATGGCCACGGTCTCGGCTCCCCTCCGTGAGCGCACGAAGGCCAGGCAGCGGACTCCTGCGGTGGTGAGATCGGCCACCAGATCGGCAGTCTCGGCGATCGCCGAACGCGGGGCCCCGAGGACCTCGGGAGGCTCCCAGAGCACGGCGGTCAACGCCGCCCGCGGGCCGGTGTCGACATCGATCACCGTCACCTCGTCGCCGATGAGGCGGGCGGCCGCGGTCGGCGCATCAGCCATCGTCGCCGAGGCGGCCAGCACGACCGGATCGGCACCGTAGCGTGCGGCCATGCGGCGCAGGCGGCGCAGCACCAGGGCGACATGGGAGCCGAAAACCCCGCGGTACAGGTGCGCCTCATCGACGATGATCGCGCGCAGGCCCTTCAGCACCCGCGACCACGATCGGTGGCGGGGCAGCAGGGAGTGGTGGATCAGATCGGGGTTGGTGAGGATGTACTGCGCGTGCGCGCGCACCCAGCGGCGTTCATCGGCGGGCGTGTCCCCGTCATAGGCAGCAGCTCGCAGACCAGGCAGGCCCAGGGCGGACAGGGACCGCAGTTGGTCGTGGGCGAGGGCCTTGGTCGGGGCCAGATACAGCACACTCGCCCGCTCATCCTCGGCGAGTGCGGTGAGCGTGGGCAGCCAGAACCCGAGGGTCTTGCCCGAGGCTGTCCCGGTGGACAGCAGGGTGTGCCGACCATCTCGGGCGGACTGCGCCGCCGCCACCTGGTGGGCCCAGGGAGCCTGGATCCCCCGGTTGGTCAGGGCGGTGCGCAGCCCCTCATCGACCCAATCCGGCCACGCTGCCGTCTGGCCTGTCCGGGCCGCGAGCCGCTCGATATGCCGGGGGTGGCCCCGTTGTGAATGCCCGCCGAGGAGGTGCTCGAGGCTGCCGCGGGACATGTCGGTGAGTATGCCTGCACCGACCCCTGAGGCACCTGGCCTGTGAACGTGCGTAAACTGCGCCGAAGTTTCGGCCCGGTTACATCCCGGCCATCCGCCTGGCAAGGAGACCCATGGACATCGAACTTTCGGGGATGAACTTCACGACCGTCGTGATCGTGGCCGTCATCTCGATCCTCGCCCTGCTCGTGGGCTTCATCCTCGTGCGTGAGGTGCTGAGCAACGACGAGGGAACCCCGAAGATGAAGGAGATCGCCGCGGCGGTCCAGGAGGGGGCGTCGGCGTACCTCAGCCGGCAGTTCAAGACCCTCGCCATCTTCTCGGTCATCGTCTTCTTCGTCCTCTTCCTCCTACCGGCCGAAACCACCAACGAGCGCATCGGTCGCTCCATCTTCTTCATCGTCGGAGCAGTGTTCTCCGCGATCACTGGATATATGGGCATGTGGCTGGCAGTCCGAGGCAATGTCCGTGTCGCTGCTGCGGCCAAGGACAGCGGTGAGCAGAAGGCGATGAAGATCGCGTTCCGCACCGGTGGTGTCGCCGGCATGTTCACCGTGGGCCTGGGGCTGTTCGGCGCGGCGATCGTGGTCCTCGTCTACAAGGGTGAGGCGCCCAAGGTGCTGGAGGGCTTCGGCTTCGGGGCCGCCCTGCTCGCCATGTTCATGCGTGTCGGCGGTGGCATCTTCACCAAGGCCGCCGATGTCGGCGCCGATCTGGTCGGCAAGGTCGAGCAGAACATCCCCGAGGACGACCCGCGCAACGCCGCCACCATCGCCGACAACGTCGGTGACAACGTCGGTGACTGCGCCGGCATGGCCGCCGACCTGTTCGAGTCCTACGCGGTGACCCTGGTCGCGGCTCTCATCCTCGGCAAGGCCGCCTTCGGCGAACTCGGCCTCGTGCTTCCGCTGGTCATCCCCGCCATCGGTGTCATCACCGCCGTCATCGGAATCTTCGCGGTGTCGCCGCGGGCTGGAGACCGATCCGGGATGAGCTCGATCAACCGCGGCTTCTTCATCTCCGCGGTGATATCAGCTGTCCTCGTCGTGGGCGCGGTCTTCTACTTCGTCCCTGCCTCCTGGGCTGAGATCACCGGGCTCGGCGGCATCGCCGCGGAGATCCTCGGTGAGGGTGACCCGATCGATCCCCGCTGGTTCGTCATCGGCTCGGTGCTGATCGGCATCGTGCTCGCCGCGATCATCCAGCAGCTGACCGCCTACTTCACCGAGACCAACCGCCGCCCCGTCGACGATGTCTCCAAGACCTCGCTCACCGGCCCGGCCACCGTGATCCTCTCGGGTATCTCCCTCGGCCTGGAGTCGGCCGTCTACACCGCGCTGATCATCGGTGCGGCGGTGTACGGCGCCTACCTGCTCGGCGGCGGAGTGGTGCTGCTCAGCCTGTTCGCCATCGCGCTGGCCGGCACCGGCCTGCTCACCACCGTCGGCGTCATCGTCTCGATGGACACCTTCGGCCCGGTCAGCGACAACGCGCAGGGCATCGCGGAGATGTCCGGCGATGTGCACGGTGAGGGTGCCGAGGTGCTCACCCGCCTCGATGCGGTCGGCAACTCCACCAAGGCCATCACCAAGGGCATCGCGATCGCCACGGCGGTTCTCGCCGCTACCGCGCTGTTCGGTGCGTTCCGCGACGCGGTGGTCGGTGCCACGGCAACCGCGGGTGCCTCGCTGACCGATGCCATCGCCAACCTGCAGTACGTCGGAGTCCTCGACGTCGCGAACCCCGCGAACCTCGTCGGCCTGATCATCGGTGCGGCTGTGGTGTTCCTCTTCTCCGGCCTCGCCATCAATGCGGTGTCGCGGGCAGCGGGATCGGTCATCTTCGAGGTGCGTCGCCAGTTCCGCGAGAAGCCGGGAATCATGGAGGGCACCGAGAAGCCCGAGTACAGCAAGGTCGTCGACATCGTCACCCGCGACTCCCTGCGCGAACTCATCACCCCGGGCCTGCTCGCCGTTCTCACCCCCATCGCCGTCGGCTTCGGCCTCGGTGTCGGTGCGCTCGGCGCCTACCTGGCCGGCACCATCGCCACGGGCGTGCTCATGGCGGTGTTCCTGTCCAACTCCGGTGGAGCCTGGGACAACGCCAAGAAGTTCGTCGAGGACGGCAACTTCGGCGGGAAGGGCTCCGAGGCGCATTCCGCCACGGTCATCGGTGACACCGTCGGTGATCCGTTCAAGGACACCGCCGGCCCGGCCATCAACCCGCTGATCAAGGTCATGAACCTCGTCGCGCTGCTCATCGCACCGGCCGTGGTCACCCTGTCGATCGGTGACGGTGCCAACACCGCGCTGCGGTGGGCCATCGCTATCGGTGCGACCTTGATCGTCGTGGTCGCCGTCGTGATCTCCAAGCGCCGCCCGATCGCGGTCGGCTCTGAGACGGCCGACACATCCGCCTGACCCCCCTGAATATCGCGACGACCCCCATGGGAGACACTCCCCGCTGGGGAACCATCGTCGTGAAGGAGTGAATGTGGCTGGCTCGAAGGGCGCCGAGCGCGTCCTGGTGATCGTGGAGTCGCCCGCGAAGGCGAAGACCATCGCGGGATATCTCACGCGAGCAGCCGACGACGGGCGCCACTACGACGTCGAGGCTTCGGTCGGACACGTCCGCGACCTCGCGGCGAAGGCATCGCAGTTGCCCGAGTCGGTGCGCAAGCAGCCGTGGGCGAAGTACGCGGTCAACACCGAGGAGGGGTACGCCCCCTACTACGTGGTCCATGCCGACAAGAAGCAGCGCATCGCGGACCTGAAGCGCAAACTGGCTGACTCCGACGAACTCATCCTGGCCACCGACGAGGACCGTGAGGGTGAAGCCATCGCGTGGCATCTGCTCGAGGTGTTGAAGCCGAAGGTGCCGGTTCGCCGCATGGTGTTCCACGAGATCACCGAGCACGCGATCGCCGACGCTTTGCAGCACACCCGCGATCTGGATATGCAACTCGTTGATGCGCAGGAGACCCGCCGCATCGTCGATCGGCTGTACGGCTATCCGGTGTCGGAGGTTCTGTGGCGCAAGATCGGTCGCGAAGCGCGGTCGGCGGGTCGCGTTCAGTCGGTGGCCGTGCGCCTCGTCGTCGATCGTGAACGCGAACGCATCGCCTTCCGATCGGCCTCCTACTGGGATCTCGCCGCGGTGTTCGATCCGGAGGGGTTCTCGGCGAAACTCGTCGAGGTCGATAGCCACCGGATCGCGACCGGCAAGGACTTCGACGACCGCGGACAGGTCACCACCACGAACGTCCTCGTGCTCGACGAGGCCGGAGCCACGGGCCTCGCTGAGGCCCTGCAGGGCGTGGACTACACCGTGCGTTCGGTGGTGGAGAAGCCCTCCAAGCGCAGCCCGTATGCCCCCTTCATGACCTCGACGCTGCAGCAGGAGGCCTCCCGACGGTTCCGGTGGAACGCCCAGCGCACGATGCGGGTTGCTCAGGGCTTGTACGAGCGTGGCTACATCACCTACATGCGCACCGATTCGACCACGCTGTCGGAGCAGGCGATCAACGCCGCACGCTCGCAGGCCACGCAGTTGTATGGCGCGGACCACGTTGCCGATAAGCCCCGCCGATATGACCGCAAGGTCAAGAACGCCCAGGAGGCCCACGAGGCGATCCGCCCGTCGGGTGACACCTTCCGGACCCCCGGCGAGGTCGCCGGCGAGTTGAACGCTGATGAGCTGGCGCTGTATGACCTCGTGTGGAAGCGCACCGTCGCCTCGCAGATGGCGGACGCTCGAATCGCCACGACCACGGTGCGCATCGGCGCGACGACGACAGATGGCCGGTCCGTGGAGTTCTCCGCATCGGGCACAGTGACTCTGTTCGCCGGCTACCGGGCTGCCTATGAGAACACCCGCGAAGACAGTGATGACGAGCGCGAGAAGGTGCTGCCTGCGTTGCGTGAAGGCCAGCAGGTCACGCTGGTGGAGTTGAACCCCGACGATCACAGCACCAATCCGCCGGCGCGGTTCACCGAGGCATCGCTCACAGCACGACTGGAGGAACTCGGGATCGGCCGACCTTCGACGTATGCATCGATCATGGGCACGATCCTCGACCGCGGTTACGTGTGGAAGAAGGGCTCGGCACTCGTGCCCTCGTTCACCGCTTTCACCGTCATCCGATTGCTCGAGGAGCATTTCACCGACCTGGTCGATTATCAGTTCACCGCGCGCATGGAAGAAGTCCTCGATCTCATCGCACGCGGGGAGTCCGAGCGCCTGTCCCAACTCGATTCGTTCTGGCGGGGCGGCAACACCGATGGCAATGAGTTCCGGGGTGTTGCCGAACTCACCGCCGATCTCGGCGCGATCGACGCTCGTGAACTTTCGACCTTCCCGATCGAGGACAGCGGTATTTCGCTGCGGGTCGGGCGCTATGGCGCCTTCGTCGAACGCGGCGAAGAGCGGGCTTCGGTGCCCGATGAGTTGGCACCCGATGAGTTGACGGTGCAGAAGGCCGAGGAGCTCCTCGCCCAGCCATCGGGTGAACGCGAGTTGGGCACCGATCCGGAGACCGGTCGGATGATCGTGGCCAAGGCTGGTCGATACGGACCGTACGTGACCGAGGTGCTGGAGGAGGATGCACCCAAGTCGGCGAAACCGCGCACGGGATCGTTGTTCAAGGACATGGCCTTGGACACCGTCGACCTCGACACCGCGTTACGTCTCATCTCACTGCCGCGGGTGGTGGGAACCGATCCGGAGAGCGGTGAGACGATCACCGCGCAGAATGGTCGCTACGGCCCCTACCTGCGTAAGGGCACCGACTCGCGCACGCTGCCCGCGGAGCAGGCCATCTTCGACTGCACGCTCGAAGAAGCGCTCGCGCTGTACGCCCAACCCAAGCAGCGTCGCGGTGCGGCTTCGGCCCCGCCGCTGAAGGAGCTGGGCAACGATCCGGTGAGCGGTAAGCCCGTGGTCCTCAAGGAGGGTCGCTTCGGTCCGTATGTCACCGATGGCGAGACCAACGCTTCGCTTCGTCGTGAAGACGATCCCGAGACGATCACCCATGACCGGGCCTATGAGTTGATCGCTGATCGTCGAGCGAGGGGCCCGGTGAAGAAGGCGACCAAGCGGCCTGCCAAGAAGGCAGCGGCCAAGAAGACAGCGGCCAAGAAGACGGCCGCGAAGAAGGCGACCGCGAAGAAGACGGCGAAGAAGGCTCCTGCGAGCAAGGCCGCGGCCAAGAAGAGCTCGGCGTAGGCTCCAGGCCCATGGAGCGCGGGGTGTTCATCGTCCTCGAGGGCGGTGAGGGGGCCGGTAAGTCCACCCAGGCCGGGCTCCTGTGCGATTGGCTTGCAGCGCAGGGCCGCACCGTGACGCGCACGCGCGAGCCCGGTGGCACTCCGGCGGCAGAGGCGATCCGCGAGGTGCTGCTCGATGTCGCGAATACCGGGCTGGACGATCGCGCGGAGGCGTTGCTGTTCGCTGCGGCGCGAGGTGATCATGCGCAGCGGGTGATCCGGCCGGCACTGCAGCGCGGTGATGTCGTGGTCTGCGATCGATATCTCGACTCCTCGGTCGCCTACCAGGGAGCGGGGCGCGAACTCGGTGTCGATCAGGTGCGCGAACTGAGCCTGTGGGCGACCCGCGACCTCATCCCCGATCTGACGATCCTGCTCGATGTCGATCCGGCGATCGGACTGCAACGAGTCGAACGCCCCGACCGGCTGGAGGCAGAGCCCCTGGAGTGGCATGCACGCGTGCGCCATGCCTTCGTCGACCTCGCACGCATCGAGCCTGAGCGGTACCTCGTGATCGATGCGTCGGCCCCAGCGGACACGATCGCTGATGCGGTGCGAGACCGGGTGGCGGTCCTTCTCGGGGAGTCGATGTGACGTTCGCAGGTTTCTCTCCGGCTGCAGTCGAGTTCTACGACACCCTCCAGGTCAACAACACCCGGGCCTGGTGGAGCGAGCACAAGGCCACCTACGAGACAGAGCTCCGCGATCCGATGCGTGCGCTGCTCGATGCGCTCTCCGGGGAGTTCGGTGATGCTCGGATCTTCCGACCGAATCGCGACGTGCGGTTCAGCAAGGACAAGTCGCCGTACAAGGAGCACATCGGTGCGATCGTGCAGATCGAGGATGCGGTCGGCTACTACGTGCAGATGTCGGCCCAGGGGTTGATGGTGGCCGGCGGCTGGTACTCACCGATCGGGCCGCAGTTGTCGCGCTTTCGCGCAGCGGTGGACTCGCCGGCCGTCGCCCCGCTGGAGGCGGGTCTGACCCGCCTGCGACGGGCGCGCCCACCGTTCGTCATCGACGGTGCGCCCTTGAAGACTCGTCCGCGGGGTGTGGCGGCGGATCATCCACGCATCGAGCTGCTGCGCTTCACCCAGGTGACGGCGCGGCGCGAGTACGGCACCCCGGCCTGGCTGGGTTCAGCGAAGGTACTCGAGGTCGTGCGCAAGGACTGGCGGGCGATGGCCCCGGTGGTGGAATGGCTGGCCGATCATGTCGGTCCGGGAGAGAACCCGGCGGACTAGGGTGCAGGGCGTGAGCGTCTGGGAGTCCCTCATCGGCCAGGATGAGGCGATCGAGGTCCTCGCACGTGCGGTTCAGGAGGCCGGTGCGGCCGGTGGACCCGGCCGAGCGATGTCGCACGCGTGGTTGATCACCGGCCCCCCGGGTTCAGGTCGATCGACCGCGGCGGGCGCATTCGCAGCCGCCCTGCAGTGTCCCGATGCTGGATGCGGTGAGTGCGCAACCTGTCGCACGGCGATGAGCGGGGCGCACCCCGATGTGCACATCGTGCGTTCGGACACCATCTCCTATGGCGTGGACGACGCGCGGGAACTGATCGTGCGGTCCGCGGTCCTCCCCACCGATGGCCGCTGGCATGTGGTGATCATCGAGGATGCCGATCGCTTCACCGAGGAGGCAGCGAATGTGCTGTTGAAGGTCCTCGAGGAGCCACCGCCGCACCTGGTGTGGGTGCTGTGTGCGCCCAGCGCCGAGGACGTGCTGGCCACGGTGCGATCTCGCACCCGCTCGGTGCAGTTGCACACCCCGTCGACACTCGAGGTGAGTCAGGCGCTGCAGGAGCGTCACGGGGTGGATCCGGCGATGGCGGCCTTCGCCGCTCGGGCCTCACAGGGGCACATCGGTCGCGCACGAGCGCTGGCCACCGATGAGGGCGTTCGTACCCGCCGGCAGGAGGTGCTGCGGATCCCTGCCAGTCTGCGTGATCTGCCGGCCTGCTTCGTCGCTGCGGCCAATCTGCTCGAGGCGGCCACCGAGGATGCTCGAGCGGTGACCGATGCTCTCGACCTCCGTGAGGCGGCCGATCTGCGTCGCGCCTACGGCGACGGAGCCGAGGGGGTGACCGCAGCGCGCATCGACCGGATGGCTTCGCGGGCGATGAAGGATCTGGAGAAGGCGCAGAAGTCCCGTCGCACCCGCGCGGTACGCGATCAAGTCGATCGGGCACTCATCGACCTCATGGCGTACTACCGCGATGTCCTCGTCGTGCAGTTCAGCGGCGGCGTCCCGCTGATCAATGATGAGATGCGCCCGCAGATCACCGCCGAGGCAGCGCTGTACGACTCGGCGGACACGACGGCACGACTGGAGGCGCTCGACCGGTGCCGCCACGCACTCGCGGCGAACGGCGCGCTCCCGCTGATCCTCGAGGGACTCATGGTCGAGTTGAAGGACCCCCACATTCTCGTCTGAGTCACGGTTGTGGTCGTGACTCAGACGTATCCGGGGGGTGGGGGTTAGGGGCCGTAGGTCTCCGCTGATCGCTGCAGACCGTGTGTGTACGCCTGCAGCGCCTCGATCGCCGGAGTGAGGACTTCGGTGGTGGATCGCGTGACGTCGGGGGCGGCGAGAAGTGAGGCTGAGGCAGTGAGCAGCATCTCGTAGGTCTGGCAGCCCGCATCGAGGCGTTCGCGCACCTGGATCGCGGCGGTGGTGGCGGCATCGGCTGCCGGAGAGGTGCCGAGTTCGCGGCGCATCCGATCGAGGAGATCGAGGCGTTCGATCAGCGCGTGCAGTGGTGGTGAAGCCTCGGTGTCGGCGTGGCGCAGGTCTGCAGCAGCCTGAGGATGCAGGGCATCGAGAGTGGGGACGATCCCGGCGAGCTGGACGCGCAGCCTGATCAACCGTGCGGACTCGGCCGATCCGATCGCATCAGGCTTCAGCACCGGCGGGGGTCCGATCGGCGCGACGAAGTCGGGTGGTGGGGTGAGGGATCTGGCTCCGCGTCGGGCGGTGAGGGCGGTCACCGCGCCGATGACCGCAGCGCCGAGCCACATCCACGACGGCCCGTAGACACCGGCCTGGGAGGTGGTGACCTCGGCGATGACGTCGATGGCGCCGACTGTCCCGG
Source organism: Actinomycetes bacterium (assembly GCA_965657825.1). GTDB lineage: Bacteria > Actinomycetota > Actinomycetes > S36-B12 > S36-B12 > M55B157. Next base: position 5,311 of record CBFHQG010000008.1, on the reverse strand, counting down.
CAACCCCGGCCACCGCGGTCCCCCCGATGGTGCGCGTCGTCAGACCGGCCTTCCGCCTCTCGTACCTCCGGACATCCCGGGTGTGCGCCGCGATCGCCTGCTGCCGCTGGGCTTCCAGGGCCCGGGAGGGCTTCGACGCGCGTGCTGCCCGCCAGGCCTCGACGACGTCGAGGCCGCGTTCGATCCCGGCCTGCACCATGGCGGCGAATGCATCCCGATCAGGGCGACCCATGACGTCCAATCTACGACGGGGGTCATCGACATGGGTGATCAGCCGATGGAGAGGGCGATGATCGCGGCCAGGGCGAGGGCGACTCCGCTCGCCTGGACCATCGACATTCGCTCCCGCAGGAACACCCGTGCCAAGAACAGTGTGGCTGCCGGATACAGCGAGCCGATGACCGCGACGATCGCAAGATCCCCGCGCTGAGCGGCGAGCTGGAAGATGCCGTTCGCCAGGGCGTCGAGACTGCCGGCGACGAGAACGATGACCCAGGGGAAGGGGGACTGCCAGCGTGGGCGAAGGGCGATGATCGCCGCGGTGATGACCAGCACCGAGGACACCGCTCGCGCGATGGTCGCGGTCCAGATTCCGGAGTCGACCGGTGCGAGGCCGAGCACGGTCAGGTAGAAGCCGAAGCCGATTCCGCTGCCGAGGGCAAGACCGAGCGAGAGCGGAGAGGTACGCAGGTGCTCACCGCGCTCACGACTGATGAGGATGACCGCGACGGCTGCGGCGATGATGCCGACGATGGCCACCCAGCCCAGGCTCTCACCGAGGACGAGGCCCACCACGACGGGGATTCCCGCCGACATCACCGCGGTGAGCGGTGACACGATGCCCATCGTGCCGCGAGCGAGCGCCCCGTAGAACATCACCATGCCGGCTGCACCGACCGCACCTGCAGCGATCGCCCACCCCGCGAGGTCGAAGCTCAGGGAACCGGGCAGCACCCACACGGCGATGGGCAGGATCGCGAGGAATCCGGCCGGGTAGGACACGGTGAGCACGCGCAGTGCGCCCACCCGCCGCGAGGCCAGACCGCCGAGGAAATCAGCACTTCCCCAGGTGAGACTGGAGAGGAGGGCGAGGAGTGCGGCCATGGCCCCAGCGAGTGTGCCATGAGCGTGTCGACTATCCGCAGACGGAGGTGGGGTAATGCGGCACAGTGGGGGCATGGCTGAGGCACCCTCGAGCGTCCCCTACCTTCCCCCGCGGATATCCCCGGATGAAGGGCTTCGGCGAGGGGTGATGTTGCACGATGAACTCGACCAGCGCCGCAGTGTGCGCCAGTTCGCTCCCGATCCGGTGCCGCTCGAACTCATCGAGCAGGCGGTGGCCATCGCGAACACCGCCCCCAGCGGGGCCCATCAGCAGCCCTGGACATTCGTGGTCATCGGCGACACGGCGATGAAACAGCGCATCCGCGAGGCTGCCGAGGCTGAGGAGGAGGTCAACTACGACGGTGGGCGGCTTCCCCCGGCATGGCGGGAGGCCATCGCGCCGCTGGGTACGGATGCGAGCAAGCCGTTCCTGCAGATCGCCCCGTGGTTGGTTGTGGTGTTCGCCCAGAAGTCCACACCCCTGCCGGATGGGTCACTGCGCAAGAACTACTACGTGAGCGAGTCGGTGGGGATCGCGTGCGGGCTCTTCATCACCGCACTGCATCGCATGGGTCTCGTCACATTGACGCACACACCGAATCCGATGGGGTTCTTGACCGAGATCTGCGGGCGGCCGAGCACGGAGCGCCCCTACGTCCTGATGCCCGTGGGGTATCCGGCTGACGGCTGCCGCGTTCCGGACCTGCAGCGTAAGCCGCTGTCCGAGGCGCTGGTCGTCTTCGAGTAGGGCTTCGGTCGGGATCGACTAGCGTTGCGGTGATGAGCGACGTCGAGCGTGCCAGGGTGATCGTGGCGCAAGCCCGCCTGGTGACGATCCTCACCGGGGCCGGGGTGAGCACGGCGAGCGGGATTCCCGACTTCCGTGGCCCGCAGGGATTGTGGACGAAGGATCCGCAGGCCTCGCGCATGTTCGACATCGATGCCTATGTTGCGGATCGGGACCTGCGGGTTCTGGCCTGGTCTAACCGGCGTGCGCATCCGGCGTGGTCGGCCGAGCCCAATGCTGCACACCGGGCGATCGCGGATCTGGAGTCGCAGGGTCGAGTGCGGGCGGTGATCACGCAGAACATCGACGGTCTGCACCAGGCTGCTGGTAACGGGGTCACCGCCCCGATCCTCGAAGTCCACGGGACGCTGCGCAACACGATCTGCCTGGATTGCGGTGATCGTCGACCGATGGAGCAGACCCTGCAGCGACTCGACACGGGCGAGGAGGATCCACCGTGCCTGGCCTGCGGGGGCATGCTGAAGTCCGACACGATCTCCTTCGGGCAGTCACTCGACGCCCGCATTCTTGATCAGGCGATGCGGGCCGCGCGGGAGGGAGATGTCCTGCTCGCGGCCGGGACATCGCTACAGGTCAACCCGGTCGCCTCTCTGGTTCCGATGGCCTGGCAGGCAGGTGCTCGGGTGATCATCTGCAATGCCGATCCGACGCCGTACGACTCGCTCGCCGAGGTTGTCGTTCGCGACCCGCTCGAACAGGGGTTGCCGCGCATTCTGGCTGCGGGTGGTGGCAACCCCTAGGGTGATCCCATGACCGATCAGGGCCCCACACCTGACCAGCCCACCGCGCAGAAGTCCTGGGCCCGGATGTGGGTACCGAAGATCATCCTGATCATCCTCGGCCTGGTCGCCGCCTACCTCATCTTCACCCTGCTGATCCCGCAGTTCGGAAGCTTCGAGCAGGGGTGGGAGGCGGCGCTGAGCATCCCGCGTGGGTGGCTCATCGTCATCATCATCGGGGCGATCGCCAGCATCGCGGTCTACCCGCTCACCGCGCCAGCGGCCATCCCCGGGCTCAGTTACAAGCCGGCGTTCATCGACCGGCAGGCCGGATTCGCCATCTCGACCGGTGTCCCGTGGGGAGGTGGTGCGATCGCAGTCGGCGTTCAGTACGGGATCCTGTCGCGCTACAACGTCCCGCAACGCAAGGCCGCCGCGGCCGTTGCGGCAGATGCGGTGTGGACCTATCTCATGACGTTCGGCGCTCCTGCATTGGCCCTCCTTGCCCTGTTCGCCATCGAACGGCGCACGGTGGAGGGGCAGTTCGAGCTCATCGCGATCATCGCTGCGGTCGCGTTCATGGTCTCGGTGATCTTCATCGCGATCATCCTGCGCAGCGAGGCCGGTGCGCGACGGATCGGCAGTCTGGCCCAACGCGTGGTGAACATGATCTTCCGCGTCGTACACAAGGGGCCACCTGATCTGGTGGAGAGCGTGGTCGGCTTCCACGACACCGCCGCGCAGATGGTCGCCACGCGCTGGAAGCAACTGACCCTGACCAATGCGCTCGCGCAGTTCACGCCCTTCGTCGTCCTGTGGGGTGCGCTGTATGGCACGGGAGCGTTCGACGGCGAACTCACCGTGCTCGAAGCGTTCGTGGCGTTCTCCGTAGCCCTGCTGCTCGCTGCCGTGCCCATCGCACCGGGTGGGTTGGGCACGGTCGATGCGGCGCTGATCGGCCTGCTGATCTACTTCGGTGCCGACTCCGGTCAAGCCACCGCGGCCGACATCATCTGGCGCGCTTTCGCGTTCTTCCCGCAGATGCTGGTCGGCTTCGGTGCCCTCGGGTTCTTCTTCGCCGACCGTAGGCGACTGGCGAAGCGGGCTAGTGAGACGAGTGGTCTGGTCGGGTGAAGATCACCAGGGATGCGAACCCCCACAGCACGAAGATGATCCCCGCCGGCCAGTACTGCTGAATCCCGCCGCCGAGGAACGAGAAGATCCCGATGATCGCGGCGGTGAGGATCACCACGATCAGGTAGGCGCCGATCGGGTGGGCTTGCTCCTGCTCGGACATGTCGTGTTGCTCCTCAGATGATCTTCGGGTAGGAGATCAGCGTAGCGGCCGCGCCGATGAACAGCACGATGCCGACGCTGAGCAGGAACCAGGCGCTGGCGTTTTTCTTCGCCCTGCTGGAGACGGCGGCGAAGAACAGCACGGTGGCGAAGAGGACAGCGAGCAGGGTGTAGTTGTCACCGCGCTGGTTGTTGTCGAGGGCCTGCTGGAACAAGCCATCGGCTCGCGCATCCGCCTCCTGAGCGGCGACCGCATCGGGTTGCACGTACTCGGGCATGTTGAAGGGGCTGGCCGGGGCGTCGGGATTCTCCTGCGGCTTGAGCGCGATCCAGGCAGCCCAGGCACCGGCCAGGGGCTCGGGGAAGCGCGCGGAGAGGTAGTCGGCCAATTCCAGATCCTCAGCCGCGTAGGCCTCGATCCACTGCGTATACAGCTGCACCTGGATGGTCAACTGCCGATTGGCGTTGCCGTCGGCGCGCGAGGCTTCGATGCGTGCGGTGGAGGCCTTGCTGAAGGCGATGGACATCTCACCACCCCACTTGCTGGCCTGGAACCCGCTCCACGCCGTCGCGATCGCGGTCACCGACAGCAGCACAACCGCGATGAGCTCACGCCATCCCGCCGATGTGTCAGGGATGTAACTGATGGGAGACCGTTCTTCTGAGTCAGGCTCTACGGCCGGTGTGTCGCTCGTCACAGGAGGAAAGGTACCGGGCGGCGAGATCGGTCAGGTGCCCGGATATGCCCTGTCCCTGATGGCGCTTGACCGTCGAGTGAGTCCTGATCAGGCGCAGGCTGGATCGAGTGGAGGGACTGGATCAATCGAGAGGAAGACCCATGCGAAGACGATCACGGCATCGCATTGCCGTGGCCTGGGCCGCTGCAGTAGCCCTGATTCTGCCGACAACCTGGATCTCGGTGCAGGCCGCAGAGGAGGAGACAGCGGGTAACAACCTGTCCTTCCCCGTGCTGTGGGCCGAAGAGGACTATCGACTCCCTGTTCCCGGCACACTCGGTACGGCGACCATCGGAGCTCAGCCTGTCGCGGGCACGCTCAGCCCCGACGATTCAACCTCCTGTCAGGCGGCCATTCAGAAATCGGAGGAGAACACCTGGCAGGCGGAGAACGAGGCAGGGGCCGGACGTGCGGTGACCTCCGTGGACTGGGGTGACAACCTCGAAGCCAAGGATTGGCGGGTGGGGCAGGTCGTCCGCGTCGAGACAGGTCTCTACACCGCGCTGGACGACACGATGCTGCGCTACGCCATGTGCTACGTCAGTGGACAGGGTCAGACCGAGGTCTGGGGCCTGCAGGTGGAGGGCTCGGGGACAAACCCGGCCAACTACTCTCCGGTGACGATCGACAGCGAGGAGGCGATGGTC
>CBFHQG010000007.1:0-43937 GCA_965657825.1 Actinomycetes bacterium | reverse complement strand
CGCGGGCGTCGATCGCGGACTTGCGATTGGCCGCCTGATTCTTGTGGATCACGCCTTTGCTCGCGGCCTTATCCAACTTGCGGCCAGCCTCACGAGCGAGTTCCTTGGCCTTCGCGGCCTCACCGGAGTCGGCAGCCTCGCGGAACTTGCGGACGGCGGACTTCAACGACGTCCGGACAGCCTTGTTGCGATCATGCGCCTTAGCGTTGGTGCGGTTGCGCTTGATCTGGCTCTTGATGTTCGCCACGTGCGGTGCCTTCCAGTGCGGGTGATCGTGCCCGGGACGGGGATCGAGCGGGCTGGACCCCTTCATGGGCCATCGGAAAGGATAGCGTGCCCGGCTCCTGGTCCCCACTCGGAGGCCCAGATCCTGAGTCCGTGCGACCATAGGCGGCGTGCCGGAACCAGGTCGCACCGATCCCGTGATGATCCGCAATTTCTCCATCATCGCCCACATCGACCACGGCAAGTCGACCCTGGCCGACCGGATGCTCCAGGCCACCGGTGTGGTCGAGGAGCGTCAGATGCGCGCCCAGTACCTCGATCGGATGGATATCGAGCGCGAGCGCGGGATCACCATCAAGAGCCAGGCCGTCCGGTTGCCCTATCAGGCCCGCGATGGGCGCGACTACGTGCTCAATCTCATCGATACCCCCGGACACGTGGATTTCACCTACGAGGTCTCGCGCAGCCTCGCGGCGTGCGAAGGGGCCGTCCTCCTCGTCGATGCCGCGCAGGGGATCGAGGCCCAGACTCTCGCGAACCTCTACCTCGCGATCGATAACGATCTGCAGATCATCCCGGTGCTCAACAAGATCGACCTGCCTGCGGCGCAGCCGGAGAAATACGCCGCCGAACTCGCCCACATCATCGGCTGCCCGGCCGAGGAGGTGCTGAAGGTGTCGGCGAAGACTGGCGAGGGTGTCGTCGATCTGCTCGAGCAGATCGTGGATCGGGTGCCCGCGCCGACAGGTGTCGCTGATGCACCAGCTCGCGCGTTGATCTTCGACTCCGTCTACGACGCCTACCGTGGTGTTGTCACCTACGTCCGCGTCGTTGACGGCCAACTCTCCACTCGCGAGCGCATCGAGATGATGTCGACAAGGGCGACCCACGACCTGCTCGAGGTAGGTGTCATCTCACCGGAGCCGATGGCATCGAAGGCCCTTGGCGTCGGCGAGGTGGGGTATCTCATCACCGGCGTGAAGGATGTCCGTCAATCGCGCGTCGGTGACACCGTGACGACGTCGCACAAGGGAGCTACCGAGGCGTTGGGTGGCTACCGCGACCCCAAACCGATGGTGTTCTCCGGGCTGTACCCGATTGACGGATCGGACTACCCGCTGCTGCGCGACGCATTGGACAAGCTCAAACTCAACGATGCCGCGTTGGTCTACGAGCCGGAGACGTCAGTCGCGCTCGGGTTCGGCTTCCGGTGCGGGTTCCTCGGCCTGCTGCACCTGGAGATCGTCCGCGAGCGCCTCGAGCGGGAGTTCGACCTCGATCTGATCTCGACTGCCCCGAATGTTGTCTACGAGGTCACGATGGACGATGACAGCGAAATGACCGTCACCAACCCATCGGAGTTTCCCACCGGCAAGGTGGCAGAGGTGCGCGAGCCGGTTGTCAGGGCCACGCTGCTGGCTCCCTCGGAGTACGTCGGAGCCATCATGGAACTGTGCCAGACCCGGCGCGGCTCATTGCTGGGCATGGACTACCTCAGCGAGGACCGTGTCGAGCTTCGCTACACGCTGCCACTGGCTGAGATCGTCTTCGACTTCTTCGACCAGCTGAAGTCCAAGACGAAGGGGTATGCATCCTTGGACTACGAACCCAGCGGTGACCAGGCAGCGAACCTTGTCAAGGTCGACATCCTCTTGCACGGCGATGCGGTCGATGCGTTCAGTGCGATCGTGCATCGGGACAAGGCGTATGCCTACGGGGTTGCGATGGCGGGCAAGTTGCGCGAGTTGATACCGCGGCAGCAGTTCGAGGTGCCTATCCAGGCTGCCATTGGTTCGCGGATCATCGCCCGCGAGACGATTCGAGCGATCCGCAAGGACGTGCTGGCCAAGTGCTACGGCGGTGACATCACTCGCAAGCGCAAGCTGCTGGAGAAGCAGAAGGAAGGCAAGAAGCGGATGAAGATGGTCGGTCGGGTCGAAGTCCCGCAGGAAGCCTTCATCGCTGCCCTGTCCACGACGGAGGCCCCGGCCAAGAAGTGACCGGGGCCTGCCGTTGAGTCAGAGTGCGGATTACTTGACGAGCCGAATGTTGAACGGATAGCGGTACTCGACCCCACTGTAAGCCTTCACGCCTGCGATGATCATGAAGATCAAGCCCACGATGAGAACGATGGGAAGCAGGATCGCGCCGATGATGACCACGGTCAGCACGAGGCTGACGACCACACCGATGGCGAGCGTGATCTGGAAGTTCAACGCCTCGGTCGACTGGTTCTTCACGAAGGCGTTGCGGGGGCCGAAGACCAGCATGATGATCAGTGGGCCGATGATCGCGATGACGATTCCGGACAGGTGGGCGAGCATCGCCCACAGTCGTGCATCCGACTCCGACATCGGCTGCTGGCCGGGAGTCGGTGGTGGTGTCGATGGGGGCGGGGGACCCGGGGGCGGTGGGGGTGGGGGTGTCGTGGACATGGAACCTCCTGGAGGTGTGGGTTGTTCTACCTCAACCGTACGCCCAACTGGAGGTGGTGTGAGGTGAGCGACACGACCCTGAACGGTCTGGTGACTCCGTCTGAGGAGGCGCCCATACCCCATAGGTGGGAGTGCAGCCTCCGCGATCTCGAAGGCAGGCCTGCTGCGCCCAAGGGCATCTACATCCACGTCCCCTACTGCGCCACCCGCTGCGGTTACTGTGACTTCAACACCTATACACCTCGTGAGATCGACCTCGCCGCCTCTGATTACGCCCGCCTCGCGGTACGGGAGATCGAGATGGCTGGATCGCTGTGGCAACCCGGCGGAGTAGACACAGTGTTCATCGGCGGTGGTACGCCCACGTTGCTCTCCACGGATGACATCGCGGCGGTAATCACTGCGGTCACCACTGCGTTCACACTCGCTCCAGGGGCGGAGGTGACCATCGAGGCGAATCCCGATTCAGTTGATGAGCGGTCGCTCGCAGCACTGCTCGACGCTGGGGTGACACGGGTGTCCTTCGGTGTGCAGAGCCTTGCGCCGCATGTGCTGGAGGTACTCGAGCGCACCCACACCCCAGGCAGTGCCCTCGCTGCGATCGAACGGGCGCGAACAGTGGGCTTTCGGCACATCAGCGCTGATCTCATCTACGCCACGCCCGGGGAGACGGATGTCGATCTTGAGTCTTCTGTGCGGGCGGTGCTCGAAGCGGGGGTGGATCACCTGTCGGCGTATTCGCTCATTGTCGAGCCGGGGACGCGACTAGCACAGCGTGTGCACCGTGGTGAGGTGCCCGCACCGGATGACGACGTCGCTGCCGAGCGCTACGCGTTGATCGACCACATCGCACGTGAGGCTGGGCTGGAGTGGTACGAGGTGTCGAACTGGGCACGTCCGGGGGGCGAGTGCCGACACAACCTCGGCTACTGGCGGGGCGGGGACTGGTGGGCGATCGGGCCTGGGGCGCACGGCCACCTCGCTGGTGCGGACCGCGCGGTGCGCTGGTGGAACGTCAAGCACCCGGCCTCCTACGGCCGAGAGGTGGCGCAGGGGTGCGCACCGATCGCGGGCTTCGAGGAACTCGATGCCGATATGCGCCGGATCGAGTCGACGATGCTCGGCCTGCGACTGCGTGAGGGGATCCCCATGGATCTGATCCCTGCTGAGCAGCGGTCGAACCTCGATGATCTCCTGACGCGAGGATGGGTGACGCTCGACGATGCCTGTCTGCGGTTGACCGATGCGGGGCGACTGCTCGCTGACCGTGTCGTGCGCGAGCTCACCTAGGGCTCCACCGGCGACGCAGGGAGCTGAAATCCGCAACTCCCTAGGGGCGACAACGAGCTAATAGTTGCGGATTTCAGTTATTCGCGGAGGGGGCGTCCTTGGGCGTCGGTGGTGATGCCGGAGTTGGCCAGGATCATGATGCCCTCGATGAACCCCCACAGGGAACCGATCCCGCAGGTGAAGATCGTCACGAAGATCTGCGCGACACCGATGCCGCTGTAGCCGAGGTAGAACCGGTGGACGCCGAAGCCGCCGAGGAAGATGCCCAGCAGACCGGCAGTGATCCGCGACTTCGCGTAGGGGTCGTAGCCGGGGTAGGCGTTCGGGTAGGCGTTGGGGTAGGCACCGGGGTAGGCCGCTGCGGGGTACCCGGGAGCCGGAGGCGGGGATTGGCCGGGAGCCGGAGGCGGGTACAGACCGGGTGCTGGGCCGGGAGTCGGCTCGGGAGTCGGCTCGGGAGGTGGCGTGGTCATGACCCCATTGTGGCTGTTCGGGAAGGTCGTTGACCACTACCGGTGTCGGTACGGGAGGTGTTCGGTCCGACCTCGGGTTAGTATTGGCACTCACGCACGGTGAGTGCCAAATGGTCGGAATCCCATCCGGTCGGGGCTGCGTCAGGAGGTGGGCATGCTCGAGGACCGGCGCCTTGCCGTCCTGCGTGCCATCGTCGAGGACTACGTGTCCACCCGTGAGCCGGTCGGCAGCAAGGCTCTCGTCGAGCGGCACTCCCTGGGAGTGTCGTCAGCAACGATCCGCAACGATATGGCGGCGCTGGAGGAGGAGGGCTACATCGCCCAGCCGCACACCAGCGCCGGACGCGTGCCGACCGACATCGGTTACCGCGCCTTCGTCGACCGTTTGTCCGGTGTGAAGCCGCTGAGTTCCGCCGAGCGACGGGCGATCTCGAACTTCTTGGCCGGCGCGGTCGATCTCGATGACGTGATGACGCGCAGTGTGCGACTGCTCGCCCAACTCACCCGGCAGGTCGCGCTCGTGCAGTATCCGTCCCTCGTGCAAGCCTCTGTCCGGCATCTGGACATCGTCGCCTTGTCCGACACAAGGGTGCTGCTCATCCTCATTGCCGACACCGGCCGTGTGGAGCAGCGGGTCATCGAGTTGCCTACGCCGATCGACGATGAAGTCCTGGCGCAGGTGCGCGGCCGTCTGCTCGGTGCGGTGACCGGTCAGCGATGCGCGGAGCTTGCTCCCGCCCTCGATGGTGTGGCAGAGGAGTTCGCCGCCGATGATCAGCCGCAGATCGTGGCCATCATCGCCACCCTGCTCGAGACCGCCGTCGCTCGCGAGGAACAGCGCATCGTCCTCGGAGGTACGGCGAACCTCGCCCGCTACGGGGAGTCCTTCGCCACCAATCTCGAACCGGTTCTCGAGGCGCTGGAGGAGCAGGTGGTGCTCCTGCGATTGCTCGGTGAGGTGTCCACCGGCGGTGATGTCACCGTGCGTATCGGTCACGAGAATCCGATCGAGGACCTGCACGGGACATCACTGGTCGGCTCCGGCTATGGCCGCGACGAAACCATCGTGGCCGGCCTGGGAGTGGTCGGTCCTACCCACATGGACTATCCGGCTTCTATGGCAGCGGTGCGCTCGGTGGCGCAGTACCTCGGCCGGATCCTGAGCGAGGGCTGAGACGCCGATGTCGACCGACTACTACGCCCTTCTCGGCGTGTCCCAGGATGCTGGGCCTGACGACATCAAGCGCGCCTATCGGCGTCTCGCTCGTGAGCTGCACCCCGACGTCAACCCTGATCCCGCGACCCAGGAGCGATTCAAGGAGGTCACGGCAGCCTATGAGGTGCTCAGCGACCCGCAGAAGCGGCAGATGTACGACATGGGTGGTGACCCGCTGCGAGCAGGTGGGGGTGGCTTCGGCGGAGGCGGTTTCGACTTCGGCGACATCATGGATGCCTTCTTCGGTGGTGGAGCTGCGCAGCGAGGGCCGCGTACCCGGCGACGCCGCGGACAGGATGCCCTGATCCGCATCGAAGTCGACTTGAAGGAGGCGATGTTCGGCGGACAGCAGACCATCACCGTCGACACCGCAGCTCGTTGCGAGGCGTGCTCGGGAGCGGGGACGGCACCCGGTACCGAACCATCGACCTGTCCGATGTGCCGAGGCCGCGGTGAGATCCAGCAGGTGCAGCGGTCCTTCCTCGGGCAGGTGATGACCTCGCGCCCGTGCCCGCAGTGCTCAGGCTTCGGCACGACCATCACCCACCCGTGCGTGGAATGCTCCGGTGATGGACGGGTGCGCACCCGTCGCACCATCGATGTCACCATCCCCGCGGGCGTCGACACCGGTACCCGCATCCAACTCTCCGGCCAGGGTGAGGTGGGGCCCGGTGGGGGCGAAGCGGGGGATCTGTACGTCGAGATCGTCGAGCGGGCACACCCGATCTACGAACGCCGCGGCGACGACCTGCACTGCAGCGTGCAGGTGCCGATGACAGCGGCCGCGCTGGGCACCTCGGTGACCCTGGAGACCTTGGACGGTGAGGAGACGCTGACCATCCCGGCGGGCACCCAACCCGGTCAGGTGCTCACTCTGCGGGCACGGGGGGTGCCCCGCCTACGGGGAACGGGTCGAGGTGACCTCCACGTGCATCTCGATGTGCGCACTCCGATGCGCCTCGATGACGAGCAGGCATCCCTGCTTCGCCAACTCGCCGATCTGCGAGGTGAGGACAGCGCGTCGGTGTCGGTGCAGAGTTCGACCGAGGGCGGAGGCGGTCTGTTCTCGCGCCTGCGCGACGCCTTCAGCGGCCGCCCGTGACCCCTCCGGTCTTCCTCCTCGATGCCCTCCCCGGAGGTCCCGTCGATCGACTCGTCATTGACGGAGAGGAGGCGCGTCACGCTTCCCGGGTGCGCCGGCTGCGAACGGGTGAGGTCATCGACGTGGTGGATGGTCGCGGGCGTCGTGCTCGCGGCACCGTGACCGCGGTTACCCGCGATGCCGTCAGCATGACCGTTGAAGAGATTGTCGACGAGCCAGCACCGGATCGACGCATCATCGCCATCCAGGCACTGGCCAAGGGTGACCGCGGCGAGCGAGCCGTGGAGGTCCTCACCGAGGTGGGTGTCGATGTCATCGTGCCCTGGTCGGCTGCTCGCAGCGTCGCTGCCTGGGAGGGGGAGCGGATCCAGCGGGGTCTCACCCGGTGGCGGGCGACGGCTCGGGAGGCGATGAAGCAGTCCCGACGGGCTTGGCTTCCCGATGTCACCGCCCCGGTGGACCTCGCCGGTGCCTGCGCGTGGATCCAAGGATCTTCGGGAGCCTTCCTGCTCGACGGGGCCGGTGAGTATCTGACCGAGTTGCTTGGACAGGATGCCGGCTCGGGGGATCTGGTGATCGTCGTGGGGCCGGAGGGCGGCATCGACGCTGCCGAGACTGCCGCGTTCGAGGCTGCCGGGGCACGACGGGCATCCCTGGGACCCACGGTGCTGCGCACATCGACGGCCGGTTCGATCGCCGTCGCGATCATCGCCTCGGCGCTGCGCTGGCCTGCCTCCCCCGTGACAGATCACAGATCCGTGACAGGATCATCGTCGTGAGCGACGCCAACGACGCAGGAGCGCCGGACTGCCTGTTCTGCCGCCTGGTCGCAGGGGACATCCCGGCTGATGTCGTCCAGGAGACCCCCACGACCCTTGCCTTCCGGGATATCTCACCGGCTGCGCCCGTCCATATCCTGGTGATCCCCAAACAGCACCATCGTGATGTGGCGTCGATCGCCGAGGCGGATCCGCACCTGCTCGCCGAGGTCATGTCCGCCGCGGTCGATGTTGCCCGCGCCGAGGGCATGGCCGCGGACGGTTATCGAATGGTGGCCAACACCGGCGAGGGTGGCGGTCAGACGGTCTTCCACGCGCATGTGCACGTGCTGGGCGGCCGTGGACTGAGTTGGCCGCCCGGCTGATGAGCGAACAACCGCAGGCTCACGCCACCATCGTCATTCCATCCTCACAGCCGATGGTGGCTGTCGTCGGCGCCGGTGATGAGTTGCTCACGCTTCTGGAGCGGCTGTTCCCCGATGTCGACATCCTGGTGCGCGGCAACGAGATCACCGTCAAGGGTGAGGCCGAAGAGGTGGGCCTATTCGAGGTGCTGATCGCCGAAATGCTCGCCGTCCTGCGCACCGGTCAGGGCATGACCGCTGAATCACTCGAGCGCAGCGTCGCACTGTTGCGTGAGGGGCAGCGGCCGGCGGAGGTTCTCTCGACGAACATCCTCTCCAATCGCGGCAAGACCATCCGCGCCAAGACCCTCAATCAGAAGCGATATGTCGATGCGATCGACGCGCACACCATCACGTTCGGCATCGGTCCGGCCGGAACGGGCAAGACCTACCTCGCCGTCGCAAAGGCTGTGCAGGCTCTGCAGGACAAGCAGGTGACCCGGATCATCCTCACCCGCCCTGCGGTCGAGGCCGGTGAACGCCTCGGTTTCCTGCCCGGGACCCTCTCGGAGAAGATCGACCCGTATCTGCGTCCGCTGTATGACGCCCTGCACGACATGATCGACGCGGACTCCATTCCGCGGCTCATCACCGGAGGAACAATCGAGGTCGCACCGCTTGCCTATATGCGCGGTCGGACCCTCAACGATGCGTTCATCATCCTGGACGAGGCGCAGAACACGTCTCCTGAGCAGATGAAGATGTTCCTGACCCGCCTCGGGTTCGGTTCGACGATGGTGGTGACCGGGGATGTCACCCAGATCGATCTCCCGGCCGGTTCGAGTAGTGGACTGCGGGTCGTGGAGGACATCCTCACCGGCATCGAGGACGTGGAGTTCTGCCGGTTGACCAGTCGAGATGTGGTCCGCCATCGGCTCGTGGGTCAGATCGTGGATGCCTACGCGCGACACGACGAGCAGGTCGTCAGCCATGATGAGCACCGCCGTGAGTCCCGGGGTCGCCGGTGAGCATCGACATCGTCGATGAATCATCCGAGTTGTGGGTCGATCCCCACCGGATCGACTCGCTGATCACCTTCGTGCTCGATCGGCTGAGACTGGATCCTGACTGCACCGTCTCGGTCGCCTGCGTCGACGAGGACCGGATGGCGCAGTTGCACCAGCAGTGGATGGATGAACCGGGCCCGACCGATGTGATGTCGTTCCCGATGGACGAGATGCGGCCCGGACCAGTCGATGGGCCTGCACCGAAGGGGATCCTCGGCGACATCGTCCTGTGCCCCGCATTCGCCGAGCGACAGGCGGTGGGAGCCGGACACGCCCGGGAGGATGAGATGGATCTGCTGGTAACCCACGGCATGCTGCACCTTGTGGGTTTCGATCACGCCGAGCCGGAGGAGCATCGGGTGATGTTCGACCTGCAGGGCGAATTGCTCGAGGCGTGGCGAACCGCGACCCGGGGGGAGCGATGAGCGAGATCATCACGCTGATCGCTGCGGGGCTTCTCGTGGCGCTTGCCGCCCTCCTCATCGGTGCGGAGACCGCGATCGGACGGGTATCCCGCAGTCGGGTGGATGAGTTCCGTCGCGAGGAGCGCAGGGGCGCAGACCAGCTCGCGATCGTCATCGACGATCGACCCCGATATGTCAACGTCCTGCTGTTCTTGTCCACTATCGCTGCGACGACGGCGACCGCCCTGGTCGTCTACGTCGCGATCACGGCCCTGTCCGTGCGCGGCGACTGGCCGCTGTGGGGGTCTCTCACCCTGGCCGTCGCCATCATGGTGATCGTCAGTTACGTCGTGCTCGGTGTCGCCGCCCGAACTCTGGGTACCCAGCACGCCGACCGGATCGCCGTACGGGCGGCCCGTCCCGCTCGACTGATCGCCGGTGCGCTCAGCCCGCTGGCAACACTGCTGATTCTGATCGGCAACGCCCTGACACCTGGGCGCGGATTCCGCTCGGGTCCATTCGCGACTGAGGCTGAACTGCGCGAGATGGTCGATCTCGCGGGGGAGAACAGCGTGATCGAGGATGTCGAGCGCAAGATGATCCACTCGGTCTTCGAGCTCGGCGACACATTCGCACGCGAAGTCATGGTGCCGCGGACAGAGGTCGTCTTCATCGAGCATGACAAGACCCTCCGCCAGGCGATGTCGCTGTGCCTGCGATCGGGTTTCTCTCGGATCCCGGTCATCCGGGAGAGCACGGATGATGTGGTCGGCATCGTGTACCTGAAGGACATCATGCGCCGGGTCTTCGATGATCGGGATTCCGAGCGGGGTGAGGTGGTCGAATCTCTGATGCGATCTGCCTACTTCGTGCCTGACAGTAAGGTCGCCGACGAGATGCTCACCGATATGCAGGCGGCGCGAGTGCACATGGCGGTCGTCGTGGACGAGTACGGCGGGACTGCCGGCATCGTCACCATCGAGGACATCCTCGAAGAGATCGTGGGTGAGATCGATGACGAGTACGACACCGCGGCCCCGGAGGTAACCGCACTGGAGGATGGTTCCTACCGGGTCAGTTCGCGGATGAACATCGATGACTTCGCAGCCCTGGTCGGCCTGGAGATCGAAGGTGACGAGGAGGGTGTCGACAGCGTCCTCGGACTCGTCGCGAAGCGACTCGGTCGCGTTCCCATCCCGGATGCCAGCATCGAAGTCGAGGGTTGGATACTCGTCGCCGAGCAGGGCGCTGGTCGACGCAACCGCATCGGTTCGGTGCTCGCCCGTCGTCTCCCTGATACAGACGATGACCACCAGGATGAGCAGGAGGACGACGACTGATGAGCGGGTCGACGGCCGATCTAGACCCTGAGGACGCCAAGCTCGTCACGCTCGCACGCGGGGCCCGCGAGCGCATCCGCGTCGATCACGGTGCCGCGGTCCGCGATGAAACCGGACGCACGTACGCGGCTGCGGATGCGGTGATGCCGAGTATGAACCTCTCGGCCATCGAGATTGCAGCGGCCCAGGCTTGGATCAGCGGTGCTCGTGGCCTTGAAGCTGCGGTCATCGTCGCTACTGATCCCGATCAGATCCCGCCGACCCGGGTGCTCGCAGATTTGGGAGGGACCGGGGTTCGCGTCATCGTGTGCTCGGTCGATGGCACGGTCGTGCGGACCACGACACCGGATCCATGACGACACCCCGGCTCGTCGCGCCGACGGCCTCGACGGGGGTTCTCGCGGTACTCGCAGCCGCAGCACTGTTCGGTACCTCAGCAGCCGCTGTCACCCTCGTGGGACCGGCGGCGACGGCGCCGGCGATCGCCGCCGTACGACTCATCGTGGGCGCCGTGGGGCTGGTGGCGATCGTGGCGATCAGCCTGTCCGGCCGCCGAGCCCTCGCGCGCCTGTGGCGCCGCCCGCTTCTGTGGTTGATGGGTGTGGCGGTGGCGGCCTACCAGTCGTTGTTTTTCTTCGGAGTCGCCCGTACCGGTGTGGCCGTCGGCACGTTGGCCAGCTTGGCGCTGGCGCCGTTCCTGGCCGGTGTCCTGGGCTGGTGGCTGCGCGAGGGCGCCCCGGGCGTGGTGTGGGCGGTCTCGACTGTCCTCGCGGTGTTCGGGATGGCGCTGCTCACCCTCGGCGACGGACAATCGCGCGACCTGCTGGGGATCATCGCAGCGATGGGAGCGGGTGCCTCCTACGCGGTGTACACCGTGCTGGGTGTCCGCTTGACCCGCAGCGGCGAGTCGGCGACCCATGTCCTGGGTGCATCGTTCTCCCTCGCCGCCCTGGTCACGATCCCGCTGTTCATTGCCGCTGGCACCTGGTGGTGGAGTCCGCAGGGCGTAGCGCTGGTGCTCTGGCTCGGCCTGGCCACCACGACCCTCGCCTATGTGCTGTTCGGTGTGGGGCTTCGCACTTTGCAGCCGGGCCATATCGCGACGTTGAACCTCGCCGAACCGGTGGTGGCGACGCTGCTCGGAGTGGCTGTGCTCGGTGAGGCCATGGGACTGCGCGGGTGGATCGGCTGCATTCTCATCGTCGTCGCACTCGGGATCCTCGGGTTGTCGGATCGCTCCCAGCGACGCAGTGAGGTGGTTGCGGTATGAGCGGGTTCCGCTGCGGGCTGGCGTGTCTGGTCGGTCGACCGAATGCGGGCAAGTCGACGCTGGCCAACGCCCTGGTGGGAGCCAAGATCGCCATCACGTCGAATCGGCCGCAGACCACGCGGCACGTGATCCGCGGGGTGGTGAACCGACCCGATGCACAGGTCGTGCTGCTGGATACTCCCGGGCTGCACAAGCCACGCACCCTGCTGGGTCAGCGACTGAATGATGCGGTGCGCGAGGCCTGGGCGCATGTCGATGTCGCCGCCCTGTGTATTGCTGCTGACGCGCCGGTGGGACCCGGTGATGAGTTCGTCGCGCGAGCGCTCGCCCGCGCCCGACCGTCCGGAGCCAGCACCTTCGCGGTGGTCACCAAGACCGACGCCGTCGCCCCCTCTACAGTCGCCGAGCGTCTCGTCGAGGTTGGTGACCTCGGTGCCCGACTGGGGATCGAGTGGTCGCAGATCATCCCGGTTTCCGCGCTGGCCGGAGACCAGGTCGACCTGTTGACCGATCTGCTCGTCGCGGCGATGCCCGAGGGGCCGGCCCTGTACCCCGACGGTGAGATCACCGATGAACCGGAGGAAACCCTTGTGGCCGAACTCATCCGCGAGGCGGCCCTCGAGGGGGTCAGTGACGAACTGCCCCACTCCATCGCCGTGGTCGTCGATGAGATGGGTCTGCGTGAGGATCGGCCAGAGGAGTCGCCGCTGATCGATATCCGCGCGATCGTCTTCGTCGAGCGGGACAGCCAGAAGGGCATCGTCATCGGTCATCGGGGAGCGCGACTGAAGCAGGTCGGGACGAATGCGCGCCGAGGGATCGAGGCGCTGCTGGGCACCCCGGTGTTCCTCGATCTGCATGTGAAGGTGGCCAAGGACTGGCAGCGCGACCCCCGCCAACTCCGCCGCCTGGGCTTTTAGAACCGAAATCCGCAACAATCCGCACGTTTTCCATGAGGAGCGTGTTGCGGATTTCGGTTCCCGACGGGTCACAATGGGGGAGTGCCGACCTATCGCGATGAGGGAGTGGTGCTGCGCACCCAGCGTCTCGGCGAGGCCGACCGCATCATCACCCTGCTCACCCGCGACCACGGAAGGGTCCGCGCGGTCGCCAAGGGAGTCCGCCGCACCGGTAGCCGGTTCGGCTCGCGGCTGGAGCCGTTCGGCCGGGTCGACGTGCAGTTCTACACCGGACGCACCCTCGACACGGTGACGCAGGTGGAGTCGCTGGACACCCACGGCTCGCGCCTGGCTGCGGACTATGCCTGCTGGACGTCAGGTACGGCGATGCTGGAGACCACCGAGCGCATGACACCGGTCGAGGGTGAGCCGGCAGTGCCGCAGTACCTGCTCCTGGTCGGTGCCCTGCGCACGCTCGTCGCCCGCACCCACGATCCCGGCCTGATCCTGGACGCCTTCGTGCTGCGGTCCCTGGCCATCGCGGGATGGTCGGCCTCCTTCGCCGATTGCGCCCGCTGCAGTTCCCCGGGTCCGCACCGGGCCTTCTCGGTCGGCCATGGAGGGGCCCTGTGCGCGGCGTGTCGGGTCCCAGGGAGCGCCGCACCGGCACCGGAGACCCTGCTTCTGCTCGGTGCCCTGCTGAGTGGAGACTGGGCCACCGCCGACGCGAGCGATCCCCGCCATCGTCGAGAGGGCGCCGGGTTGGCCGCGGCGCTGCTGACCTGGCACCTGGAGCGATCCCTACGCTCACTGCCCCTGGTCGAACGCGCCTGAGGACGATCCCCGGTCGGTGGGCCACCGGATGCGAGGATGGTGCGGTGCCCAGGCAGCCCACCCCGCACCCCTCGGGGGCGACACCCCCGCAGATCCCGCAGGGTCTGCTACCCCGGCACGTCGCCATCGTGATGGACGGCAACGGTCGCTGGGCTAAACAGCGGGGGCTGCCGCGAACCGCAGGGCATGAAGCCGGCGAGTTCGCGCTGCTCGACATCGTCCATGGTGCGATCGAACTCGGCATCCCCTGGCTGAGCGCCTACGCGTTCTCCACGGAGAACTGGAAGCGCTCTCCAGACGAGGTGCGTTTCCTGATGGGGTTCAACCGCGATGTGGTCCACCGGCGCCGCGATGAGATGAACGACCTGGGGGTGCGCGTGCGATGGGCGGGTCGACCGCGACGCCTGTGGCGCAGCGTGATCAACGAGTTGCGCACCGCCGAGGAACTCACCCGCCACAACACGACGCTGACCCTCACGATGTGCGTCAACTACGGCGGTCGTGCCGAGATCGCCGATGCGGCGGCCCAGATCGCTCGCGGAGTGGCGGAGGGGCGTATCGATCCGAGCAAGGTCGATGAGCGCATGATCGCGCGTCATCTCGACGAGCCTGATATGCCCGACGTGGATCTGTTCCTTCGCACATCGGGTGAGCAGCGGATCAGCAACTTCCTGCTGTGGCAATCGGCCTACGCAGAAATGGTGTTCCTCGATGAACTGTGGCCCGACGTCGATCGCCGCCATCTGTGGGCAGCCTGTGAGGCCTACGCCTCCCGTGATCGCAGATACGGTGGCGCGCTGCCAAATCCGATCACGGGTGAGGTCGCGGCGGACTCCGCTGCAACGGAGACAGCATGACCGAGCAGTCGACCGCACGTTCGGGCTACCGACCCGGGTCCTTGGAGTTGCTCGCTCTCGGCCTGCTGGTGCTGATCGTGGGGCAGAGCTGGCTGGTCGGGATGTTCGACGACCATCCTGCCCTGCAGACCGGCGCAACGGTCTTCGTCGCCATCGTGGTGCAGGCGCTACCCTTCCTCGTCCTCGGCGTCGTTCTATCCGGAGCCATCGCCGCCTTCGTCCCCGCATCGTTCTGGCGCAAGGCCCTACCGAAGAACAAAGCGCTCGCGGTACCGGTGGCGGGCGCGGCCGGGGCGATCATTCCCGGGTGCGAATGCGCTTCAGTGCCCGTGGCCAACGGCCTGATGAGCCGGGGTGTCACCCCTGCGGCTGCACTCGCCTTCCTCCTGTCTGCTCCGGCGATCAACCCGATCGTGCTCGCCGCGACGTTCGTCGCTTTCGCGGGTCAACCCGAGATGGTGCTCGCTCGTTTCGTCGCCTCTCTGGCAACCGCGGTGATCATCGGGTGGCTGTGGCTGCGATTCGGTAAAGCTCGCTGGTTGCGTATCGGACCTCGCGGACACCTCGTCGGCTCCAATTCCTGGCACACCTTCCGGTTGACCGCAGCGCATGACTTCCTGCACGCGGGTGGCTTCCTCGTCCTCGGCGCGCTCGCGGCCGCAGCGATCAACGTGCTGGTACCGCCCGGCATCATGAAGACGGTCGCGGATAACCCGATGCTGTCGATCCTGGTCATGGCCGGGCTCGCCGTGGTGCTCTCCATCTGTTCGGAGGCGGATGCGTTCGTCGCAGCGAGCTTCACGGAGTTCTCGCTCACCGCGAAGCTCACCTTCATGGTGGTCGGTCCGATGGTCGACTTGAAGTTGATCTCGCTGCAGGCCGGTACCTTCGGCAAGTCATTCGCGATGCGTTTCGCGCCGGCGACTGCAGTGGTGGCGATCGTGGCCAGTGTGCTCGTGGGGTGGTGGCTGCTGTCATGAGACGGGATGTGCAGGCCATCATCCTGCTGTTGATCGGGGGTGCCACGCTTCGGATCACGCTGGGTGACACCTACCTGAACTACGTCAAGGAGGTCATGCGTCCCTTCTTGATCCTGGCCGGTGTCCTGCTTGTTCTGTTCGGCATCCTCGGCCTGATCGATGTGCTGCGCTCCCCGCGAGTGCCTGCGGCGCAGGCGCAGGCCGATGCCGAACTCGAAGACGAGCTCGACGGGCACGTCCATCTGGATGACGAAGATGCCGCCCATGATCACTCCCATGATCACTCCCATGGACCGCGCGCCGCATGGCTGCTGCTGCTCCCTGTTCTCGCGATCTTCCTTATCGCTCCACCAGCGCTCGGCGCTTTCTCCGCTGCCCGGGAGACGACCAACGCGATCCCTGACGTCAGTCAGGCTCAGGCACCGCCGCTCCCGCCCGGGGATCCGGTGCCGGTGCGGGTCAGCGATTACATCGGGCGAGCGGTATGGGATGACGGGCTCACCCTGATCGGTCGTACCGTGGAGATGACCGGGTTCGTCACCCCCGATCCGGAGGGCGGCTGGTGGCTGTCGCGTATGTCGATGGCCTGCTGCGCGGCCGATGCCTTCGCTTCCCGCATCAAGAGCGTCGATGCCCCTGACCTGCCGGCGAACACCTGGGTGACGATCACCGGAACCTGGATCCCCGGGGGAGGCACGCAGTCAGCAGATGCGATTCCTCTGGTCGTGGTGGAGTCCCTGGTGGAAGTTCCCCAGCCACGCAATCCCTACGAGTAGCGGGTCAACGCATCAACCCAAGGTCGCGCACTGCGGGCATAGGCCCCAGATCTCGATGGTGTGCGAGGTGTCGGTGAACCCGTGTTCAGCGGCAACTCGCTGTGCCCATGACTCCACGCTGGGAGCCTCGAGTTCGACGGTGGTGCGACACCGCCGGCACACCAGATGGTGATGATGGTGCTCGCTGCATAGTCGGTACACCGATTCACCGTCATCGCGCACGATGACGTCGACCTCGCCAGCGTCAGCAAGGGCCTGCAGGGTGCGATACACCGTTGACAGCCCGACGCTGACCCCCTCGTGGCGCAACTGATCGTGGATCTCCTGTGAGGAACGGAAATCCTCATTGCGCTGCAGGGAGTCCACGACCGCTGTGCGCTGTCGCGTCGAGCGCTGGCCGATGTTCGAGATCGACTTCGTCATCAGGCTCCTAGCGGTGGTTCATCCATCGGGTGTTCGGTTGGATAGCGGACCGCTTCGTCATCTCGATGGTGGAGTGCGCCCAAGCCGTACGCTTCGGCCAGGGTATCCCGCGTGAGGACCTGTGATGGGGGACCTGAGGCCACGACGCGCCCGGACATCAGCAGCACATGGTCGGCCGCCTCGGCTTCTTCGAGGTCGTGCGTGGTGAGCACGACCGAGCAGCCACGCGCCGGCTCGGAGTGGATGATCTGGTCGATCGTGCGCGCAGAGACGAGGTCGAGACCGGTGAGCGGCTCATCGAGGAGCAGCAGGTCGTGGTCTTGGGCTACCCCCTGGGCGACGAAGACCCGCTGGCGTTGCCCGCCGGAGAGTTCACTCAGATGCCGCTTGGCGAGATCGGTGATGGCGAGCAACTCCATGGCTTCCTCGACACGCTGGCGATCTTCACTGCGTCGGGGTCGCAACAGACCGAGTCCGGGATAGCGCCCCATACCGACGGTCTCGCGCACGGTCAGCGGGGTGCCCGGCGGAATCGATGTGTGCTGCAGGACGTAGGCGACGCGGGAGTGCTGGGTGGTCGGTTGGGCCCCGAGCACCGATAGCGAACCCGCTGATGGCTCCAGGAGTCCAGCGAGGGCGTGCAAGAGGGTGGACTTCCCGCTGCCGTTGGGTCCGATGATCGCGGTGATCGCCCCGGTCGGGATGGTGAAACTCGACGCGGTGACGGCGACATGGGATCCACGCTGCAGGACGATGCCACGAGCCTCAGCGGCGAGGCGAGGGACATGCGCGTCATGATGATCATCAGCGCAGTGCACATCAGGCATGAGCAGCCTCCGGGAGTCGTCGCAGGGCCTGCCGGAGTTTGGTGATCGCCAGCACGATGAAGAACAGCACCACGGGCACGATCGCCATCGTCGCCGAGCCGGCAGTGTTGAGGTGATAACTCAAGGTGAGGCCGAGCCAGACTGAGAACAGTGCGATCACAACACTGATGAGCATCATCTGGGGAACGGTGCGCGACAGGAGGGCCGCCGTCGCCGGTGGACCGACGAGCAGGCCGAAGACGAGCAGTGTGCCCACCGACTGGTAGCTGCCGATGACGGCCGCAGCGATGAGGATCAGTAGAGCAGCGTGGGCGCGTGCGGGGTGCATACCCAGCAGGCGAGCCTTGTCGGAGTTGAACGACAGGGCCAGCAGGGGGCGATACAGCACCGTCGCCGCGGTGATGATGATGACAGCGAGAATGGCCTGACCGATGAGGTTCTGCGTCGTAACGCCGAGGGCATCTCCGAACAGGATCGAGGTGAGGCTGCCGGTATAGGAATCCAGTCGAGAGATCAACACCACGCCCAGGGCGAGCATGCCGACGAAGAGCAGGCCGATGGCGGTGTCCTCGCTCAGCACGGTCTGTCGATTGACCGCCTCGATGGCGATCACCATGACCCCGGCGGCGACCGCCGCGCCTATCAGGGGGTTGATGTCGAACACGACAGCCGCTGCAATGCCGGGAACAACGCCGTGGACGAACGCATCCCCGAAGAAGCTCATGCCGCGCAGCACCAACCAGGTGCCGACGATCGAGGACATGACGCCAGCAAGCGCGCCTCCGAGGAGGGCGCGCTGCTGGAACCCGAGCTCGAAAGGCTCGAGGAAGAACTCCACGAAGGGTCAGTCTCGCAGAGCGTCAGCGATCAGGCGGGCATCGGTCAGCATCATGCCGATATAGGAGTCGGCGCCCGAGCCGGGTTCGCCGAGGCTGCCGACGTACAAGACGACGACCTGGACGCCTTCACCTGATTCGGATGCGACCGCATCGGCGAGTGCGCTCGGCTCAGCGGTATTGGCGAAGATCGCCGGAACTCCCTCAGCCTGGATCACCTCGACGAGTTCGCGCAACTGGGCCGAACTCGGCTCGGCCAGTGTCGAGCCACCGGGGATGACCACTCCGGCGACCTCGTATCCGTAGACGTCGGCGAGGTATCCGAGTGCATCGTGGTCGGTGACGAGGATGCGCTTATCGGCAGGCACGGATTCCAAGAGTGAGGCGACTTCGCCTTCGGCAGCGCGGATATCGCTGGCAACCTGCTGCCCGCACTCGGCGTATTCCAGACCACCGAGTTCGGCGAGGTCATCACTGAGGATGACGGCAGCATCGGCCATGCGGTTCATGTCGAACCAGAAGTGCGGATCGAGACTGCCGTGACCGTGCTCGTCCTCAGAGTGACCTTCTTCTTCGGAGTGATCCTCTTCGTTGGAGTGGCCCTCTTCCTCGGAGTGGCCCTCTTCGTCGGAGTGGTCCTCGTCATCGAAGTGGCCACCGGCACCGAACTCGATCGGGTCGACCAGCTCGGCGACCTCGATCACGCGGGCGCCATCAGCTGCCGCACTCGACAGCGCGTCGGCCAGCCCCTCCTCGAGGCCGAGGCCGTTCGCGATCACCACATCCGCACCGACCATCTGGGCGACCTGGGCCGATGACGGGGTGAAGTCGTGCGGATCGGCTCCCACCGGCATCAGCGTGGTCACGCTGCCACCGGCGCAGCTGGCGATGTCGCCGGCGACACTGCCCAGGATCGTGGTGGTCGCCACGATCGTCAGGCCGCCATCGGTGGGGGAGGGAACAGCAGTGCCGCTATCGGCGGAATCCGATGTTCCGCCGCAGGCGGCGAGGGTCAGGGCGGCAGCGGAGAGTCCGGTGAGAACCAGGGGTACGCGGCGTCGAGTCATGCCCCTAGCCTGGACCTAACGACAATGATTGTCAAATTCAGACTGAGGCTAGATGCGACCGATCGCCTTCAAGACCGTGATACCCACCAGGGCGAGGACCACCACTCCTCGCAACAGACGACCCGAAGGTGGGATCGCCGGCCAGGACAAAGCCAGCAGCCAGGCGAAGAAGATCGTCACGATCGACAGGAACACCACACCCAGCCAGGTCAGGTCACCGGTCTGGATCAGGCCGAGGAACAGGAACAGGCCGGTGAGGACGAGCAGCAGCCAGCGGGGGAACCGGGTCAGCGCCCGCATCACCGGGAGGCTCGCCCGGTGCAGCGCCGAATCGCCGCCTGAATTCGGCGGTCGCCCCGCGCCGGAGGGTCGTCCCTCACCTGACGGTCCCTGCGGACCGCGCACGCCCGGTCGCTTGGCCATTCTCGAGCTCCTTTGGTCGTGCGCACATGGGTGACTACCGTGGGGACCATGGTGCCAGGTGCCGACGGCGGGCTTCTCGTCGTCATCCGATTCGACGACAGTTCAGCGCAGTTGCACGGCAGGCTGCGGGACGCCTGCTCGCTGCTGGCCGCCCAGGGCGGCCTTCGTCAGGCATCGATCGGGCGCTCCACCGACGACCCTCGTCTGGTCGTGCTGACCTTGGAGTGGGAGTCGGTCGGGGCCTACCGCCGCGCGCTGTCGAATTTCGATGTCAAGGTCTCGGTGGTGCCCCTGCTCTCTCAGGCGATCGATGAGCCGACGGCCTTCGAACTCCTCCACGTGCGAGACGAACACGGTGCGCGCGATTCGACCGGGTCCCTGGCGCGAGATGCCGGCAGCGTCAGCCTGGGTGAGGCAGCGGCCGGCTACGTACCACCGGCTTCATGACCAGGGCTCCAGGACCAGGGCTCCATGACCGCATCCTTTCTGTTCGCTGATCTGCCAGCGGCGGCGCGCGCACTCGCAGCGGCTGTGCCCGATCACGTCGTAGCCGAGGTCGATGTGGTCCTCGCCCTCGGTGAATCAGCGACACCCATCGCTGAAGTTGTGGCCAAGCGGGTGGGCAGTCGTTGTGAACTCCTGCCCATCGACCGCGGTGATGCCCCGGTTATCGGAGCAGTGCCCGAGTGTGCGGGCCTGACCGTGATGGTGGTGGATCGTGGAGTCGAGACCGGCCAGGCGGCGATGCTGGCGGCGGGGGCGCTACGCGAGGCGGGGGTGGGCCGTTTGATCCTGGCCGTGGCCGTATGCCCTCGTCAGGCAGAGTGGATCCTTGCCGGTGCCTACCACGAGATCATCGCGGTGCATCGACCGCTGGGTCGCAGGTCACTGCAGTGGCACTTCATCGCACCACTAGAGTGACGCTCGTTAGAAGCTCACAACATGTGTCCGCCGACATCCAGCCGGAGTGGAGTCCTTCATGGCCGCCGATCGCGTCGATGCAATAGTCAACCTGTCCAAGCGACGGGGGTTCGTCTTCCAGTCATCCGAGATCTATGGCGGCAGTCGTTCCGCCTGGGACTACGGCCCACTGGGGGTGGAACTCAAGGACAACATCCGCCGCCAGTGGTGGCAGTCGGTGGTGCGCGGTCGAGACGATGTCGTGGGCCTGGACTCCTCGATCATCCTCGCCCCTCAGGTGTGGGAGGCCTCCGGTCACGTGTCGGCCTTCGTCGATCCACTGACCGAATGCAAGAAGTGCCACAAGCGCTGGCGTGCCGATCAACTGCTCGAGGCCTATGAGGACAAGCACGGCTCGCTCCCGACCGGGGGTCTCACCGAGATCGTGTGCACCAACTGCGGGACCAAGGGTGACTTCACCGAGCCGCGCGATTTCAACGGGATGCTGCGCACGATGGTCGGACCTGTTGAGGACGCCGGTGCGCTGCATTATCTGCGACCCGAGACCGCGCAGGGCATTTTCGTCAACTATCTGAACGTGATGAATGCCGCGCGCAAGAAGCCGCCGTTCGGCATCGGCCAAACCGGTAAGAGTTTCCGCAACGAGATCACACCGGGCAACTTCATCTTCCGCACGCGTGAGTTCGAACAGATGGAGATGGAGTTCTTCGTCAAGCCGGGCACTGATGAGGAGTGGCACGAATACTGGCTCCAGGCCCGCTGGGATTGGTACACCGATCTGGGGATGAACCCCGACAACATGCGCTTCTTCGAGCACCCCAAGGAGAAGCTCAGTCACTACTCCAAGCGCACCGTCGACATCGAGTATCGATTCCGGTTCGCCGGCTCGGAGTGGGCGGAGTTGGAGGGCATCGCCAACCGCACCGACTACGACCTCAAGACCCATGGTGAGCACTCCGGCACGGATCTGTCCTACTTCGATCAAGACCTCGGCGAGCGCTGGGTCCCCTATGTCATCGAGCCGGCAGCGGGCCTGACCCGGTGCGTTCTGGCGTTCCTGCTCGACGCCTATGAC
The DNA here is from genome assembly GCA_965657825.1 of Actinomycetes bacterium. Taxonomy (GTDB): domain Bacteria; phylum Actinomycetota; class Actinomycetes; order S36-B12; family S36-B12; genus M55B157. The sequence goes on along the minus strand of CBFHQG010000007.1, from coordinate 22,074 downwards.
GAGGACTCTGCACCTAACGCGAAGGGCGGGGTGGACACGCGAACGGTGTTGCGGTTCGATCCGCGGCTGGCGCCGGTGAAGGTTGCGGTGCTGCCGCTGTCGCGAAATGCGGATCTGTCGCCGAAGGCGCGTGGGCTCGCCGATGACCTCCGCAAGCGCTGGAACGTGGAGTTCGATGATGCCGGGGCGATCGGCCGGCGCTATCGCCGTCAGGACGAGATCGGCACGCCGTACTGCGTGACCGTGGACTTCGACACCCTCGACGACCAGGCGGTCACCGTGCGCGATCGCGACTCGATGTCCCAGGAGCGCATCGGGCTCGATGCCCTGACCGGATGGCTGGCCCAGCGCCTCCCCACCTGCTAGCCCTTCTTGGGGCGAATCGAACCCTATATGGGCCGAATCCACCCGAAGAATCACTCGAAGATTCCTGTCCCGTGATTTCGGGCGGGATAATCGTCAGATGGCAGGTCATGATCATCCGTTGTTCACCCTCGTGTACCGCGCGGTGGCCGGAGCGGGGGAGCGGACGGGTTTGGGGGAGTTGCGGGAGCGGGCGTTGGCCCCCGCGACCGGCCGACTCCTCATCGTCGGCCTCGGGCCCGGACATGATCTCGACCACCTTCCCGATGGCGTCTCCAGTGTCGTCGCCGTGGAGCCGAGTGCCTCGATGCGCGCGTCTGCTGAGACGCGCGTCGCTGCGGCGCGGGCTCGCGGCATCGACGTCGAGGTGATCGATGCGCTCGCCGAATCCCTGCCGATCGCCGATGACGACGTCGACTCGGTGCTCCTGGCCTACGTGCTGTGCACTGTTTCTGATGTCGATGCTGCGCTCGCCGAAGTCCGCCGAGTGCTGCGTCCTGGCGGAGTGGTTTGCCTTCTGGAGCACGTGCGTGCCCCCGAAGGCACCTGGCTGCGCCGGAGTCAACGACTCGTGGCACCGATCTGGCCTCGGCTGGCGGGTGGTTGCCACGCGGACCGGGACACCCGGGCAGCACTCGCCCACGCCGGCTTCGATGTGACCGGACTTCGTGACGTCACGATCACGAACCTGCCACCCGTGGCGCCCACGCTGGTCGGAACTACCGTTTGAGTTGATTCCAAGATACCCCCTGGGGTATCTTGCTCAGCATGTGTCGACAGGTGATGTGCAAGCGATGTGAGAAGGCGAGCTGGGCCGGGTGCGGCCAGCACGTCAACCAGGTCCTCGCCGGGGTGCCCAAGAACGCCCGCTGCTCCTGCACGGCCGAGGAGATGTCCGCCTATAAGCGAGAGCACTCCTTCTTCGGCCGCCTGTTCAAGCGCTAGAACTCCTCGATCGGACGATCGGCCGGGCACGGTGCGGTCAGAGGACTGCCGCATTGCGCACATTCAGCGTCCATCCACCACGACACGATCTCGTAGTCCTCGAAGCTCGCGAAGATCGTGAACACCGTTCCGCCGCAGACCAGGCAGGCATGGGTGGGTATTCCGCGCTGATCGATGCCCAGGACACCGGTGGGCGGCGTGCTACTCACCCGCAGCAGCCCTTTTCAAGGTCGCGCCCGCACTGAGTTTGGGGACTCGACGCTCAGCGATCATCATGGGCTGGCCAGTTTGCGGGTTGCGACCCTGGCGTGCTGGTCGAACCACGGTTTCCAAGGTCAACAGCCCCGGCAGGTGGACGCGGGTTCCATCCGCGGCAGATTCGACGAGCACCGACGCCAGACCCTCGATCACGGCATCAACGGTGGCGGGGGGCTGCTGGGTGCGATCAGCGATAGCGGCGACGAGGGCGGAGCGGTTCATGGGTCCTCCTAGATGGGAATGAATCTCATTAGCATATACCCGGGCCTGTGCGGATCCGTGGACACGCCACGCGAAACCTGCCCGAGCCCCATGCACCACAATGGGGCCCGTGAATGGGCTGGCAGTGGGGACGCATGTCGTGACGCCTCCTGTCGTGCTGGCGCCCATGGCCGGCATCACGAACCGAGCCTTTCGACGGCTGTGTCGCGAAGCGGGTGCGGGCCTCTACGTCAGCGAGATGATCACCTCTCGTGCTCTCATCGAACGCAATGAGGCGACGCTGGACATGATCCGGTTCGAACCCGATGAATCCCCGCGATCGATCCAGCTCTACGGCGTCGACCCGGCTGTCATCGCCCAGGCCGTGCGCATGGTGGTCGCTGAGGATCTTGCCGATCACATCGACCTCAACTTCGGCTGCCCGGTACCGAAAGTCACTCGCAAGGGTGGTGGCTCAGCGCTTCCGTGGAAACGCGATCTTTTCGAAGCCATCGTGACCGGTGCCGTGCGTGCGGCTGATGGTCGCGTCCCGGTGACTGTGAAGATGCGCAAGGGCATCGACGATGAGCACCTCACCTATCTCGATGCGGGTCGAATCGCTGCGGATGCCGGGGTTTCCTGGGTTGCCCTGCACGGGCGCACGGCCGCCCAGATGTATTCCGGCCGCGCCGACTGGTCGGCGATCACCCGCCTCGTCGAGCACCTTCCGGGAACTCCCGTGTTGGGCAACGGCGATATCTTCAGCGCACAGGATGCCCTCGACATGGTCGATCAGACCGGGTGCGCAGGAGTCGTCGTTGGTCGCGGTTGTCTGGGGCGGCCCTGGCTGTTCGGGCAGCTCGCCGCCGCATTTGCCGGTCAACCCATTCCACCGGATCCCGATCTGGTGACCGTGCTTGCGACCTTGCGTCGCCACGCAGAACTCATGGTGGAGGCGTTCGGCGAACTCACCGGTTGCCGCGAGATCCGCAAGCACATCGCCTGGTATCTCAAGGGCTATGTCGTGCGTCGTCACGTGCGGGCAGCGCTCGGCACCGTCGCCAGCCTCGCCGAACTCGACGACCTGCTCGCCCAGATCGATCCCGATCAGCCGGCGGACACCACCGTCATGAGCGCCCCGCGCGGCCGCACCGGAGGTGAGCGCCCGCCGAGCCTGCCCGAAGGGTGGCTGGACTCCCCGCTGCTCGATGGTGCTGGCACCCTGCTGCTCCGCGAGGCTGAGCTTTCGGTGAGCGGAGGCTGAGCGCGTGAGTGAGGACGGCTACACCGACCACGATCGCGCGCGCATCATCACCGAGGATGGTCACTCGACACGGGGTGCCTTCGCCCGTGATCGCGCACGCGTTCTGCATTCGGCGGGACTGCGGCGGTTGGCCGCGAAGACCCAGGTGCTCACCGCCGGCTATGCCGACTTCCCGCGGACACGGTTGACGCACACCCTCGAGGTCGCCCAGATCGCTCGTGAACTCGGCGCTGCTCTCGGATGTGATCCCGACCTCGTCGATGTGGCCGGCCTCGCCCATGACCTCGGCCATCCGCCTTTCGGCCACAACGGTGAGACCGAACTCAATCGGATCGCTGATTCGATCGGTGGGTTCGAAGGCAATGCGCAGACGTTGCGTGTGCTCACGCGGCTGGAGGCGAAGACTCTCACCCAGGACGGCGAGAGTGTCGGGCTGAATCTGACCAGGGCGAGCCTGGATGCCTCGTGCAAGTATCCGTGGCCGCGTCGCGAGGGCACCACCAAGTTCGGCTACTACGCCGACGATGCGCAGGTGTTCGATTGGCTGCGTGAGGGGGCGCCGGGGGAACGCACCTGTTTGGAAGAGCAGGTCATGGACTGGGCGGATGACGTGGCGTACTCCGTCCACGATCTCGAAGATGCCCTCCACACCGGGCTGATCACCCTCGACATGTTCACCTCGGCCACCGAACGCGAGAACATCATGGATGTCGCCCATCGGGTCTATCTGCCCGGAGTCGATCCGGCCGCGATCGGTGCGGGCCTGGATCGCCTGCTGGCCTGGGAGACCTGGCCGACCTCCTTTGATGCCTCGATGCGTGATCTGGTGGCGCTGAAGACTGCGACATCGGGATTGATCGGCCGCTTCTGCTCGGCCGCTGAGCACGCCACGCGCGAGGCGTATCCGGGTGGCCGCCTGACCCGATACGACGCGAACCTCATCGTCCCCGACGACGTGCGTGCCGAGGTGGCGGCGTTGAAGGCGATGACCGCCATCTACGTGATGAACCGGCAGGGCGCCGACGTCGAGTACGCCCGACAGCGCGAGATCCTGGCTGAACTCGTGTCAGCCATGGTGCTCAATCAGGGCCGTGACATCGAACCATGGTTTGCACCCCGGTACGACGACGCCGCGAACGATGCCGAGCGCCTCAGGGTGGTCATCGACCAGGTGGCCAGCCTCACTGACGCCAGCGCCCTGGCCTGGCACCAGCAGTTGTGCCGATGAGGCGCCTCTACCCAGCCTGGGGACGCTAGCCCGCATGGATCACCGAGGGCACCTAGGATCGCGAGCATGAGTGGTCGCATCCGAGACGAGGACATCGCCCTCGTCCGCGAGCGCGCCCGAATCGATGACATCGTCCGCGACTACGTCGCGCTCAAGCCTGCTGGAGGGGGGAGCCTGAAGGGTCTATGCCCCTTCCACGATGAACGTTCGCCGTCATTCCACGTGACCCCGAGCAAGGGCATGTTCTACTGCTTCGGGTGCCAGGAGGGTGGCGACGTCATCAGTTTCCTCACCAAGTTGGATCACCTGAGTTTCACCGAGGCGGTCGAAAAGCTTGCCGGACGCACCGGGGTGACCCTGCGATACGTCGAGGGTAGCGCCGGTGTGCAGCGCGACACCGGAACGCGTACCCGACTCATCGCGCTCAACCGGGCAGCCGCGGAGTTCTTCATCAGTCAACTTAATTCACCCGAGGCGCAACCGGCACGTGAGTTCCTCACCTCGCGCGGGTTCGACACCGACGCGTGGACCACCTTTTCGCTCGGCTTCGCCCCCAGATCCTGGGATGCGTTGATCAAACATCTGCGCGGTGCCGGCTTCAGCGATGCTGAGATGCTCGCCGCGGGTGCGGTATCGCAGGGGAGTCGGGGCACCTTCGATCGTTTCCGCGGAAGGCTCATCTGGCCGATCCGTGATCTGGCCGGCGACGTCATCGGCTTCGGTGCGCGTAAGTTGTTCGACGACGACGATGGGCCGAAATACCTCAACACACCTGAAACCGCCCTGTACAAGAAGAGCCAGGTTCTCTATGGGCTCGATCTGGCACGTCGAGAGATCTCCAAGAGCCAGCGAGCGGTGATCGTCGAGGGGTATACGGATGTCATGGCCTGTCATCTGGCCGGTGTCCCCATCGCGGTGGCAACCTGCGGCACTGCCTTCGGGGCTGACCACATCAAGGTGCTCAGGCGCCTACTGATGGATGACGACCGGATGCGCGGTGAGGTCGTCTTCACCTTCGATGGTGATGCGGCGGGTCAACGCGCAGCCTTGAAGGCCTTCGATGATGACCAGCGGTTCATGGCGGCGACCTTCGTGGCGGTCGAGCCACATGGGCTGGATCCGTGCGATCTGAGACAGCAGCATGGTGATGCGGCCGTGCGCGAGTTGGTCGATCGTCGTGTCCCACTCTTTGAATTTGCGATTCGATCGGTGCTCGCCGCCTACGACCTCGACACGGCGGAGGGTCGGATCAACGCCCTGCGAGAGGCGGCTCCGATCGTGGCATCGATCAAGGATCCGGCGTTGCGTCCAGAGTATGCCCGGCGCCTGGCCGGATGGCTGGGGTTGGCCGAGGGCGAGGTATCCCGAGCCCTACGGCGTGGCGGGTCGTCAACGGGGGCATCGACGGGGGCATCGACGGGGGCCTCGACGGGGGCCTCGACGGGGGCATCGCGAGGTGTCACCGCACGCCAGGTGAGCCCCAGCGACCCGGCGACCTCAGTGCAGCGGGAGGCGCTGAAGTGCGCTCTGCAGGAACCCGCCCTGGTCAGCGGCTGGTACGCGACCGTGGAATCTTCGGCGTACCCGCATCCTGGCTATCTGTCGGTGCATGAGGCGATCGTCGCGGCTGGTGGGCCTCGGCCGGACCTCACCGAGGGCGGCTGGGTCCAGGTCGTCTTGGATGCCTGCCCTGACGATGAGGTGCGCAGTCGCGTGCGCGCGCTCGCGGTGGAACCGATGCCGGTCAGTGCTGGGGCGGATGCTCGGTACGCCACCTCCGTGGTGGCCCGGCTGCTGGAGTTCGACGCCTCCCGTCGCATCGAGGATCTGCGGGGTCGCCTGCAGCGGGCCGAGGAAGGCTCAGCACAGCGCGAGGCACTGTTCACCGAGCTCATGGGGCTGGAGGCCTACCGGCGGGATCTGCGGGAGCAGGGGGAGGGCTAGGCGATGGGTCGCCGGAGACTGCCAGTCGATCTTGCCGAACCCGGTGAGCGGCTCTTGGCTTGGGCCGAGGGCCCCTCCGGAGAGGTGTTCGCCTCGACGCGGGCGATCTACCTACCCGAGAGCGGAACCCTGGGATCCCAGCAGTGGACACGACTGGCCTGGACGGTGGTGGATCGGGCCACCTGGGAGGACCCTCAACTGGTCGTGGAAGCCCGCATGGATGAATCGGCGCGGCGATGGCGCATCGATCTGGCGGCGCCCGGTCGCATCCCCGAGGTGGTGCGCGAGCGGGTGATGGCGAGCATCGTGGTGAGCGAACACATCGAGTTGATCGAGGGAGCGGGGGCTCGCATCGTCGGCCGTCGATCGGACTCCGATGCCCCGATCGAGTGGCGGGTGACCTTCGATCCGGGTGTGGATCCCCACGACCCCCGATTGCGAACTGCCGCAGTGGATGCCCTCAGCGATCTGCGCGAGAGCCTCGGAATCTAGCGCGCCTGAAGGGTTGCTAGAGTGATGCCTCGCTTCGGTCCCGCATAGCTCAATCGGCAGAGCATCTGACTGTTAATCAGAGGGTTCCTGGTTCGAGTCCAGGTGCGGGAGCCACCGGCCCGAGCTAGGCAGGCGCGCTGGAACGGTTGCTCTCCACGTCTTCGAATGTGAAGTACACCTCAAAGGATTTGGCTCTCTTGTTGGACCATGCCCAGGAGAAAGTGCCGTCTGAAGTCACTGCGGGCTGGAACTTCTTGGCCAGTTTCGCCCACTTGCCCTTGCCGTTGATTCGAACAAACGGCTGAAGGCGGGAGTCCTCGGCGATCCGCTTGGTTTCGCCCAAACAGATCGCTCCGGGCTTCCCGTCGACGTTGCCAGTAGAACAGGTGATGGTGATGGTGGAGGGTCGTGTCGGCTCAGGTGCCGGCTCGGAGTCAGTCTTGTATTCGAGTAAAACGCTATCTATGTTTAACGGGCTGATGAAGGCGTCAGTGAAGATCAGGATGTAAGCGCTGCCACCGAAGATTTTCGACGACCAATTTGTGGTCATCTCTCGAGCGGGCCCACAGTCGTTACTGGGGAATCTAATCGATTTTCCTTCTTCGATCAGCCCGAAGTCATCGTCGGCTACTGCGAATAGCCAAAGTTCATCAAAGCATTCGTCGATACCCTCGAAGGTCAGGCGCCACTCGTTCGTTCCACGAGGGAGAGCAATCTCTACTCCGAATGCGCACAGATCGTAAACAGAAGTCCAGAGTTTGATCCCATTGCGCGACCCAAGAGACCCACGCTCTGCATCTCCACAGGACTCAAACACGTCCACGTAGTTTCCGTCAAAGAGATCAAACCCGTTAATGCGCTTCGAGGAGATCGATCGTGTCTGCGACTCACTCTTCGCTGAGACCTGTGGGCCTGCCGGTGCTGCTTGAGAAGCCTGTGAGATCTCGGCGTGGAACTCAGCCGGTGCGTTGGCCCGCTCACTAGCGCCCGCAGAGGGAGCTAGTGAAAACGAGGCGAGACATATCGCGAGTGAGGCGGAGACTGCGGTGATCGCTTTGCCAAACGTACCGACATGATGCATCAGCATGAGTACCCCCGTGACCATGATTAGTTGTGAATGTGAAGCCGTGGCGAGACTAGCAGGCGCGACTTCTGGTTAGCTCGATCAGCCGTAGGGACGCCCGGCCCAGGAGAAGTGGGTGGTGTTCCACGAGTTCCACAGGGCCGAGATCCGAACCCCGGTCGACGGGCTGGATGCCTCGATGATCTGGCCGCCGCCGATGTACATCGACACGTGGTGGGCACCGCTTTTGAAGTAGAACAGCAGATCGCCCGGCTGCAGTTCGCTGGTCGAGATCTGTCGCACCTCGCGGGACTGCACATAGGAGTACGGCGTCAGTCGCACACCGGCTTGGGCCCAGGCCCATGCGGTTAACTTGCTGCAGTCCCAGGAGTTCGGAGGTACGGCACCGGGGGGAGTGTTGACGTACGGCTCGCCTAGTTGCGCGAGAGCGGCGGACACCGCGATGGCCGCGCGATCCGAACTCACCCCGCCGCTGCCGCCGTTGTATCCGGTGGTCAGTGAGCCGCTGTCGTTGGGACCGCCCTGTGCGGAGGTGTTGGAGCCTGACGAGCTGCTCTGATTGGCTGCTGCCGCGGCTGCAGCCGCCGCGCGCTGGGCGGCCTCACGGCGCTTGCGCTCCTCTTCCAGACGTTGGCGCTCCTCCTCCTTGAGTTGAGCGAGGTAGGCCTCGGTCTCGGCGACCTTGTCGTCTAGGGCGGCCTTATTGGCCTCCACGGTGGCCAGGACGATCTCTGCCTGCGCCTGCTGCTGGCTGAGTTCGGCAGTGGCCTGGGCGAGTTTGAGTCGAGCGACCTGGCTCTTGCGAAGTGCAGCATTCTGGCTATTGGCGACGATGTCGAGCACGACGGCGGAATCGAGGAACTCCTGCGGGTCGTCGGCGAGCAGGAGTTGCAGGGAGGAGTCGATGCCACCGGTGCGGTAGGCGGCGGCCGCGTAGCGACCGATCGAGCCTTGAGTCTCCTTCAAGTCGTTCTTCGCCCGGTCGACCTTGCCCTTCGTGCGGTCGATCTTGGCGTTGAGTTGGTCGTACTCGTATTGGGCGGTGAGGACCTGCTCGTTGGCGTAGGCCTGCTCCATGCCCAAAGCGTCGAGTTCAGCTTCGATCTGGGCGATGCGCTCCGGTGTCGCGGTGCTGGCGGGTGCACTGATGATGCCGGCGGCGATGAGCCCGGTGGCGGCGGCCACCCCGACCAGGGTGAGGCGTAGCCGTCTGGAGTGTGCGGTCACAGAAGTCGACCCTCTCGTTGCCATCTCGTCGGTACGGGCAACCGGCCTAGACCGGTCATCACCGCCTTGATCGGGCAATGGTAACAGTAGTGTCACAGTCGACACATTGTCGTGACCTGATCAGGCGTACGGGCGCCCCGCCTTGACGAAATTGCCCCAGTAGATCGGGTGGATCCGGACGCCCGTCGCTGGGCTGGAGGCCTCCACCACCATTCCGCCGCCGATGTACATCGACACATGGCCGACCCGGCCCCAGCTGGGGTTGTAGTAGAACAGCAGATCACCGGGCTGGAGTTGGTCCTGGGGGATCGTGCGCACCTCGTTGATCTGGGCAGCCGAGTAGGGGGTCAGGCGCACCCCGGCCTGGGCCCATGCCCAGGTGGTGAGCTTGCTGCAGTCCCACGAATCCGGGGGTCGGGCGCCCGGAGGGGTGGTGACATAGGGCTCGCCGACCTGGGCCAAGGCGGCTGCCACTGCCACCGCCGCTCGGTCGGAACTCATCCCGCTTCCCCCGTTGTAGGCACTATCGCCACCGGAGTTCGAGCTGCCACTGGAGTTCGAGCCGCTACCGGAGTTGGAGCCGCTACCGGAGTTCGAGCTGCTACCGGAGTTCGAGCCGTTCGAGGATTCCTGTTGCGCCGCAGCCTCCGCTGCTGCCTGTGCGGCAGCCGCAGCGGCTCGCTCAGCAGCAGCTCGCTGCTCGGCCTCGCGGCGCTGGCGTTCCTCCTCCAGCCGGCGGCGCTCCTCTTCCTTCAGTTGGGCGAGGTACGCCTCGGTCTCGGCGATCTTGTCGTCGAGATCGGCCTTGTAGGTCTCGATCGCGGTCAGGGCGACTTCGGCATCGGCCTGCTGCTGGGTGAGTTCTGCGGTGGCCTGGGCGAGCTTCACCCGGGCGACCTGGCCCTTACGCAGCGCGGTGTTCTGGCTGTTGGCGACGATGTCGAGGACCACCGCTGAGTCAAGGAACTCCTGGGGGTCCTCAGCGAGGAGGAGCTGCAGCCCGGAGTCGATGCCGCCGGTCCGGTAGGCGGCTGCGGCGTAACGACCGATGGAGTCCTGGGTCTCCTTCAGGTCGGTCTTGGCCTCATCGACCCGCTTTTGGATCCTGTCGATCTTGGTATTGATCTGGTCGTACTCGTACTGGGCGGTGAGGACCTGCTCGTTGGCGTAGGCCTGCTCCTGGGCGAGGGCGTCGAGTTCGGCCTCGATCTGGGCGATGCGCTCGGCATCAGCGGTGCTCGGTGGGGCCGCGAGCAGGCCAGCAGCAGTGAGGCCGACGGCGGCGGCCACCCCCACAAGGGCGGTGCGCATCCTGCTGCGGCTGTGCTTCACCGGCTGCTCCTCGGTCCTCGACGTGATGTTCCGGCCCCGACGGTCGCCATACGACCCTCTGTTTGCGACGAAGCGCTCGCGATGACCTGGCGGGGATCTGGCGGTGATCAGGTGTTACTGATCGGTCAACGATAACAGTAATGTCGCAGATGGCAGGGTTTCGTGATCTACGCGCGCGTTATCCACAGGTCGCTCGAGGTGCCTGCTCAGGCGGGGCGGGTGACGGTGACGGTGAACGTCAGCGCCACCGCACCTCCGAGGGAGGCCGTGCGAGACCCGGTCATCGTCCCGTGCCCGGTTGCCCCCGCGAAGCGACCGGAGCCGCCGATCACCCGCACCGTTCCGCGGAAGGTGGCGTCCTTCGTGCCCGGTCCGGGGGGCGAGGTCGCCTGTCCGTTCACCCGTAGGGCCAGCTGCATGCCATTGGGGTGGGTGACGGTGACGAAACCACCTAAGGGCCCGGATCCGTCGACGTAGTCGACCTCCCCGAGGAAGTTCAGTGCGGCGCTGCGGCTACCCCATCGGGTTTTGCCTTGCAGATTGTTCCAGCCGTAGACGATGTCACCGGGTAGTTCGGTGAGGTCGGTTCCCACACTGGTGACCTCCGTGGCGAAGGTCAGATTGCGGGTGATGGTGCGATCGCCAGCCGAGGCAGCGGTGGGCAGGCCGAAGGCGAGTGCGGCGAGTGAGATGAGTGCAGTGGCCCACATCAGGGGTCGGAGCCGGTGTGTCATGGGAGGGTGCCTTTCGCCAGAATGGGGTCACGCGACACGTGACCTGCGATCGCGCACGGCGTGTGCATCGCAGAGCGCACAGTAGCGGGGCGGTAGCTCAGTTGGTCAGAGCGGCGGACTCATAATCCGACAGGTCGTGGGTTCGAGCCCCACCCGCCCCACAATCACAGAAATTCTCTCGGCCTCGATTTTCTATCGGCCCCGAATACCTCGAATGTGGAATCGCAGGTGTCCTGTCTTGACGTGTCCTGACTTGACGAGACCGGGGGACCACCTTGCATAGTGAAGGTGTGAACATTCCCAAAGCCCTCGCGGCAGGCATCGCCTGTTGCGCCCTTCTGGTGACATCGGTCGTGATCGCTTCACCGGCGGCCCAGGCTGCACCACCGGCCGGTCGTATCGTGATCGGAGACTCGGTCGCCGGCATGAATACCAATGCTCTTCGGGCCCGCGGATTTACCGTCAACTACACCGTGAGCCGTCAGTTCTCTGAATTGCCCGGCATCATGAGGTCCTATGGCAGCAGGTTGCCACGGAACGTCGTGGTCCACCTCGGCACGAACGGCTCCATCTCGCTGAGCACCTGCCAGGCCGCGGTGCAGCAGGCCGGGTCCAAGCGGACGGTCTTCTTCGTTACCGTCCGCGTGCCCCGCTCGTGGGAGGACGCCAATAACGCCACACTGAAAGCCTGCGACAAATCCTTCAAGGGCAAGCGGGTGCGGATCATCGATTGGCACCGGATCTCCGACCGTAATCCCTCCTGGTTCTACCCCGACGGCTACCACCCTCGTGAGTCCAGCGGGGCTATCCGGTATGCGAACCTCATCGACTCCAAGGTCGATAAATTCGGTCGCTAGGCCCAGTCGTGGAGCGTGGCCGAGGGGCGTGTGTGAGGATGGTCCACCAGAAACGGTCCCGATACGCGTATCCCGGAGGGGTCCTCACGTGACAGCAGGCAACACCACTTTCCGCTTCAGCGACACCGCGGTGCTATCCGTGTCGATCGCTGAGGCGCCGATCGTGGTCACGTCTGCTCAGATCGACGAGGCGCTCGCGGAGACGTACACCCGTCTTGATGTGACACCTGGCCTCCTCGAAGGACTTGCAGGGATCCGGGAGCGGCGCTGGTGGCCCTCTGACGTCACGTTCGCCGATGCGGCCGCGATGGCGGGAGCGAAGGCACTCGCGGATGCGGGGATCGATGCCGGTGCCATCGGGTTGCTGATCGACACCTCGGTCTCCCGGGCGAACCTCGAACCATCGGCCGCCGTCGACGTGCACCACCAGCTCGGTCTGCCGTCGTCGGCATTGAACTTCGACCTGTCCAATGCATGCCTCGGGTTCGTCAATGGCATGCACATCGCGGGGATGATGATCGATGCCGGACAGATCGACTACGCGCTCATCGTCGATGGGGAGGGCAGTCGTCAGCCGCAGGAACTCACGATCGAGCGGCTGCAGTCACCGGATGCGACCGTGCAGGACATCTTCGACAACTTCGCCACCTTGACCCTGGGTTCCGGGGGAGCGGCGATGGTCCTCGGTCGTGCCAGCGACCACAGCGAAGGACATCGCTTCGTCGGTGGTGTCGGCCGTGCGGCGACCCAGCATCACCAACTCTGTGTCGGCGATCTGACGCAGATGCGCACCGACTCGCGCGCGCTCCTCGAAGCAGGCGTCGCACTGTCTGTCGAATTGTGGGCCGAGGCGGCACAGACGTTCTCGTGGTCGGACCTCGATCGCTACATCATCCACCAGGTCTCCAATGTGCATACGTCCACGATCACCGCCGCTCTCGGCATCGACCCGCAACGGGTGCCGATGACGTTCCCGACCTACGGCAATATCGGCCCCGCCTCGATTCCCTTCACCCTGGCTCGCGAGGTCGATGACCTGCGAGCCGGTGATCGCGTGGGCTGCCTGGGGATCGGATCGGGGTTGAACGCCTCGGTCATCGAGATCACGTGGTGAGGCGTGGCTGAACTCTCAGCAACGCTCCCCCCGCAGGGCCTGGAGGGATTGGACCCGAAGTGGTCTCGACTCGTCACGGTCGGAGATGTCACCTGGCACCTGCTGGAACGCCCGGCGCGCGGCCACGCGGAGGTCACCGTTCTGGCCGTGCATGGCAATCCGACCTGGTCGTACCTGTGGCGACGACTGCTAGCGCACGCGCCGGAATCCTGGCGGGTGATCGCAGTCGACCAGATCGGCATGGGGTACTCGCAACGCCCCCCTGGAGTGCGCAGGCTCGCCCAGCGCATCGCTGACCTCGATGCCCTCACCGATGCGCTCGCTGTCGAGGGCCCTGTGGTCACGGTCGCGCATGACTGGGGTGGTCCGGTCTCATTGGGTTGGGCGCTGCGTCACCGAGATCTATTGCGGGGCTGTGTACTGACGAACACCGCGGTGCATCAACCACAGGGCGCCCGAGCTCCCCAACTGATCCGTTTGGCTCGATGGCGGCCTCTGCGCGCACTGGCCACGCAAAGGACACCGACATTCACCCGGGGCACGACGACTCTGTCCGCGGTGCGGGGCCGGGCGTTGTAGAAGCACGTGGTCGCCGGATTCCAGGCGCCCTACATAGGTGCGCATCGTCGCCAATCGGTTGCCGACTTCGTTGCCGATATCCCCTTGGAACCCGACCACCCCTCCGCAACCACCCTCGATGCGATCGCCGAGGGCGTGAAAGCACTCGATGTCCCCGTCCTGCTCGCCTGGGGTGCTGATGACCCGGTGTTCTCCGATCGTTACTGCCGCGACCTGCTCACGCGGATGCCCCAGGCCGATGTGCATCGCTACGAACGGGCCGGACATCTGGTGACCGAGGATGCTCCCGAGGCGATCGACGACATCATCGAATGGATCGCCCACCTCTCATCGCCTGCCGATGCCATGTCAGCCGATGCCATGTCAGCCGATGCCATGTCAGCGGATGCCACGTCAGCCGGTGCCACGGGCGCGGCACCACCTATTCGAGCTCTCTCGGTGAACCGTGACGATGACACCGTTGCTCTCGCCGATCTGGGTACCGGTCATCAGGTGACCTGGTCGCTGCTGTCGCGACGGGTCGAGGAGTTAGCGGCAGGACTTCTGGCGGAGGGCATCGCACCCGGTGATCGGGTCGCACTACTCATTCCGCCCGGGGCCGATCTGGTGGCCAGCGTCTACGCCTGCTGGGCGATCGGTGCGAGTGTCGTGGTCGCTGACCGCGGCCTGGGCCTGACGGGCATGCGTCGTGCCCTACGAGGCGCGGCACCCGAGCATGTCATCGCCATCGCTGCAGGTCTGGCCATCACACGCGACCTGGATATCCCCGGGGTACGCATCCTCGCCGGGAGCGCTTCGAATGCGCAACGACGCATTCTCAGGGTCACCGCCACGCTGGTGGACGTGACCCGCCGAGGGATCGGTGCCCAGAACCAGCCGGTGATCGACGATGAGCGGCTCGCACTGATCGCCTTCACCTCCGGGTCGACCGGCCCGGCGAAGGGGGTCGCCTACACCCGGTCGCGGATCACAGCGCTCATCGACGCGATCGCTGAGGCCTACTCCATCGATCCGGAGCACGACGGTCTCGTCGCAGCATTCGCGCCGTGGGTCGTGCTCGGTCCGGCCCTGGGTATCCCATCGGCGATACCCGACATGGATGTCACCGACCCATCGACACTCACCATGGAGTCCTTCACCGCCGCGGCCGATGCGGTCGGTGGAACGATCGCATGGACCTCGCCCACCGGTGTGCGGGCGCTAATCGATACCGCTGATCGCACAGCTCGCCGCCCCGATCGACTGAAGCTGCTGATGGTCGCCGGTGCGCCCACGCCCGTACCCACCCTGGAAGCACTAGCCCGGCTGATCCCGAGCGCGGAGGTTGCGACGCCCTACGGGATGACCGAGGCGCTTCCCCTCACCGCGGTCGGATTACCAGAGCTTCAAGGTGCCGGGGACGGTCCGGGTGTCCTCGTGGGAGCCCCGATCGCCGGTGTCGAGGTGCGCATTGCGGCGCTGGACGAGCAGGGACACCCAGCCTCGACGGCACAGGAGACCATCGACGTCACAGGAGAGGTAGTCGTCCGCGCGCCGTGGACGAAACACTCCTATGACAGACGCTGGGCGATTCAGCACCGCACCGGTGCCGACGGCTGGCATCGCACCGGAGATGTCGGACGACTCGATGCGCAGGGTCGACTGTGGATCGAGGGGCGCCTCGCGCACGTGATCACGACGGCGCACGGACCGGTGACCCCGGTGGCAGCAGAGGATGCCGCGTCGCGCGCGGCGGGCACGCCGATGGCAGCCTGCGTGGGTGGCGGCCCGAAGGGTCGCCAGGTGGTCGTGATCGTGCTTCCGGGAGGCGGTCGCGGGATGCAGGTTGCCGACGTGGACGTCACCATCAAGGTACGCGACGCCGTACAAGCCCGGTGCGGCATCGATGTTGCTGCCGTGCTGACGATGGCGACCCTTCCGGTCGACATCCGCCACCGCTCCAAGATCGATCGGACCCGCGTGGCACGCCAGGCCGCCGCCCTATTGGCCGGCTCTGCGGGGAGGAGCTTCGCATCGTGAGCCAACACGTGCTCGTCACAGGAGCCAGTGGTGTCGTCGGTGGGGCTACCGTGCGCGCGCTCCTCGCTCGAGGACACCGGGTCACGACGTTGCAGCGCAGCGGGATTCCCGACGACCTCATCGATCAGGGTGCCGTTGTCATCCGCGGAGACATCACGAATATCGATGATGTTCGCCTAGCCTGCGCGGGTGCAGATGTGGTCGTCCATGCGGCAGCACGCGTTGAAGTGACCGGCCCTTGGAGTGCGTTTCAGCGTGTCAATGTCGAGGGCACCTCGATCATGCTCGACGGTGCACGTCGCGAAGGTGTCAGTGGCTTCGTCTTCGTGTCCAGCCCATCGGTCGCGCATGGGGGGCGGCCACTGGTCGGTGCCGATGCAGATCCCGCGGATGCTGCACACGCACGCAGCCACTATGCGCGCAGTAAGGCGCTCGCCGAGGCTCAGGTGATCGCCGCTGACGGCTCGATGGCCACCTGCGCTGTGCGTCCGCACCTGGTGTGGGGTCCCGGTGATACCCAGCTCACCGCTCGGATCATCGATCGCGCGCGGGCGGGACGACTGGTCGTCGTCGGTGATGGGGCAGCCCTGATCGACACCACCTACATCGACAACGCGGGAACCGCGCTCGCCGCGGCAGTCGAGCGGGTACGGCACGAGTTAGTTCATGGACGTGCGTTCGTGGTGTCCAATGGGCAGCCGCGGACGGTCGCGGAGATGCTCACTCGCATCGCACGTGCAGCCGGTGCACCTGGCCCGCGAGCGAAGATCCCCTATCGGCTAGCCCGCATTGCCGGTTACGCCGCCGCCGCGGCCTGGGAACGCCTCGATCGCCCCGGTGACCCGGTGGTGACCCCGTTCATCGCCGAGCAATTGGCCACCGCGCACTGGTTCGACCAGCGGGCGACTCGTGCGGCACTGGAGTGGATGCCCGAGGTGAGCCTGGAGGAGGGCTTCATGCGGCTCTCGGCCCAGATGGCGTGACGCGCCCGGCGTGGCGCCCGAGGATCGGGATGAGTCTGCGCTAGAAAAGGAAGAGACCCCTCGAAGTATGAGTTCGAGGGGTCTCACCCTGAGTTCGCGCTCTTCAGTCACGACCACCCTTTCGGGCTGGCTCCTCCGGTGCGTACCGCCGGTCTCGCCCGTCGCTCCCCTTGCGGGGGCGCCGCCGTGCTTACCTTCGCGTCCTGCTCACCGCCATCCACACCGACCGCATCGGTACATGCGATCCGCAGGATTACCCTGCTCTCCCCGGGGGCGAGCCCCCGGTTGGGGTGTTTCCTTCGGTGCCACCCGGCGATCTCTCGCCGTGCAGGAGTAGTTCTAACAGTGTTGGTCAAGGCGACACAAGCCCCTTTTCAAAAAAATTTTCGCGACTTTGGCACCGTGAATAGTCACCTGTCTCATCTCGTCACACGCGCTCACATTCGTCACAGGTCAGGTGCCTGATTTTCCTGTCTCAGATCCGACCGATCAGTGATCCGGCTGACCGATGAGTCCGGTCTCCTCCGGGTGAGTCGTAGTCTGGCGAGGTGACGGCGGTCCTGGCGTATCTGCACGGCGTGGGCGGGGTTCGCCCGGGCTGGGCGGAGGGGCTCCTCTCGCAGGAGGGTCTCCGCAGTGTCCGGGTGGTCGCCCCCTCCTACGCCTCGATCCTGAGCGAGACACCCGAACCTGTCGGATACGTGCCGGGCACCGACGCGCCCGCGCTTCTCGATCTGGTGGAGGTGTCGGCTGACCAGAGGGCGGCCTACCGTGTTCGACAGCAGGCGCTCGCCGCTCGCGCTGCTGCGTGCACCGATGTGGTCCCCACCGGTCTGGCGTGGCCGCCGATTCTGCCGCGCCCCTCGCGGTGGCCGGTGCTGGATCTGCTGGAATCCCCCGCGCGGTTCATCGCCGGCCTCGACCAGGCGCGCCGGTACGTGCGCGATCCACGACTACGTCGTCGCGTCCTGGAACACGTGCACGCCGGTCTGGACAGTGCGGTGCAGGCAGGCGCCCCCGATGCCGACACCGGACCCATCGTCCTCGTCGGCCATTCCCTCGGTGCCATCGTCGCCCTCGATCTGTTCGCCGAACTCGACTATCGCGTCGACCTCCTCGTCACCCTCGGTGCTCCCCTCGGGCATGCCGACATCGCGGAACGGCTCACCGATCGAGGGGTCGATGTCTCTCGTTTGGGTGGCTGGCTGAACGTGGTGCATCTCCTCGATCCGGTACCGCTCGGGCGCGGAGCGGCTGCCCTGTTCCCGGCGGCGACCGATGTGTACCTTCCGGTCCTCTCCGGCGGCAGTGGGCTCACCGGGTTGGCCCGCGGATTCGCCCGTGCCGCTACCGCGCACCTGGACTCCACGTATCTGTCCAGCGAGGTCGTGCGCACGAGCATTTCCCAGGCACTGGCAGCGCAGGGCGGGCGGATGTGGCCAACTCCACAGGGGAGTGGTTCATCCTCGATGGGGTGACCTTCGCGTCCCGGCATAGCCTGGAGACATGCGCCGCATCGTCACCTCGCTCGTTCTCGGAGGGTTAGCCGGTGCGCTGAGTGCGTTCTCCCACGGGGTCGCAGGTGGCTCGGTCGCAGCCGGCCCACTGTTGACGATCATCGCGGCCTCGGGGTTGGCCTTCGTCGCGCTACCGCGCCGCCTGCGGGGTCTGTCTGGAATCGTGTCGTTGCTCATCGCGATTCAATTCGCAGCGCATCTATGGCTTGAAGTGGCCGATCCTCACCAGCATGGTGCCCCACACGTCACTGCCTCGGGGGAATCGCAGGCGCCTGGACTAGCCGGTGCCATCGAGCATGCGCTCACCCCGGGGATGCTGATGATGTGGGCGCATCTGCTCGCCGTCATCGTTGGGGCCATCCTCATCCTGGCCCTCCGACCACTTCTGGAAACGCTCCTGGGGCACGCAGCGACGTGGTTCACCCCGCTAGTCGTCAAGGGTTCTCCGGTGTACCCAGCAGCGGCGACCGCGTGGATGCAGCCGCGCAACGGTCGTCCAGAGCTGCTGGCCCACACCATCGAAGGACGCGGCCCGCCCGTTCTCACATGAACTGAGAATTCATCCCATTCTTCATTCGTGTGAAAGGAACAACCCATGAAGGGTTTGCGTAAGCATGCCTCGCTGCTGGCGGCGGGGCTCCTCATAGCAGGTGGTGCGCTCGCCGGCTGCGGCTCGAGTTCGGATTCCGCGCAGGACTCCGGCTCGACTGCTTCGGTGATCGTTACCGATGCCTGGATCCGCGCCTCCGATGGTCCGATGACCGGGATCTTCGGCGACATCACCAACTCCAGTGGTGCCGAAGTCACGATCGTGTCCGCCACGAACTCGGCGAGTTCAAGAACTGAGTTGCACGAGATGGCGATGGTCGATGGCGAGATGGTCATGCAGGAGAAAGCCGGTGGCGTGGTCCTCCCGGCCGACTCGACCACCGTGCTCGAGCCCGGCGGGGATCACCTCATGGCGATGGGTATGTCGGCTCCGGTTGCTCCGGGCGACGAGGTCGAGGTTTCCCTCACCTTGAGCACGGGCGAGACGGTGACGTTCACGGCCGTGGCCAAGGAATCGGCTGCCGGTGATGAGGAGTATCACGAATCCGATATGGATCACTCCGATATGGACGGTGATATGTAGATGGGCATCACCCGGCGACAACTCCTCGGTGGCGCGGCACTCGGTGTCGGCGGAGCCGTCGTGGGGGCCGGGGCTGGGGTCGCGGCGGCCAATGCCGCGGCCCCGGCACCCCCGGGCCCCACCGGTGGTGACACCGAACCGTTCTATGGCGCGCACCAATCGGGCATCGCGACCCCTGTCCAGGCGCATGCAGTGTTCTCCGCCTTCGACCTGAATGCCGATGCTGATCGGGAGTCGGTCGCTCGCCTGATGCGGCTGCTTTCCGATGACGCAGCGCGATTGACACAGGGCGAGCCCGCGCTCGCCGACCTCGATGAGGAACTCGCGCACGCACCATCGCGACTGACGATCACCTTCGGTTTCGGTCCGCGATTGTTTGATGTGATCGGCCGACCCGATCAGCGGCCACCGTCGTGTGCTCCGCTACCGGAATTCAGTATTGATCGCCTGCAGGAACGCTGGAGCGGTGGCGATCTGCTCATCCAGATCTGCGGTGATGACCAAGTGAGCGTCGCGCATGCTCGGCGCATGTTGTGGAAGGACATCGCATCCTTCGCCCAACAGCGATGGCTGCAACAGGGGTTCCTCGAGGCACGAGGCACCCATGAAGCCGGCACAACGCCGCGCAATCTCATGGGGCAGGTCGATGGCACCGTCAATCCACGCACACCCGAACAGTTCGACGAGGTGGTGTGGAGCGACGGACCGCCGGAGTGGTTCACCGGCGGAACGATGCTCGCCATTCGACGCATCGCGATGGACCTGGACACCTGGGATGCAGTCTCTCGCGCTGATCGGGAGAACACGATCGGTCGGCGCCTATCCGATGGCGCTCCGCTGACCGGTGATGAGGAATTCGTCGTACCAGATCTGGCCGCCGAAGGACCCGATGGGGCGCCGGTGATCTCGGACTTCGCGCACATCCGCCGTGCCGCCACTGGCGGCGGTGCACCGTTCCTGCGTCGCGGCTATAACTACGACCTGGGCCAGGATGCCGATGGTCGAACAGATGCCGGGCACATCTTCACCGCCTACGCCGCTGATCTGGACACCCAGTTCGTGCCTGTGCAACAGACCCTGGCCGAACTCGACCTGTTGAACCTGTGGACCACCCCGATCGGTTCCGCGGTGTTCGCACTACCGCCGGGGGCACCGGATGGCGGTTGGGTGGGGGAGGGATTGCTCGACTAGATCGGGCAGTCGATATCCGCATCGGGCAACCGCTTATGGATCAGGTACTTGGTGACCGGTGCGTCGATGCAGGAGGTCCGCCGCCCGAACAAGATGTGATGGGTCCCCGCGTAACCCACGATGCGCGACCCAGTGAAGGCATCCTGCGTTTCGCGTGCGGCCGTCCACGGGGTCCGGTTGTCACCGCGTGCGTTGACGATGATCGGGGGAGTCCGCAACTCCAGTGACGTCGTCATCGGGGTGAGCGGTCGACCGATCTCGGGCAGACCCGCGCACTGCGCCCCCTCGCGCAGCACCGCCATCCCGATGCCGGCACCGCCGGTGCGTGCCCCCTGTTCGGCCAGTCTCGCGAGCGTCCGGGCGGTCGGTCGATCTGTGAAATCGGCGCAGTTGACATACGTCCACTGTGGGCTGAGGGTGCCCGACTGTCCGGTTGCCGGTGTTCCACCGACGATGCCCGCCGCGCGGCTCGCCCCCGCCGACCGTGCGCTGGAGGTGTCGGCGAACAGGGCATCGCGCAACGCAGTGATGAGGCTCGCCGCTGATCCCCAGGTGGTGTGGAATGACGACCAGGCCACGAGCGCCCGGCCAACGGTCCATCGGGTGATCAATAACCCGTTGGGTGCGCGAATACTTCGAATCTCCAATTCGCTCATCACCCGCGCGTGGGTCGTGCCGTATGACGAGCCCAGGGAGCGCAGCATCGTGTCGATCGCGAGTTCGTCGTCGTAGGTGTGCTCGAAGGCCCATGATTCGATCGAGGAGATCGGCGAGATCGTCCCGTCCAGGACGAGAGTCCGCAGGCGGTGGGGGAACGTCTGCGCATAGGCGCGACCGACCGTGGTGCCGTAGCTCATGCCCCAGAACGTGATCCGCTTCTCACCGAGTGCAGCCCGGACGGCGTCGAGATCCCGCACGATCTGCCACGTGCCCACGGTGTCGGCGACCGACTTGTTCAATGCCAGGCAGGCCTTATTGGCGCGCTTATTCGCCGCCATGAAGGTGCGCGTCCACGACAGCCAATCGATGTCACCGGTCGCCGGGGGAGTGGGTTGGGTCGCGCTGCAGGAGCGCACCCATGGTTGCGAGCCGCCGACCCCGCGAGGGTCGACCGCGACCACATCGAAGCGATCCCGTATCCGCTGCGGGAGCAGTGACAGCACCCACGACAGGTTGCCGACCGCTCCCGATCCGGGACCTCCGGGGTTGAACATCAGCGACCCGATTCGTTTGCTCGGCCTTGCGGCCGGTACCCGCGCGATGCTGAGTCGATAGGTGCCGGATGTCGAGGGGCGCGCCCAGTCCTGTGGCACAGACATCGATGTGCACTGTGCTCGCGAGGCATAGGTGCACGCCGACCACGACAGGGCAGTGGGGGAGACGACGGGGTCCTCCACGAGGGGTGCCGCCTGCGCGTGAGCGGGGAGGGCTGAGAGACCGAGGCCAATCACCGCCGCAGCAATACCGGACAACCTCAGCCACCGATGCACCCCTCGAGGGTAGGTGATAGTGACAGGGCCAGTGCGACTACTGTGCTTGGGGATGACCTGTGGATAAAAAACTCAATAATCGCAACGGGTTTTCGCGATTCGGGGGTTGACTCGACTAGT
>CBFHQG010000006.1:17534-45600 GCA_965657825.1 Actinomycetes bacterium | reverse complement strand
TCGTCGGCTTCGCGCATGTGCGTATCCGCCCAGTTGAGCAGGGCGATCAGGGCTGGTTGCAGGTCGACACCGGCCTTTGTCAGTCGGTACTCCTGGCGGGTGCGACTTCCCGGTTCTCGGTAGTCCTGTCGTCGGAGGATGCCGTGGGACACCAGATGCTTGAGGCGAGCGGCCAGGACATCGCGGGAGATTCCGAGGTGTTGCTGGAACTCCTCGAAGCGGGTGGTTCCCTGAAAGGCGTCCCGGAGAATCAGCCACGACCACCGGTCCGACAGGACGTTGACCGCCTCGGCCACGGAGCAATTGGAGGGGTCGTAGTCAGACCACGAGTGGGGCTTTGCCTGGGTATCGGGCACGGCCTCATGATAGCTGGGTTGCCAATATGGACCCAGATAGGTAGGTTGGGTTGGGAATACCAACTCAGGAGGTCGATGTGCCGTTCATCGAATTCACGTACGCCGCCGGGACCGTCAGCGAGCAGGCTCGGGAGAGCCTGGCGCGCGATCTCCCGCTGACAGTGCTTCGTTGGGAGGGGGCACCCGACACGGAGTTCTTCCGGGACGTGACCTGGACCTACTTCCACGAGATGCCCGCGGATCGAATCATGGTTGATGGGCGACCTGCAGCGCCGTCGCGGCCGCGCTACAAGGTTGACGTCACGGTGCCGGCGGGCGCATTGTCCGAGCGAAGGCGCGACGGACTCATCGCGGATCTGACCGCCCTGCTCGTGGATGCGTGCGAGTTTGGTGACTCCCGCGACGATGCGGCGATGCGGGTCTGGGTGCTCGTTCACGAACAGCCTGATGGTTGGTGGGGGGCTGCAGGTGTTCCGGTGCCATTCGCGGAGTTGCGGCGCATTGCCGCTGAGCAACGAAGCACCAAGGCAAAAGCGCAGCCACCTACGGCTTGACCGAATACGACCGACCGTTCCTCAACTAGGGAGTCTGATGGCCATCACGCTGGACACCTCCTCGCCCATCTGGACCTTGAGTCTGGGAAGCGACGAGAATCGCTTCTCACCAGATGCGCTCGCCGGCATTCGCGAATCGTTGGATCGGGTGACTGCAAGCGAGGATCCTATTGCGCTCCAGGTCACCGCATCGGGCAAGTTCTTCTCCAATGGGCTGGACCTTGAGTGGCTCCAGGCACACGCAGGGGAGTGGCAGGCCTATATCGCGCAGGTGCACGACATGCTGTCTCGGATGCTTGTGCTCCCCGTGCCCACGGTGTGTGCGATCAACGGCCACTGCTTCGCCGCAGGCGCCATGCTTGCCCTGGCGTGTGACTACCGGGTGATGCGAACCGAGCGCGGCTTCTTCTGCCTGCCCGAGGTCGATATCAACATTCCCTTTACGCCCGGGATGAGTGCACTCATTCAGTCGAAACTGTCGGCCCGATCGGCCCTCGATGCCATGGCGACGGGTCGACGCTTCGATGCGCCTGCAGCGCTGGCGGCAGGAATTGCGGATGCCATCTGCGACCTCGGTGACCTCGGCGAAGTGGCTTCGAGCATGGTGTCCGGACTTGCGGGCAAGGATCGCGGCACGCTGGGAGCCATCAAGTCGACGATGTATGCCTCAGCGGTCACTGCGCTCGCTCAACCCCTGTGACGAGACCTTGAGGATCGCGCTCCGAGTCACCTCGACTGCTCGGTAGGACGGCCGCGAGAGCCAGTGACACCACCACGATGAGCGCGCCAACAACCTGGATCGCGGAGAGCTCCTCCCCGAGGATGACGACGGCAAAGATGACGCCGAAGACGGGAATGAGGCACAGATAGATCGCTGCTGCATGGAGGGGGATTCGGGTGAGCGCCATGAGGTAGAGAACAAAAGGAATGGCGTAGGAGCACACACCGGATGCCGCTGCTGCCAGCTACGTCACCGGTAATGCGCACGAGTTCATCGAACGTCGTCGGGAATAGGTAGTGCCTATGGCCTCCAGTGGCCCACATGTCGTCGTACTGCCCGAGATCGACGTTGACGATCGTCTGGATGGGGGCAGGCAAACCAAGCGGCGCCACACCGGCTGTGGGTTCCGCAACTGGCCTCGGTCCCAGCGTCATACGGTCGGCTGGCCAGCCTTGGCGAGCATCTCGGCGAGATCAGGCCTTATGGGCATCGGCTGAAGCGCTGACACACGAGCCCGCCCTGTGTTGCCCACCGGATACCGCCCGACTGTGGATGCTGGTCCGCCCGCCAGAAGGCGCAGGACTTGACCCCGAACCTCGCGCACGTCACGGGCTTTCCGCCCTGTCACGAGCATGGAACCGTACACCCGAACGTGAGGCCACACCCAGGGCTGGCTTGAGGACGTGTGCGTCCTCAAGCAACTGCCAGCACTCGATCCAGTCAGCGCGTAGTCGCGCTTCCTTCGCCGCAACAAGATTCCCGGCAATAGTCTCTTTGATCTCGTCGCGCATCTTCTTCACGCACAGATCTCCTTGGCTAGGGCACGCCATCGGCGTTGCCGCATGTAGTAGAACCAGCGGGCGTATAGGGCGATCGCTGGCGTGAAGATTCCGGCGTCGATGTCGATGACATCGCGGTACTCGCACGATGCCTCATCGCGCGGAGTCACGATGATGTCGTGATTCCAGCGGCGAATGAGACCGCCGCTTTCCTGTGACGACAGTGTCATGGCGGCGTCGTCGATCCGCGCGACGTGGAGTCGATGTTTCGAGAAGGGAATGATGCCGAAGAGAAACACCCAGGCCGTGACGGTCTCGCCCTCCTGCCACGGCCGATCTCGGTCGCGGATGGCAGGCATCGTGAGGATTCCCCGAGTGATGAAGCGGAAGGCATGTGGGGTCTTGACCGCCTCCCACACCGCGGGAGCCGGGGCGGACAGGGTGGTGCAGCGATCGACGATGGTCACATCGCAATAATGTGAGGGATGCTCGCGTTTGGGTACTCGCGTTCTCCAGGGGGTGAGGGATGTCGGACTCGTATTTGGCCCCGAGGAAGGTCCCGCGCCAGGAGCGGTCGCGGCTCACCGTGGATCGGATCCTGGTCGCAGCCGCCCAGGTCTTCCACGAGGCGGGATACACATCGGCCACCACCAACGACATCGCCTTGGAAGCGGGGATCTCGGTCGGCTCGCTCTATCAGTACTTCCCCAACAAGGACGCCATCCTCGTGGCACTCACCCGGCGCCACATTGACTCCGCAACGGCGGGCCTGGTCAGCCTCGTCTCAGCGCTGAGACCCGAAGGCGGAATTCGCGAGACCTTTCGCACGGTCGTGGACTTCCTCGTCGAACAACACGACCTGGACGAACTCCATCTCCTCGTCATGCACCAGGCACCTCGGACCCACGAGATCAGCCTCGCGCTCGATGAAGCCAGGACGCGCCTGGTGGAGATGACGGCGCACTTCCTGGCTTCACAGCTCCCCGATGTCCGTGAACGGCTCCTGGTGGCGCGGATGGTCGTTGCGACGATAGACGCCGGAGTTCACGACGTGATCCTCCGTGAGCCTCGCGGAGCAGCTAGGCAAGCCGCCATCGACATGATCATCGACACCGCCGTGTCGATGATCGAGGGATCCCGCGGGTCGAATTGAGGGTCAGGCGCCCACGTCGGCTGGAGTGCCGCCGGTGATCCGCACGAGCTCGTCGAACGTCGTGGGGAAGACGTAGTGCGGATGGCCACCTGCCGCCCACACTTCGTCGAACTGGCCCAGGTCGACATCGACGATCGTGCGAATCGGCGCAGGAAAACCAAGTGGTGCGACACCGCCGATCGCGAAGCCGGTCGCAGAGCGGACGTCATCAGCATCGGCCTTGGTGATCACCGCGCCATCGAGGAGAGCTGACAGTAGGGCGGTATCGACTCGATGACGCCCTGACGCGATCACGAGAACGGGCTGGTCGTCAGCCAGGAAGATCAGCGAACTTGCGATCTGCCCGACCTCGATCCCCAGTGCGTCAGCGGCCTCCCTCGCTGTGCGTGCGGAATCATCAAGGTGGCGGATCTCTCCGCGAGCGCCGAACTCGGTGAGTGCCTCACGTACGCGGATCACGGACAGTTGCTCACGTGGATCTGGCATGACCGCGAGGCTACCCATGGCCCATGCCAGCCGGCCAGCCGATCCCAAATCCGCAACACCTATGAGGCGACAACGTTCCCATTGTTGCGGATTTGGGTTAGTCGTCGATGGCGTGGATGGAGCGGACGAAGAGGACCACCAGACTGGTCGCGACCAGGATCGCGGCGAGAACCAGGTAGGTCGCGTTCAAACCGAACCCTTCGACGGCCAGTCCGGTCAGCAGCATCGCGACGGGTGGCGCGGCGTAGAAGATCGACAACTGCACGCCGAAGACACGCCCCTGCACGTCGGGGGCGACCCGTCGCTGCACGATCGTCGTCAGCAGCGGGTTCATCGGACCCCAGGCGAGGCCGAGCAGGAAGGCGGCGCCCACCATGATGGGCAACGGTGGCAGCAGCGCCAGCGGGACGATCGACACCATCGTTCCGATCAGGACCAGTCGGGCCAGCGTCAGTCGTCGCATGCGCGCACTGAGCCAGCCGTAGGCGAAGGATCCGATCACAGATCCACCGGCGAGGGCGGCGATCACGATGCCGAGGCCCCACGGCAGGTTCAGGCCCTCGAAGTACGCCGGCAGGACGACCGCCTCGGTCGGCAGGTAGACGGCGGCAAGTACGAGAATCGCGATGGTCAAAGCGCGCAGGGGCACATCTCGCCAGATGACCTTGACGCCGAGGACAGCCTGTGTCCAGAAACCAACCGGTACTTCGCCGGCCTCCTGCGCCTCCCGGCGAGCCTGCTGCCCTGCATCGTGGACGCGGAGCACCGCGATGAGCACCGCGGCGAGCGCGAACAGCCCGAAGGGGACCCAGAACGCATTGATCGCACCGATGCTCGCGATCAGCACAGCAGCCACCAGGGGCCCGAGGGTCCACCCGATCGCGAAGATGCCCTCGTGTACTCCGTTGAGCCGGTCGGTGTCGAAGTTGGCCTCCCGTGAGACGTCGGCGATCAACGATTTACGGGCGGTGTAGCCGGCCGGGTCGAAGATGGCACCGATCAGCGCCAGCACGATGATCGCAGGGAGAGACAGTCCGAAGAGCCAGGCCACGATGGGGAATGCGGCCACAGAGAGAGCCGAGGCGATATCGGAGGCGATGCTCACGACACGTCGCCCGAACCGATCGACCCCCCAGCCGGCCAGGGGTGAGGCTAGGGCTCCGGGCACCGAGGAGATCGCCGCGGTCAACCCCGCCGCGGCCACCGATCCGGTCGACTCCAACACCAGCCAGGGGATGGTGAGCATGACGATGGCGTTGCCGATGCCCGACAGCCCGTTGGCGCTCTCCAGCAGCCAGATGCCACCCCAGCGAACCGGTTGCGAACGATCACGGGTGAAAGATGTCGCGGGGTGGCTCAGAACGCCGCCTCGAGGACATCGAGTCCCTCGACGAGGAGGTGCTCGGGGATAGTCAACGGAGGCAGGAAGCGCAGCACGTTTCCGTAGGTGCCGGCGGTGAGGACCAAGACCCCTTCGGCGTGGCAGGTCTTCGCCACGCGCTGCGCCAGCTCAGGATCCGGGGTCATGGACCCAGGATGAACGAGTTCGATGGCGATCATCGCGCCACGGCCGCGGACATCGCCGATGGAGGGATGCGTCACGGCCATCGAGGTCAACCTCGTGAGCATGATCGATTCGATGGCTCGAGCACGCGCGCACAGATCCTCGGTGTGCATTGCTTCGATGGCGCCGAGAGCGGCTGCGCAGGCGATCGGATTGCCACCGTAGGTGCCTCCGAGTCCACCGACGTGCACCGCATCCATGATCTCGGCTCGACCTGTCACCGCAGCTAACGGCAAGCCCCCGGCGATGCCCTTCGCCGTGGTGATGAGGTCCGGCACGACACTCTCGTGTTCGCAGGCGAACCATTGCCCGGTCCGACAGAAGCCGGTCTGGATCTCATCGGCGACGAACACGATGCCGTGCTGGGTCGCATAGTCGCGCAGAGCCGGCAGGAATCCGGGCGCGGGCACGATGAACCCGCCTTCACCTTGAATCGGCTCGATGACGATCGCGGCGATATTGGTGCCACCGAGCTCCTTGTCCATCTTCGATGTCGCCCAGGCCGCCACCTCGGCACCGTCGTGGGGGCCATCTCGGAAGGGGTAGGACATCGGCATCCGGTATACCTCCGGCGCGAATGGCCCGAAGGACTGCTTGTACGGCATGTTCTTCGCGGTCAGCGCCATCGTGAGGTTGGTGCGCCCGTGGTAGCCGTGTTCGAAGACGACGACGGCGGCACGACCGGTGTGTGCGCGAGCGATCTTGACCGCGTTCTCAACGGCCTCGGCGCCAGAGTTGAACAGGGCCGACTTCTTCGCGTGATCACCGGGTGTGAGGTCATTGAGGTGCTCGCTCACCGCGACGTACCCCTCGTAGGGGGTGACCATGAAGCAGGTGTGGGTGAACTTCGCGACCTGCTCGGTCACGCGCTGCACCACGAGTGGGTGGGAGTTGCCGACATTGGTCACCGCGATTCCCGAGCCGAGGTCGATCAGGGAGTTGCCATCCACGTCGATGATCACCCCGCCACCGGCCCGGTCGGCGAACACCGGCAGCGTGCCACCGACTCCGGTGGAGATCGCCGAGGTGCGTCGCTGCATCAAGTCCATCGAGCGGGGTCCCGGTATCGCGGTGACGAGTCGTCGTTCCTGGGGCAGGTCGGTGCTGGTCGGCAGATCAGCGAGGGTGCTGGGCTCCATGGTGTCGGTCATGAGCCCAGGGTAGGCCTCCCCGAGGCTGGCGAACAGGGTGGTGAGGGTCAGGGTGGTGAGGGTCAGGCTGGCGAACAGGGTGGTGAGGGTCAGGGTGGAGACGGTGCCGAGCAGTTGGCGAGCGTCGTGTCAACGCGAGGGGGGAGCCGTGACGAGGGCGTACCGTGTCGGTCATGTCCGATCCCGGTCACCGCACGGGCCCATCTGTGGCTGAGGTGGAGCCGACCGCTGCCGGGACGCCGAGCGGTCGTCGCCGGGTCACGGTGCTCGGGAGCACCGGTTCGATCGGAACCCAGGGCCTGGACATCATCGCGGCGAACCCCGACCGGTTCATCGTCTCCGGTCTTGCCGCCGCCGGTGGTTCACCGATGCTGCTGGCGCAGCAGGCATGGGATGCCTCGGCACCGGTGATCGCCGTGGAGCGCACCGATCGGGCAGCTGACGTCATGGCCGCCCTGGAAGTTCAGGCCCATCAGCGCGGACGCAGTGTCAAGTCGGGGCCGCAGGTCCTGGTCGGACCGGATGCGGTCGTCGACCTCGCCGCTCGTCCTACCGATGTGGTGCTCAATGGCATCGCCGGCGCGGCTGGTCTACGACCGACGATCGCGGCCCTCGAGGCGGGTTCGACCGTGGCGTTGGCTAACAAGGAATCCCTGATCATCGGGGGACCGGTCATCGCGAGGATCGCCGGGCGCGGCCAGATCGTCGCGGTGGACTCCGAGCATTCGGCGCTGGCTCAGGCGCTGCGGGGTGGATCAGCGCGCGAGGTTCGACGCCTGATCCTCACCGCGAGTGGTGGCCCTTTCCGCGGAAAGTCCCGGGAGGAACTCATCGATGTCGGTGTCGAACAGGCACTGGCTCACCCGACCTGGGACATGGGGCCGTTGGTGACCATCAACTCCGCGACCATGGTCAACAAGGGGCTGGAGGTCATCGAGGCGCATTTGCTGTTCGATGTTCCCCTCGACCGCATCGACGTCGTCGTCCATCCACAGTCCATCGTCCACTCGATGGTGGAGTTCATCGACGGCTCGACGTTGGCGCAGGCGAGTCCCCCCGATATGCGGATTCCGATCTCCCTCGGCCTGGGGTGGCCGGATCGGGTGGCCGATGCCGCCCCGGCGTGCGACTGGACGAGTGCGGTGACCTGGGAGTTCTTTCCCCTGGACGATGAGGCCTTCCCGGCTGTCAGCCTCGCCCGCCGGGCAGCGCACGCCGGTGGCGGGGCGCCCGCGGTGTTCAACGCGGCCGACGAGGTGGCCGTGGCTGCATTCCTGGAGGGTCACCTGCCCTTCACGGGGATCGTGGACACCATCGACGCGGTGCTGACCCGGTACCTCGCAGCGCAGGTGTTGGAGAAGGGGAACGCCGAGACTCTCGAGGGCGTCCTATCGGCCGATGCCCTCGGCCGTGACTGGGCGGCTGGAATGATCGAGGCGGCCGGTTCGACCGAGCGAGGGAGGTGAGTCGATGCTGGAGATCATCGGGATCATCGCGTTCTTCGCGATCATCATGCTGTCCATCGCCCTGCACGAGATCGGCCACCTAGTTCCGGCCAAGGCTTTCGGTGTCAAGGTCACCGAGTACATGGTGGGTTTCGGGCCGACCCTCTGGTCGCGACGACGAGGTGAGACCACGTACGGGGTGAAGGCGATTCCCGTCGGCGGATATATCCGCATGGTCGGCATGCTCCCGCCGCCCAAGGATGCACCCGAGGGCACCGCGCGGTCACTCACCACCGGGCGCGTGGGCACTTTCGTCCAGCAGGCACGTGAGCAGGCACTGGAGGAGATCGCTCCCGGCGATGAGAACCGGGTCTTCTACAGGCTGTCCGTACCCAAGCGGGTCATCATCATGCTGGGTGGACCGCTGATGAACCTGCTGATCGCCTTCGTCCTGTTCGCCGGGGTCTTCGTCGGCATCGGGCTGCCTGAACCCACGACGCAGGTCAATGCGGTGGTGCCATGTGCACCGAGCACGACGAATCCGAGCGGGGGCGACGCACCGGATGGGGGGTGCCCAGACGGCCCGACGCCGGCAGCGCAGGCCGGCCTGCTTCCCGGAGACGTCATCACATCGTTCAACGGGGTCCCCGCGACATCGTGGGATGAGCTATCCGAGCGCATCCGCACCTCGCCTCCCGGTCCGGCGAATCTCGGAATCGAACGCGACGGGGTGGCCCAGACGCTCACCCTCGATCTGATCGACATCACCCGCCCCGTGGTCGACGAAGCCGGCCGCGAGACCGGCGAGACCATCACCACCGGATTCCTCGGTGTGCGCCCGGAGTTCACCTACGTGTCCCAGCCGCTGTCGTCGGTCCCGGCGGAGATGTGGGATCTCACGGCACGATCTGCCGTCGCCCTGGTCGGATTGCCCGTTCGGCTGTACGAACTCGTCACCCAGACTCTGATCGGAGGTGAGGAGCGGTCCATCGACTCCCCGGTCAGCGTGGTGGGGGCCAGTCGACTCGGGGGTGACATCGTCGCCTCGGAGGAATCCGGGCCGGCCAAGATCGCGATCTTCCTCAGCCTCGCTGCCTCGCTGAACCTGTTCTTGTTCCTGTTCAACCTCCTGCCGATCCTGCCCCTCGACGGTGGTCATGTCGCAGGTGCCCTGTACGAGGGAGCTCGTCGGCGCATCGCGAGGATTCGCGGCAGGCCCGATCCCGGGCCGGTCGATGTCGCACGGATGCTGCCGGTGGCCTACGCCGTGGCCATGGTGCTCATCGTGGTGGGCGGGATCGTCATCTTCGCCGATCTGGTGCGCCCGCTCACCCTGTTCTGATTCGGCCCGTTCTGGTCGTGGTCGCCCCCCTCCTCGACAAGGTGGGTCATGCCTCGATCTGAGAGATATCGGATCGTCAGGGATACTGGGGGAGTGAGCATCGACCTCGGGATCCCCGCACCTCCTCCGCCGATCCTCAGCCCCCGCCGCAAGAGTCGCCAACTGCTGCTGCGCCACGACACCCATCCCGTCGCCGTCGGCGGTGACGCGCCGGTGAGCGTGCAGTCGATGGCGACGACGTTGACCGCGGACATCAATTCCACCCTCCAGAAGATCGCGGAGTTGACGGCCTCCGGTTGCCAGGTCGTACGCGTGGCCGTGCCCAGCCAGGACGACGCCGATGCGCTCCCGGCCATCGCCAAGAAGTCCGGTATCCCGGTCATCGCGGACATTCACTTCCAACCCAAGTACGTCTTCGCCGCACTCGAGGCAGGGTGTGCGGGTGTACGAGTGAATCCGGGCAACATCAAGAAGTTCGACGACAAGGTGGCGGAGATCGCTCGGGCCGCCAAAGACACGGGAACACCGATCCGCATCGGGGTCAACGCCGGTTCGCTCGACCCACGGCTGCTCGCAAAGTACGGCAAGGCCACCCCCGAGGCGCTGGTGGAATCCGCGCTCTGGGAGGCCTCGCTGTTCGAAGAGCATGGTTTCGGCGACATCAAGATCTCGGTCAAGCATCATGATCCGGTCACGATGGTCCAGGCCTACCGGCTCCTTGCCGAGCAGTCCGACTACCCGTTGCACCTGGGGGTGACCGAGGCGGGGCCGGCGTTCCAGGGCACCATCAAGTCCGCGGTGGCCTTCGGTGCGCTTCTCTCGCAAGGGATCGGCGACACGATCCGGGTGTCGCTGTCGGCTCCGCCGGTCGAAGAGGTCAAGGTCGGTATCGGCATCCTGGAGTCGCTCAACCTGCGCCAGCGCGGTCTGGAGATCGTGTCCTGCCCGTCCTGCGGGCGCGCCCAGGTTGATGTGTACACGCTCGCCGAGCAGGTCACGGCGGGGCTCGAGGGCCTCGAGGTACCCCTACGAGTGGCGGTGATGGGCTGTGTCGTCAACGGCCCGGGTGAAGCCCGTGAGGCGGATCTCGGTGTCGCCTCGGGTAATGGCAAGGGACAGATCTTCGTCAAGGGCGAGGTCATCAAGACCGTCCCCGAATCCCAGATCGTGGAGACTCTCATCGAGGAAGCCATGCGACTGGCCGAGGAGATCGGTGCGCAGAGCGACGCCGAAGGAGGCGCCGTCGTCACGGTGTCCTGACGGTAGCGATCCGGCCCTCCATAATG
The DNA here is from genome assembly GCA_965657825.1 of Actinomycetes bacterium. GTDB lineage: Bacteria > Actinomycetota > Actinomycetes > S36-B12 > S36-B12 > M55B157. Next base: position 34,763 of record CBFHQG010000006.1, on the reverse strand, counting down.
GGCCGGTGATGACGGCGCAGGTGCGGTCGCTGACCGCTCGCGATGCCGCAGACATCGACCTCCTGGTGCGGAGGTCTCCCGCGGGTCACTGCTTCATCGCCTCGCGGATCGAAGCAGCGGGGGGTGACCTTGGCCGGCTTGGGTTCGAGGCGTGGGGTTATGAGGTTCAGGGGCGGATCGCCAGCGCGCTGTTCCTCGGTGCGAACGTCGTACCGGTGGCCACCGATGATGCAGCCCGAGCTGCCTTCGCCACCCGGCTGCGCCTTTCGGGGCGCAGAGGATCCTCTCTCGTGGGCTTCGCCGATGAAGTCATGGACCTGTGGCGGCTGATCGAACCTGCCTGGGGTCCAGCGCGTGAGGTACGACCGGTCCAGCCGCTGCTCACCATTGATCAGCCCTCACCGGAGGCTGCCGACCCTGGGGTGCGCCCGGTGCGGATCGAGGAGTTGGACCTGCTGCTGCCCGCGTGCATCGCGATGTTCACCGAGGAGGTCGGAGTCTCACCGGTGACAGGGGGTGCACACAGCGCCTACCGGGCACGAATCGCGGAGTTGATCCGCGAAGGGCGGGCACTGGCGCGGATCGAGGATGGTCGGGTGATGTTCAAAGCCGAGATCGGCGCGGTGTCCTCGGCGGCCTGCCAGGTCCAGGGGGTGTGGGTGGATCCTGCACTTCGGGGCGGGGGGCTCTCCGTTCCCGGGATGTCAGCGGTGGTGTCCTACGCACTGTCGCAGGTGGCCCCGTTGGTCTCCCTGTACGTCAACGATTTCAATCTGCCAGCGCGGCGTACCTACGAACGGGTCGGGATGCGTGAGTCGGGTCGGTTCGCCACGGTGCTGCTGTGATGGTCTCGCTATCCTCGAGCATCCGCAGGTGGATGACCTTCCGACCGGGGGGATCTCCTCGCCGCACGGGGAATGACGACAGGATGGGAACGCCACGATGATGAGGATGTCGAGTCTGTTCGTCCGGACCCTCCGGGACGACCCTGCCGATGCGGAGGTCCCCAGCCATCGGCTGCTGGTTCGTGCCGGATACGTCCGGCGAGTGGCACCCGGGATGTTCTCGTGGCTGCCGCTGGGGTACGCCACCTACCGAGCTGTCGAACAGATCGTGCGCGAGGAGATGGACGCCGCGGGTTTCCAGGAAGTGCACTTCCCGGCTCTGCTGCCACGGGAACCCTACGAGCAGACCAACCGGTGGACCGAGTACGGCGACACACTGTTCCGTTTGGCCGATCGGAAGGGTGCCGACTACCTCCTCGGCCCCACGCACGAGGAGATGTTCACCCTCATGGTCAAGGGGGAGTACTCCTCCTACAAGGACCTGCCGCTGGTCATCTACCAGATCCAGACCAAGTACCGCGATGAGGCGCGTCCGCGTGCGGGCATCCTGCGGGGACGCGAATTCGTGATGAAGGACTCCTACTCCTTCGATGTGGATGATGCAGGGCTCGAGGGGTCCTATCGACGACATCGAGATGCCTATATCTCCACCTTCGATCGTCTCGGCCTGCAGTACGTCATCGTTTCGGCGATGTCCGGCGCCATGGGGGGATCGCAGAGCGAGGAGTTTCTCGCTCCCACCGAGTACGGCGAGGACACCTTCGTGCGCTGCACCGTCTGCGACTACGCGGCGAACGTCGAGGCGGTACGCACCCCGTCCCCGGACCCGATCGACTTCGCGGGGTCGCCGCAGGCCGTCGTGCATGACACGCCGGACACTCCGACGATCGACACGCTGGTGGAGGTGTCCAACTCCCGTGAGGCGACCGCACGAGGTGATCGCGCATGGGAGGCCGCGGACACGTTGAAGAACGTGGTGCTGATGCTCACCGGACCCGATGGCGCGACGGAGCCACTGATCATCGGCATCCCGGGAGATCGCGAGGTCGACGTCAAGCGACTGGAAGCAGCCGTGCATCCCGCGATGCCCCGACCCTTCGAGGACGCCGATTTCGCGGCGTATCCGCAGATGGTGAAGGGCTACATCGGTCCGCAGGCCCTGGGCGCCGACCGGGGGCTGCGCTACCTGGTCGACCCTCGCGTCGTGTCAGGCACAGCCTGGATCACTGGCGCGAACGAACCCGGTCGCCACGTGTACGGCCTGGTCGCCGGCCGGGACTTCACCTGGGACGGTGTCATCGATGTCGCAGAGATCAAGGAAGCCGATGTCTGCCCGGACTGCGGCGGACCACTCACCATGGCGCGCGGAATCGAGATCGGCCATATCTTCCAACTCGGTCGCAAGTACGCCGAGGCCCTCGACCTGAGCGTCCTCGATGAGAACGGGAAGTCGATCGTCCCGACGATGGGCTCCTACGGTCTCGGAGTCTCGCGGGCGGTTGCCGCGATCGCTGAGCAGCACCACGATGAACGCGGTCTGTGCTGGCCGCGGGCCGTGGCTCCGGCGGATGTCTACCTGGTGGCCGCCGGTAAGGATGATGCGATCTTCGAAGCGGCCGAGAGTCTTGCGCGGGATTTCGAATCCGCGGGCGTGCGCGTTCTGCTCGATGATCGTCGGGGTGTGTCGCCCGGCGTGAAGTTCAATGACTCGGAGTTGATCGGCATCCCCACGATCGTGGTCGTCGGGAAGCGCTTGGTCGACGGGATCGTCGAGGTCAAGGATCGGGCGAGCGGTGAGCGGGAGGATGTCGCACTCGTCGAGGTCGTCGAGCGCATCGCCGAGTTGGTGCGCGCTGAACGCTCCTATCCCGTCTTGAGTCCATGACCTCGAGAACCTTGACCTCGAGAGCGCCGTCGATCAAGGCGGTCATCTTCGACTGGGGCGGCACTCTCACGCCCTGGCACGACATCGACCTGGTCGCTCAGTGGCAGGTCTACACGGAGGTATACGCACCCGATGATCCCGCACTCGCCGGGCAGCTCGCAGAGGCAGAACTCGCCCTGTGGCGTGATCAGCAGATCTCGAAGGGAGCGAACGGCACCGGATCGCTCGATGCCATCTTCGCCAGTGTCGGTGTCGATGTGTCTTCGGCGCGTCACGCACGTGCCGTAGAGGCCTACCTGCGGGGATGGGATCCGCACACTCTCCCAGACCCCGATGCTGTGACCACCCTGTCTGCGCTCGCTGAGTCCGGCTATGCGATCGGGGTCCTGTCCAACACGATGTGGCCACGAGCTCATCATGAGAAGGTCTTCGAGCGAGATGGACTGGCGCATCTGATCGACGTCGCGGTGTACTCCAGCGAGATACCTGTGGCTAAACCGCACCTCGATGCGTTCCGTGCGGTTCTCGATGGCCTGGGAGTGACACCCGAAGAAGCCGTGTTCGTCGGGGATCGCCCGTGGGATGACGTCCATGGCGCTCAACAGGTGGGAATGCGCGCCATCTTGATCCCGCATTCACGACTGGGGGAGCAGGCGGTCGATATCGAGGTCATCCCCGACGGTGTGGCGCATCGACTCTGCGATGTGGTCGACATCGTTCAGTCCTGGCGCTAGGCGTACCCATGCTGAATGGTGGGGTGTCGATCGAGTGGTGGGCGATCGGCGTGCTCTGCCTAGTCGCCCTCGTGGCGGGGTGGGTCGATGCTGTCAGCGGTGGAGGCGGCCTGATTCAAGTACCCGCACTTCTGCTGGCGGTGCCGGCGAGTCAACCTGCGAGTGCACTGGGAACGAACAAGGTCTCCTCGGTGTTCGGCACGTTCGCTGCCGCTGTCACGTACGCACGGCGGGAACCACCCGATATCCGCACCGCTCTGCCCATGGCTGGCGCCGCGTTCGGTGGCTCGGCCGCGGGGGCGCTTGTTGCGCTACGGCTTCCCGTCGAGGTGCTCCGCCCGGTGGTGCTGGTGTCGCTGACCGCCGTGTGGCTACTCATCGCTGTGCGACCCCGATGGGGACTGGTGGAAGGGGGAGCGGTCTCACGCCGACGACGGATGGGGACCGCGATCCTGGGTGGTGCAGGCATCGGCTTCTACGACGGCATGCTGGGCCCGGGGACGGGTGCCTTCCTGATCGTCCTGCTCGTCGCTGCACTGGGCTACTCGTATCTGCGAGCGTCCGGGACGGCCAAGATCGTCAATGTCGGAACGAACCTCGCCGCGATCATCGTCTTCGGTCTCGGTGGCTCGATCCTGTGGCTGGTGGGCCTTGCGATGGGTGCGGCCAACATCGTGGGAGGCGTCATCGGGGCACGCACCGCGCTGTCGCGGGGGAGTGGATTCGTCCGAGCGGTGCTGCTCGTGGTCGTCGCTGTCCTGCTCATCACGCTGGCGTGGGATACCTGGCGGACCTGGTAGCCAGGCTCACCGTCAACGACCCGGGAACGCCTCGGGTGCGGTACCCCAGGCGACTGATCTCACCGAGCACTCACGGGCTGCGAGTACCGCCTCGCGGCGTTCATCACCTCCGGACGCTGCGGCGAGATCGGCGTAGACCGCCGCGAGGCGGGATTCGACCTCCCCCAGGAAGGCTGCTGCCTGTTCGGAATCGACCGGTGTAGGCGCGGAGAACCCCCCGGCAGCTGCAGGTTGATCGGCGGGTGCGAGCTGCTGGCGCAACGCGATGATGCGCAAGCGGTGCGCGGCAAGCCCACCGCGGGCCAGGTCACCCTGGCTGCCGGATAGTCGTGGAGCCGCTACCCCGTAGGCGTACGCGGCAGCCTCCTCACCTTCGATCGCGGCCAGGAGTGCCGACAACAGTGACTCGCTCACGATGGTGCCACCGTCGTCGTCGAGAGCGCCTCGGCGTGGCCTGCCTCCGAAGCGGCGATGAGGGCGAGCAATCGGGCGAGTTCGAACTCGGTGGCTTCTGCGCAGGCGGTGGTGCGCTCATCGGCAGCGGCGCGTTCGGCGGTGATGAGTTCGGCTACCGCTGCAGCCGAATCATCCGGAATGGGTCCGACGTCGCCGGGAGTGGGCGCGTCGATGGGTGCGAGCGCCTGCAGATGCTCGCGGTGCTGCTCGGAGATGAGGGTGAGGGAGGCCGTCAGCGAGGGGTGCGCGGCGATGGTTGCGTCGTAGCGTGCGATCAGAAGCGTCTCGGCCTCGGCTACCCGCAGGCGCAGATCCTCATTCGCGGAGTCCTCGGTCGGTGTCGGAGTTGGCGGAGGCGGGGTGGTGGGGGAGGTGTCCTCACCCGCGGTGCACGCGGCCACCAGGGGGACCGCGGTGGCCAGGCTGAGGAAGGCTCGTCGCGAAACTTTCGCCGAACCCATCGCGCCCACCACCTCCGCTCGTCGCCTATGCGCCCCCGGGTGCCCCATGTTCGCATGCCGCGCCGGTACCCTTCCCACGTCAGCACTCGGGGGCGTGCGGCGTGTCTCATGGCATGACCGGCATCGCTGACCGCGCGACACTGATACGTGAACATCTGGACTAGCAGGGTGAGGTCACCATGGCATCGTCGATGAAGCGGGAGCAGGTCTCCTCCCTGCACGATGCCCTCGAACCGATCGTGGCTCAGGCGGGTGCTGACCTGGAGGATCTCGAGCTGGCCTCGGCGGGGCGGCGCACGCGTATCCGGGTGATCGTCGACGCCGATGGCGGTCTGGACCTCGATGCCATCGCGTCGATCAGCCAGGCCGTATCCGAGGCACTGGATGATCCCGATCGGGCGGGATCCACGCTGGATGGCCTCAGTCCCGGGCCGTACACCCTGGAGGTGTCCTCACCCGGTGTCGATCGTCCGCTGACGCAGCCTCGACACTGGAGCCGCAACATCGGGCGCCTGGTGGACATCGAATGCACCGACGGTGCGGTGGTGACCGGTCGGATCCAGCAGGTGGAGCCTGAGGCAGCGACCGTCGCCATCGGCGACACTCAGCAGAAAGTCGCCTGGGACATCGTCGCCCGTGCGACGATCCGCATCGAGTTCTCGCGTCCGGATGCATGAGGAGGAGGTGGAGTCATGGACATCGATGTGAGTGCGCTCAAGGCACTGGTCCGCGAGAAGGAACTGTCGTGGGACCTGGTGACATCGTCGATCGAGCAGGCGCTGCTCTCGGCGTACCAACGGACCGAGGGGGCTGCTGAATCCGCCCGGGTCGAACTCGACCGGGCCACCGGTCACGTCACGGTGTGGGCTCGCGAACCGGCGGGCGAGGATGGTCAACCCGGTGCGGAGTACGACGACACCCCGGACGGATTCGGCCGTATCGCGGCGACGACGGCACGGCAGGTGTTCCTGCAGCGTCTGCGCGAGGTCGATGATGAGAGGACGTTCGGGGAGTTCAGTGGCACCGAGGGAGATGTGGTCTCGGGAGTGATCCAGCAGGGCTCTGATCCCAGGGTCGTGCGGGTTGATCTGGGCAAGGTCGAGGCGGTGCTGCCGCCCTCCGAGCAGGTGCCCGGCGAGACCTACCCGCACGGCAATCGGATCAAGTGCGTTGTGGTCGGGGTGCGCAAGGGTCCCAGAGGCCCGCAGGTGACGGTGTCGCGCTCGCACCCTGGATTGGTGCGGGGGCTGTTCGCCCTGGAGGTTCCCGAGATCGCCGACGGCAGCGTGGAGATCTCAGCACTCGCGCGGGAAGCGGGCCATCGCAGCAAGATCGCGGTGCGTCCAACCGTCCCGGGTGTCAACGCCAAGGGCGCCTGCATCGGGCCGATGGGGCAGCGAGTCCGGCAGGTGATGAGCGAATTGAACGGGGAGAAGATCGACATCGTCGACTACTCCGAGGACCCTGCCGCATTCGTAGCCCACGCCCTGTCGCCGGCCCGCGTGTCCTCGGTCCGGGTGGTCGATCCCGTGGCGCGAGCCGCGCGGGTCATCGTCCCGGACTACCAACTATCCCTTGCGATCGGGCGAGAAGGCCAGAATGCACGACTGGCCGCTCGGTTGACCGGCTGGCGTATCGATATCCGGTCCGATGCTGCGGAGGATCAGTCGATCGAGTCAGCCACACCAGGATCTCCGTCACCCGAGCAGTCAGCGGTGGAGCCGGGACTCGATGCGCCACAGGTTTAGCGACGGTGGCTGACCGCCGCACGCACCGGCCGGTCCGGATGTGCATCGGCTGTCGGGAGCGCAGCGAGCCTGGGCACTTGCTCAGGGTCGTGGCCCAGGCGGGCAGTGTGATCCCCGACCCGACGGGTCATCTGCCAGGCCGGGGTGCCTGGCTGCACGTCGGCTGCCTGGGGGAGGCCGAAAAGCGCCGCGCCTTCGGTCGCGCCCTTCGGATACCCGGACTGGTGGATGTGAAGCCGCTCCACGACTGGGTCGCAGGGCACTGACCGGCAGGTCCGCTGGCCGAGGGGGCCCAGCCGGGATGTACCCTCATGCGTGGGCGGAAACCCACCGCACCGTCACTTGGCGAGGCCTCGCAGGTCTCGCCCCCATGAATCGGGAGTCCCGAGGATGAGCCACCCATGAGTGCCACGCCATGAGCAGGTTCACAGGCAACTGACGGTCCGGATACCCCGGACCGTAAGACAGGAGAGATGTGTCGAAGGTCCGGGTCTACGAGCTCGCTAAGGAGCTCGGAGTCGAAAGCAAGGTCGTGCTCGCCAAGCTGGCGGAGCTCGGCGAGTTCGTCCGGTCGGCGTCGTCGACCGTGGAAGCGCCCGTTGCGCGCCGCCTGAAGGAAGCCATGCCGGCCGCGCCTGCCGCTGCCAAGCCCGCGAAGAAGGCACCGGCGAAGAAGAAGGTCGCCGCACCTGATGAGGCCGCACCCGATCAGGGCGCCGCACAGCAGCCTGAAGCCCCACGCCCGGCGGATAGATCAGGCTCGGCGGATAGATCAGGCCCGGCGGAGGATGCAGGCCCGGCGGAGGATTCCGGCCCCGCGGTAACCCCAGTGAGTCCGGCCCCGGTGAGTGTGCAGCCCGCTGCCGCGAGTGCCGAGACCGGCATTCCACCGGTTGAGCAGGAGCCGACAGCGACGAGCGACGATGGCGACCAGGCCTCTTCGAAGCCCGCACGGCCCACGGGGCCACGCCCGGGGACCAACCCCTTCACCGGCAATGTCGGGCGCCCGCCGGCGCCGCGACCGGGTAATAATCCCTACGGCACCTCGACGGGCATGGGGCGTCCGTCCCCGACGCCGGGGATGATGCCCAGAGGTGGTGTCCCCGGGGCGCCCCGCCCGAATCCCAGCAGCATGCCCGCCGCCCGTGGTCCCAGGACCGCGGGACCAAGGACGGGCGCGCCCCGACCCGGGGGTCCGGGTCGGCCGCCGGCGCGCACCGGTGGCGGTTTCACCGGCCCCGGTGGCGGTGCACCCTCTGGCGCACCGGGTCGTGGTGGTCCCGGTGGCGGTCCCGGTGGTGGTCCCGGTGGTGGACCCGGGCGCGGTGGGCCGGGCCGTGGCGGGCCGGGGCGTGGCGGTACCGCAGGTGCCTTCGGACGCCCCGGTGGGCGTCCCACGAGGGGGCGGAAGTCCAAGCGCGCAAAGCGCCAGGAGTTCGACAACATGCAGGCCCCAACGATCGGTGGGGTTCGGCTGCCTCGTGGCGAGGGTCAGGTCGTCCGCCTTCCACGAGGTGCCAGTCTCACCGACTTCGCGGAGAAGATCGACGCGAGTCCGGCGGATCTGGTCACCGTCTTGTTCAAGCTCGGCGAGATGGTCACCGCGACCCAATCGGTCGACGATGACACCTTGAAGCTGCTGGGCAGTGAATTGGATTTCGATGTGCAGGTGGTCTCCCCTGAGGATGAGGATCGGGAACTGCTGGAGAGTTTCGATCTGGATTTCGGAGAGGACCAGGGGGAGTCGGAAGCCCTCATGCCCCGTCCCCCCGTCGTCACCGTCATGGGCCACGTTGATCACGGAAAGACCAAACTGCTCGACGCTGTGCGCAAGACCAATGTCGTCGCGGGTGAAGCCGGCGGGATCACCCAGCACATCGGTGCCTACCAGATCGTGGCGCACCTCGGCGATCATGATCGAGCGATCACCTTCATCGACACGCCGGGTCACGAGGCGTTCACCGCCATGCGCGCCCGTGGTGCGCAGGTCACCGACATCGCCATCCTCGTGGTGGCCGCGGATGACGGTGTGAAGCCCCAGACGATCGAAGCCCTCAATCACGCGCAGGCCGCTGAGGTGCCCATCGTGGTCGCGGTCAACAAGATCGACAAGGAGGGTGCGGATCCGGCGAAGGTTCGCGGTCAACTCACCGAGTACGGCCTCGTTGCGGAGGAGTACGGCGGCGACACGATGTTCGTGGACGTCTCCGCGGTCGCGGGCTCCGGCATCGATGACCTGCTCGAGGCGGTCGTGCTGACGGCGGATGCGGCGCTCGACCTGCGTGCCAATCCTGATCAGGATGCGCAAGGCGTCGCGATCGAGGCTCATCTCGACCGTGGTCGGGGCCCCGTCGCGACTGTCCTGGTGCAACGCGGAACCCTCAAGCCTGGTTCATCGATCGTTGCCGGTGACGCGTACGGTCGAGTCCGGGCGATGCTCGACGAGGATGGCAACCCGATCGATGTGGCGGGACCTTCTCGACCGGTGCAGGTACTGGGCCTCACGAGCGTGCCGAGCGCGGGTGACACCTTCCTCGTGGTTAATGAGGACCGGATCGCCCGGCAGATCGCCAACACGCGCCAGGCCCGGGAACGCAACGCCCAATTGGCTCGCCGTCGTGGTCGTCGCAGTCTCGAGGACTTCTTGAAGACACTCGAGCAGGGCGAGCTCAGTGAGCTCAACCTGGTGATCAAGGGCGACGTGTCCGGATCGGTCGAGGCGCTCGAGGATGCCCTGCTGAAGATCGAGGTCGGAGACGAAGTCTCCCTCCGCGTGATCCACCGTGGTGTCGGCGCCATCACCAAGAGCGATGTGACCTTGGCGAGTGCCTCGGATGCGGTCGTCATCGGATTCAATGTGCGCCCCGAGGGCAAGGTTGCCGAACTCGCCGCGCAGGAGGGTGTCGACGTCCGTTACTACTCGGTGATCTACCAGGCCATCGAGGAGGTTGAGGCGGCACTGAAGGGGATGCTCAAGCCGGAGTTCGAGGAGGTGCAGCTCGGTACCGCCGAGGTGCGCGACATCTTCAAGTCCTCCAAGTTCGGCACGATCGCCGGGTGTCTGGTGCAAAGTGGTGAGATCCGCCGCAACTCCAAGGCGCGGCTCATCCGTGATGGGGTCGTGGTCGCCGATAACCTCACCGTCTCGTCGCTACGGCGATTCAAGGACGACGCGACGGAGGTACGTGAGGGATTCGAATGCGGCATCAACCTGGGCAACTACACCGATGTCAAGGTTGACGATGTCATTGAGACCTTCGAGATGCGAGAGAAGGCACGCGCGTAGCGCACTGCCCTCAACCGAGGAGATGATCGACGATGGTGGCGCAAGCGCGCGCGCGGCGACTGGCCGAGCGGGTGAAGGAGATCGTGGCCAATGCCCTCGAGCATGAGGTCAAGGACCCCCGCCTGGGGTTCGTCACCGTCACCGATGTCCGAGTGACGGCCGACCTGCGGGAGGCGACGGTCTTCTACACGGTGCTGGGTGATGAGGGTGAGCAGGCGGCAACCGCCACCGCGTTGGAGTCCGCCAAGGGAATCCTGCGAAGCGAGGTCGGTCGCCAGACCGGTATCAAGCACACCCCCTCCCTCGCCTTCATCGTCGATGCGCTCCCCGATACCGCCCGGCACATCGACGATCTCCTGCGGGAGGCGGCGGCTGCTGATGCGCGCGTGCACGCCCAAGCGTCCGGGGCGGCCTTCGCCGGGGACGCTGATCCCTATCGCCATGACGAGGAGCACTCGACCGGCGACGAGGAGGACTAGCCCTGCGCATCGACGATGCCCCGCAGGGCATTCTGCTGGTGGACAAGCCCGCGGGGGTGAGTTCTCACACCGTTGTTGCTCGGGTTCGCAGCGCGCTCGGGACCAGGAAGGTCGGGCACGCCGGCACGCTCGATCCGGCGGCGACGGGGGTGCTCGTCATCGGGGTGGGAAAGGCGACGCGGTTACTGGGTTACCTGACGAAGGCCGATAAGACCTACGTGTCGACCATCCGCCTCGGGGTATCCACCCGCACCGACGACGCCGACGGCGAGGTCATCAACACGACCGGATGCGAGGGTCTCGACGACGCTGCCATCCTGGCTGCGTTCGCACGGCAGAAGGGCGAGATCGACCAGGTACCGAGTGCGGTCAGCGCCGTCAAGATCGACGGTCGCCGTTCCTACGACAGGGTCCGCTCAGGCGAGGAGGTGCAGTTGCCGGCTCGACGCGTGTTCATCCACGAACTCGAAGTCGAGGGGATACATCGAGGAGATGGAGTGCCGGCTGACACGGTCGATGTCGATGTCCGCGTGCGTTGTTCGGCAGGTACCTATATCCGTGCGATCGCCCGCGATGCTGGACAGGACCTCGGTGTGGGAGGACACGTGCGAACTCTGCGACGCGTCGCGTCGGGAGCCTTCGAGATCGATTCTGCGCACCCGCTCACCGAGGTGGTGGAAGCCGGTGATGCGTCACGAGAATGGCTGATGACCATGAGGGAGGCGGCGATGCGAGCCCTGCCGACCGTGGTCGTTGATGCCACCGCGGCCGGTGAGATCGCGCACGGGCGGGTCATCGACTGGCCGGGACTCCCCGACGCCATCGGCCCGGTCGCCTTGCTCGACGACGAGCGACTTCTCGCGATCGCCGAGCGGTCAGGGACCCGGTCGCGCTACCTGGCAGTCCTCGCCTGATACAACGCCACTGAGGCGGATCCTGGAGGAACATCCTGGACGAGCAGGTCCGCCCAGGAGTCGCAGACCACCGCAAGGGGAAAGCTCGTCGAAACCTCCGCGAACGCGGCTTCAGCCTGCTCCCGCCACGTTCCCCCGTGCACAGCATCGAGGATGCTCGCAGCGATCGCACGTGGATCGTCGTGGATCCATCGGGGGGAGTAGATCGTGTCGGCGCCGGGCCAGGGGAGCAGAGCCGGAACGGCGTGCGAGGCCATCCCCTCGGCTGGTGCGAGGTGGAAACTCTCGTCCTCGGATGTGCTCAGCACCCAGCCGACTCGACGCAGCCACGCTGCGACGTCGCCTCCGAAACCATCGAAGGAGACCGCATCATGGACTGTCGGATCGTCCCTCAACCGGTCCATCAATCCTTCCGTGGCGATCCGTTCCTCGGGCTTGCGCCAGATCCACCAGTAGTCCCAGGGCAGCTTGGACTTCACGGCAAGGCGGAACCGCACATCGTGCCGCCGTAGGGCGGATAGAACCTCGACGCCCAGATCGGGCCTCTTGCGATGAGGGGAGATGCCGATCATGCCGAGGGTGAACTGAACGTCGTCGTCGAACTTCGGCCGATCGAATTGCTCGACGTCGACCCAGTTGGGCACCACCACGATGCGATCGAGAGGCCATCCGGTCACCTCCGCTGTCAACCGGGCGTAGTGCGGGCTGACGCACACCACCTGATCAATGGCGTCGATGTCGATATCGCTCAGCCATCCGGCCTCGAGTTCGAAGCGGTGCAGCCGCACGATCAGGCGCTGGCCGTCCCTCTTGTGACGGGAGTACCACACGGCATTGGGGCCGGCCCACTCGCAGATCACGACATCCGCCCACGCTGCCAACTCGCGACTTACCTGCTCGTCATGCTCGGTCAGGGACTCCCATGGGTCGACGCGCACTTCGACGTCCGATAGCCCCGAGAGGTGTTCGAGGATCCGGGTGAAGAACTTCAGGTCGTGGCTGGCGACGGCCACTCGAAGCGGACGATCCCCCCTGCGGTTGGCGAGGGTTTCCGGGGCTTCGGGTACGGCTCGGGCCAAGGCGTCGCGCATCCGCACGACGGCGGCGTCCATGGTGAACGGCTCGACGGCAACTCGTGCCTGCCTACGCGCGGTGTCGAGGGCCTGTGTCAGATCCGGCGCGCTCACAGCGCGCACGATCTCCTCGATCGAACCGACGAAGAACGGATAATCCACGCCCAGCAGGTCCTCGTGCATCGGAGTGCGATTGACGAGTACGGGAACCTCCAGGCGAGCGAACTCCAGCACCTTCGTGGACAACTCCAGGCTGGAATCCATGCTCGGGTCGCGCCAGGACAACCCGAGATCCGCCCCCGCCGCCATTCTCATCGCCTCCTGGCGGGGGAGGCCGCCGTGCCAGATGACCCCATCGGTGGAGCGAAGTGCCTGGCGCATGCGATCCGACCATCCGGGGATGTCGTTCTCGTCGTGGATCTTGTCGCCCACCATGTGGAGTTCGGCGGTGATGCCAGCGGTCCGCAAAGCGGCTGGCAGTTGCGTCATCTCCAGGGTGTTCCATGCTGCGGCGAACTTACCGGTGTACACCAGTCGAACCGGCCGATCCGACGTGCCTGGTCGATGCTCTCCATCACGGTCACCAGCTCCTGGATGTCCTCGATCGGGAAGCGGGAAATCAGGTGCGGGCACAATCGGGGGCCACAGGATGCATCGCCCGGCCGCGCTCGGCACGAGGGCCTCGAGGTGACAGCGCAGTTCCTCGGTCTGGCACAGCATGAAGCGACTCGCTCCTGCGATGTCGGACAGTGTGTCGCGAATGCTTTCGGATACCTTCTCCACCGATTGGGGAATGTCGGTCAGATAGGTCCACAGACGCCCGGCCAATTGGTCGTTGCGAGCGGCCCCGGAGACCAGGCGCAGCCCGCGCACCACGATCAGATCGGCGCGGCGTCGCTGATCGAGCTCGCACAGGATGCTGACAGCGGCCGGTGTGGTCAGGGGCTCGCCATCTGGGGCGAGCCCACCGGTGAAGGGGTCGATGACCTCCACGCCCGGGAGTTCCCTGAGCGGTGCGATGAGCCGATCAGTGGTGATCGGCGCCTTGAGCAGCACTCGGACGCGGACCCCGGCGCGGGAGAGCGCCTCGGTCATCGACTGCACCCAGATCGCTGACCCATCGAGGATATTGAGGTTGACGTCGCCGTACACGACGGCGTCGATCGGGCGGGAGGCTGTCATGAACCCCACCCCGGGTGGTCGATCGTGATCACCGGCGTCGATGTCGGCTGCAGCGCTTCGGTGCGGCTGATGACCCGGACGGAGGCGGTTGCAGAGCCGACGCCAAGTTCGACGGATGCACCATCGGCCAGCTCGTGAGCCAGGATCACATCCTGCAGGGCCTCACCGGCGAGATCGACGAGAGTCGCGGGAGTCACGTCGATGAGCAGAGGACTCGTGATGGCCTGGGCTGCCCGCGAGCGGATCACGTCGGCGTCACCGGTCGTTGAGATCGAGTGGACGACGATGTCCGAGCCGGGGAGGTCGCTGATGAAGTGCTGCCAGAAGTCGGCATGGTCCCGAGCGCAGACGATCTCTCTGGGCGGGCAGGTCTGGCGTGAGAGAGCAGCGATCAAAGCCGGGCGCTGGTCATCGACAGGAGCATCGGCCGAGACCACCAGTAGGGCGGCATCGCGCGCCGCTGAAGGCCGGCAGCCGAGCCCCAGTTCGTCGACCACATCTGCCCAGGCGGACACCGCGCTCGCGCGCTCCGACAGCGCTCGCCATACCTGCCAGCGTCGATGGACATCGAGGGGTGCAGCGGTGAGCGCCGACTCGAGGGCCGCGCGGGCAGCGTCCCCATCGCCTGCCGGATAGGTGAACCATCCCAGGGTGTGGGGATCCTGATCCGTTCGCAGTCCGAGCACCTGCCTGAGGTCGGGATCATCCGGTGCCACGAGACGGCAGCCGGTGAGAAGAGCAGCAAGTGCGGGGGCGGGGGCACCGATCATGTGGTCACTGACACGAGCATGCACGGCCACGACGGAGCACTGGCGCAGCATCTGCTCGAAGGTGGTGACGACAGGCGCAGAGGGATCGCAGTCGACGCGATGGATCCCGCGCTCGTGCAGTAGCTCACGCCATGCGGTCTCGATGCTTCGGTCTGCTCGGCCGGGCATGGCGGTCAGATGAACGCCGGAACGTTCATACGGTGCCGAGGCGTGGTCTGAGGACACCGGATTCAGCATGTCGGGACGGACTCGCTGCACGAGCCCGAGATCGACACCGGGGTTCCATGAGGGGTTGACGATGCGTCCAGGAGGACGACCCGGGATGTCCACGACGTAGTCGCAGCGCGCGGCGATCGCATCGAACCCCGGGTTGTCACCCGGGCCACGTAGGAGCATCACCGGTCGGCCGTTGCCCCGGGCTGCTGAGATCAGGGCATGTGCGGCCAGGGCCCGATCTGCGGCCGAGGGATTGCCCAGGTGCGACCAGGATCCCAGGGGAAGCGCCGTTGCGGTATCGATCACGGCGATATCCGGATCGACTTCCGCGATCAAGGTGCCGGCTTCGTGCGGCAGCACCGGTGTCACCGCCGCCCACGGGGACCACGCGGCGGCGGTGAGCGGGTCGAGTGCTCCGGCGATCGACAGGGGCGCCGTCGATCGTTGGCCGAGGCGAGGGAGAAGCAGGCGGGCCGCGACCTCGTCGGAGAGATCACTGCGACGAGCACGCATGGCCGATACCGGAACCTCAGGCTGCTCCGGCTCGCGTCGGCGATGGCGGCGGAGGCGATACAGCCTCACCATGTCGCGGGGAAGAAGCACGAGGCGACGAGGCTGACGTGCCGCCTTCACCAGCAGATCACCGACGGCGAACTTGGTGGAGGCCCGGACCCGCTTCGCGTCTGCTTCGGCCCGCTGAGCCCGGGTGAGTGCCTGTCGGATCTCCGAGCGCAGCCGCGCATTCTCACCGTTGAGTTTCGCGAGGCGCTGACTCTCCGGTGCCTCGACGACGGTGCCGCCGTCGAGGGCTTGTGAATCCGAGATCGGGGAATCGGTCATCGCGTGGTCGGAGTGTCGAGCCAGTCGAGGATGGTGCTCGCGATCCGGGCGCCGGCATGTCCATCCCACAGCGGGGGAACGATCGCGGGTGGGGCGAGACGGTCTGGCTGCGCGCGACGATCCTCGACCGCCTTGCGTAACGCTGGACCCACACTGGAGACCGTCACCAGTTGATTGCTGCCGTGCGTGATGGTGATGGGGCGCTCGGTATTCGGCCGAAGCGTCAGGCAGGGCACCCCTAGTACGGTCGTCTCCTCCTGCACCCCACCGGAATCGGTGATGACCGCCAGCGCACCGACGACCAGGGACATGAACTCCAGGTATCCGAGCGGCTCGACGACGTGGACGCGGGGATGATCCCCGATGCCCAGCGCCTCGAGGATCGCGCGCCCGCGAGGATGCAGGGGAAGCACGATGTCCGCCAGCGCGGCGGCCTGATGGACGACAGCGACGAGCTCAGCAGCGACCTCCGGGTCGTCGACGTTGCCGGGGCGGTGCAAGGTCGCGACCAGATAGTCCTCGGGTAGTCCCAGCCTGCCGCGTGCGGCTTCGCTATCGAGTCGGTGCCGATGAGCCAGGAGCGTATCGATCATCGGGTTTCCGACCAGGTGGATCCGCTCGGGGGGTACGCCTTCATGGGCAAGATGGGCGATCGCCTCAGGGCTGGTCACGAACAACAGATCCGACAGGCTGTCGGTGACCTTGCGATTGATCTCCTCGGGCATCGACATGTCGAAACTGCGAAGTCCTGCCTCCACATGGGCAACCGGTACCTGGAGTTTCGCTGCGACGATCGCGGCGGCCATGGTGGAGTTGACATCTCCGTAGACGATGACGAGGTCGGGTCGGGTGTTCAGGATCTCGCTCTCCAGCCCGGTGAGAAGGGCTGCGGTCTGCTGGGCGTGCGAACCGGACCCGACGCCGAGGTTCACGTCGGGACGGGGCAGATCGAGTTCGCGGAAGAAGATCTCCGAGAGTCGATCGTCATAGTGCTTACCGGTGTGGACCAGGCGCTGGGAGACCCCGAACTCGGCGAGCCGTGCGATCACGGGTGCCGCTTTCGGAAAATTCGGCCTCGCGCCGGTCACATGCAGCAGGGTCATCGCGCTAACTATCCCAGAAGCAGCGGGAGTTGTGACGGCGGTCCCGGCAGCGCGGCGGATAGTCTCAAGCGGTGCCGGTCAGACGTTCATGGCGGGGGGTGCCCCTGCTGATCAGCGGAGGGATCCGTCGTTTCGCGGAGGATCCCTGGCGAGGCTGGAGCGCGACGGTCCGGGCGGTGCCGGCCCTGCGCCGGTGGGATCCTGCCGTGGACAAGCCGCTGACCCGGGTGGAGCGCGCGGCTGCCGAGGACCGGCTGGAGGATGCGCGAGACGCAGCAGCTTCGGTCGTGTACCCCGCTGATCACGTCGCCGCATCGTTGGCCATCCGACGCCTCAGCGGCGATCTTGCGGACGTGGCCTCGACAACGCCTCAGTCCCGTGCTCAGCGCCGTCAGGTGCGAGCGGCTCAACGTGAGGCGGAGGTGCTGCGTGACGCT
>CBFHQG010000006.1:0-17524 GCA_965657825.1 Actinomycetes bacterium | reverse complement strand
ATCGGAGCGGGAGTCCCGCCCCAAGACCTTCGGGGACGACGGCACCGGCAGGGGTCGAGGTGATCGGGGAACGCAGGGTGCCCCGCTGCGCATCATGCACGTGGTGACGAATGCGCTCCCACACGTGCAGGCGGGGTCGACGATCCGCACACATCGGGTGGCGAACGCGCAGCAGGAACGGGGCTGGCAGGTCGCCGTCGCCACCCGACCGGGATTCCCGGTCTTTCACGGCGAGGTGCTGCCCGAGGTCGATCGTTGGTATGACGGGGTCCACTACCTGCCCCTCCTTCCCGCCTGGATGCCCGCGCCGACGCACATCCCCTCGGTCTATGCCCACCTGCTGCACCGACAGGTCGAGCGGTGGAAACCGCATGTGCTGCATGGTGCTTCCGATCACATCAACGCTCGCGCGGCGCTGGAGGTCGGGCGTCGAATGGGGCTGCCGGTGGCCTACGAGGCTCGCACACTGCCCGAGGAGAGTTGGCTGTCCAAGCACGGTGGCGACGAAGCACGCGGTAGCGATGCGTTCCGATGGATGCACGAGCGCCATCGCGAGGTCCTGCTCGCTGCCGATGCCGTCACCACCCTCGGCGAGTCGATGCGCGAGGCCCTGTGCGAGCAGGGCGTGGATCCCGAACGGATATTCGTGGTACCCAACGGGGTCCCCGAGGAGTACGTGACCACGTCGACGCCACAGCAGGTTGCTCGAGAGAGGAAGGGGATCGAGGGCGGTGACCTCCTGCTGGGCACGGTGACGACGATGTACTCCTATGAAGGCCTCGGCACGATCATCCGGACCGCGCAGGTCCTGCGCCAACAGGGACTCGATGCGCGTGTGCTGCTGGTGGGGGACGGACCTGAGCGAACGGGGGTGATCGGGCTGGCTGACGAACTGGGGGTTCCCTACCACGCACCGGGACGGGTGCCGGTCGGGCAGGTGCTCGACTACCTCGACGCCCTCGATGTCTTCCTGCTGCCGCGGCGTAGTGATCCGATCACCGCGCGGGTGACGGCGTTGAAACCCCTGGAGGCCCAGGCGAGGGGGGTGCCGGTCGTGGGCAGTGATCTGCCCGCGGTGGCCGAGGTGCTGGGACCGGGCTCCGCCCTCGTGGCCGGGGACGATCCCCGGGAATGGGCGAGTGCGGTGGGGCAGTGGGCTGACCTGCACCGTCGGCAGGAGGCAGGGGTGCAGGCGCGGGAGTGGGTCCGGGCGTGTCGAACGTGGCCTTCCGTGATGGCCGGGTACGCCAACGCGTACGCTTTCCTGGGCGTGGACGGGTCCTGACCACCGGGTTGTTCCCCAGCACACCGCGCCCGTGCCCGGCGAGTCCCGCGGCGCATGAGGTCAGTCGATCAGCAGGAGCGGAGGTCCCCATGGGGAGCCAGACACCAGACCTCGTGGTGATCGGGATGGGGTACGTCGGCCTTCCGCTCGCCCAGGAAGCCTCCCGGGCCGGGCTGTCGGTGGTCGGTCTGGATGTGTCAGCCGGTGTGGTCGAGGGTCTGAACTCCGGCCGCTCGCATGTGGACGACCTGGCCGACGCGTATGTGCAGCGCATGCTCGAGTCGGGTTTCGAGGCGACCACCGATCCCGCGGTCATCGCCGATGCAGGAACGGTCGTCATCTGCGTCCCGACCCCGTTGACCCCGGAGGGAGGCCCGGACCTGGGTGCCGTGCACTCCGCAGCGTCGGCCATCGCCTCCCATCTGACGACGGGGCAGTTGGTGATCTTGGAATCCACCACCTATCCGGGCACCACCTCCGATGAGGTCCGCCCGATCCTCGAGGCGACCGGCCTCGTGGCCGGACGTGATTTCCACCTCGCCTTCAGCCCTGAACGCATCGATCCGGGCAATGAGACCTTCGGCATGCGCAACACCCCGAAGGTCGTCGGCGGACACACCGAGGCCTGCACCGAGGCGGCTGCCTCGTTCTACGGCCGGTTCGTCGACACCGTGGTGACCACTCGGGGTACCCGCGAGGCCGAAATGGCCAAACTTCTGGAGAACACGTATCGGCACATCAATATCGCGCTGGTCAACGAGATGGCGAGGTTCTGTCACGAACTCGACATCGATCTGTGGGATGTCATCAACGCGGCGAAGAGCAAGCCCTTCGGATTCCAGGCCTTCTACCCCGGTCCCGGAGTCGGCGGCCACTGCATCCCGATCGATCCCAACTATCTGTCCTACCAGGTGCAGGCCAAACTCGGGTACCCCTTCCGCTTCGTGGAGTTGGCCCAGGAGATCAACGCCGGAATGCCCGCCTACGTCGTGCGGCGCGTACAGGATCTGCTGAATGACAGCGGAAAGGCGCTGCGGGGAGCATCGATCTGCCTGCTCGGAGTGACCTACAAGCCTGATATCGCTGACCAGCGCGAATCACCCGCACGCCCCATCGCGACGCAGTTGATGGACAAGGGTGCCGAGGTGGTGTTCCACGATCCCCTGGTCGAGAAGTGGAAGTTGGGATCGTCGACCCTGTCCTGCGTCCCCGACCTGCTGTCAGCCGTTGCCGAAGCAGATGCTGTGCTGCTGTTGCAGAATCACCGGTCCTATGACGTCGACGAGCTGGCATCCACGGCGCAGGCGTTCCTCGACACCAGAGGGGTGACGACCCACCCGAAGGCGGTGCGGCTCTGATCGAGGTCGATGGTCGACAGGTGCCCGCCAGTGAACTCGCTGAGCGGGCGGGGCTGCGGGCGGTCGATTCCCGGCCGCGATTCGGTGAGTACCTCGTGTCCATCTGGCGCCGACGGGCCTTCCTGCGCGCGTTCGCGGGGGCCAAGATGGAGTCGGAGAACTCCAAGAGCAGGTTGGGCCAGCTGTGGCAGGTCCTCGATCCGGTGTTCACGATGGCCGTGTACTGGTTCCTGTTCGGGTATCTGCTCGGCGGTCGAGGAAGTGTGGTCAACTACACCGGATTCCTCGCCGTCGGCGTGTTCTCCTTCGCCCTGATCCGTCAGTCCATCACGGCGGGTTCACGCAGCATCTCCAGCAATCTCGGCCTGGTACGGGCGATCCACTTCCCGCGCGCGGTTCTCCCCCTGGCCGTGGTGGTCAAGCAGTTGCGGGTGTTCTTCATCTCCCTGCCGATCATGGTGGCGATCCTTCTTGTCACGGGTGAGGCGATCACGGTCAACTGGTTGCTGGCGCCGGTCGCCCTGGTGCTCATCACGATGTTCTCCATCGGCATGGCATTCATCCTCGCTCGCGTTGTGGCTGCCGTCGAAGATGTCTCGGATGTGCTGCCCTACATCCTGCGGATCTGGGGCTATGCGTCGGGTGTGATGATTCCGATCGCGGACCGCCTCGACCGCCTCGGGCTACCACCCTGGGCGGTGTTCATCGTCGAGATCAATCCGCCCACCGTGTTCTTGAACATCATGCGCGACAGTCTGATGAACAGCTACTTCTCCCCGGGTGGGGCTTTCAACTGGATCGTCGCCGCGATCTGGGCGGTCGTCATGCTCCCCCTCGGGCTGTGGTTCTTCTGGAGGGGGGAGGGCCGGTATGGCCGTGGCTGAGTTCCCAGCACCCGCTTCGGATGACGACGAGATCCGACCGGCGCCGACTCCATCCGACGCGCCTTTGAAGATCATCGTCGACGACCTGCATGTGGTCTATCGACTGTGGACCACGCCACCAGCGCCGCCTGCGTCCGGGCTTCGGCGGCTGCGGATGAAACGCCCGATCCCGATCAAGCGCGAGGTGCGGGCTGTCGCCGGGGTGAGTTTCGTCGCCCGACAGGGTGAAGCCATCGGTGTCATCGGCAAGAACGGCGCCGGGAAGTCCACGCTGATGCGCGCTATCGCCGGATTGCTGCCGCCAGCCCAGGGCCGGGTTTACGCCGACGGTCAACCCACGCTGCTGGGGGTCAACTCCGCCCTGGTGAAATCCCTGCCCGGAGCCCGCAATATCGAATTGGGCCTGCTCGCCCTCGGCCTTTCGCCAGACGACGTGCGGGCGAAGTTCGATGACATCGTGGAGTTCTCCGGCATCGGGGACGCGGTCTATCTGCCGATGCGGTCGTACTCCTCGGGCATGGGTGCGCGATTGAAGTTCGCGATCGCCTCCTCTGTTCCGCGGGAGATCCTGCTCATCGACGAGGCGCTCGCGACGGGCGATGGTGAGTTCCTCAAACGAAGCGCCGAACGCATCCAGCGGCTGCGCGAGGATGCCGACACGATCTTCCTGGTCAGCCACTCGATGTCAGCCATCAAGGAGACCTGTGATCGAGTGATCTGGCTGGACGAGGGGCAGATCATCGCCGACGGAGATCCCGAGGACATCGTTCCCGAGTACGAGGCGAGATTCGGTCTGAAGAGTCGAAAGTCGCGCAAGGAGCGACGACGCAAGCGTCGTGAACGCAACGAGGTCGAGATGGATGACGATGAGGACTCCTTCACCGACTCGGGGTCGCTTTAGTGCGGGTCCTCGTCGCGACCGTGGTGCACGAACCACGCGATGCGCGGGTGTATGCACGCCAGATCGGCGCGCTGCTCGCGGCAGGCCACGAGGTCACCTACATCGCACCATTCGATTCCTTCGGTGTGGCCAGACCGAAGGACGTCGCAGGCCTGACGGTGCTGGATATTCCAGCCGCCCAGGGTCGGCGGCGTCTCGCGGCGTTGAAAGCGGCGCGTCGCATCATCCGACGTGAGGCGGGTGCGCATGACGTGGTGTTGCTGCACTGTCCGGAACTGCTCCTTGCGGCCTGGGACCTGCACCATCCGTGCATCGTGTGGGACGTCCACGAGGACACCGCCGCCGCGGTGAGCCTGAAGGGATGGCTGCCCACCCCGCTTCGACCTGCGGTCGCACATGCCGTGCGCCGAGCGGAAGGGTGGGCGGAACGCCACTGGCACCTCCTTCTCGCCGAGAACTCCTACGCTTCGCGATTCACGCGGACGCATCCTGTTGTCCCCAACTCGACACCGATCCCACTGGAGGTACCCGCATCAGGACGCGACCGGGTCGTGTACGTCGGCCATGTCACGAAGGCCCGCGGAGGCGAATCCATCGTCGAGGTGGGACGCATCCTGAGCGGTCGGATGATCGTCCATGTGATCGGCCACGCCGATGAGACGATGCGGCCACTCCTGCTCGAAGCGCACAGCCGCGGGGAGGTGAACTGGCACGGGTACCTGCCTAATCCTGAGGCCCTCTCGATCATCCAGGGAGCGACAGCCGGTCTGTCGTTACTGCGGGACGAACCCAATTACCGACACTCCCGACCCACCAAGATCATGGAGTACCTCGCTCAGGGCGTTCCCGTGATCAGCACGCCGTTACCCCTGGCGTGCCAGATGGTGGAGGACTCCCAGGGCGGAATCGTCGTGCCCTTCGACGACGCACAGGCGGCTGCTGATGCAGCGCTGAGGCTGGCGGGTGACGATGCCGGGCGCGAGGAGATGGCACGTGCGGGGCGGGCCTGGGTTGCTGAGCATGCCGATTGGAATGTGGATGGCCCAGCGTTCGTCGCCGTGCTAGAGAGCTGGGCGGCGCCGAGCAGAGCCGATGAGGGACCGGGCGACACGGCGTAGCGGAACACGCCGCTGGCCCAGTCGGTAGGCACCCCAGGCACCGCAGGCGGCCCCGGCGCCCATGAATCCCAGGCCCAGCAGAGCCTGGCGGCGACCGGTGAGCGCACCGGTCAGGAGCAGTGCACCAGCTCCGACAGCCCAGGGGAGCGCTGCGCGGCCGGCGGCTGCAGCCTCAGCAGCGGCCCGTTCGGCTCGCTCGCGACGACGTTTCTCGGCCGCTCGCTTCTGGTCACCCGGTGTCGTCTTGGGCGCGGTTTTGCGGCGCCCGACCGCCGTTTCGACCTGGTACCCGTGCTCGACGAGCCACAGGGCCGACTCTCCCTCTATGGCCACGACCTCGGCATCGGTGAGCGTGTCGCGCCATGCCCCCTGTCGCCCGTCAGTGATGTGGTTGGAGGTCACCCGAAGGTCATCGTCGACGCCGTGCCTCTTGGCTTGAACGGCCCGTTCAGCCTGTGCTGCCAGATCGACCTCCGCGGTGATCTCGGCCACCCGCTGGTCATCGATCGGCACACCGAGGTAGCCGGCGAGGTCGCGGATGAGGGCGGGAACGTCATCCTTGAAATCCTCGTACCGGCGTACCCATACGCCGGGCTTCGATCGCCAGAAAGCGTCACCTCGTAATTCGCGGCGAACCGTCAGGCGGGAGTTTCGGGCTCCGCGATCGGGGTGTTCGGGCTTCAAACGAGCCTTGCGATACAGCGAGGCGATGACATCGCGGGGGTCGCGGAAGGTGTACAGGTATTTCGCCCCGTCGTCGGGAAAGTCCTCACGCGGCATGGAGGGCCTGAAGTGCACCTTGGCCATGAGTAGATCCGACCCGTCGGCGGCGGCGGCGGGGAACTCGGTGGTGGAGATGCCGCGGGGATTGCGCAGGCCCGGATTGCCGTCGAGGAGCAGGCGGGTGATCTGCCACACCAGGGTGGAGCCTGAGCGATGCATTCCGCAGACGACGACCAGCACGCAGGTGAGTCTAGGGCCTGCGACGACCCCGGTCGGGTTCTGGCTGCTCCTCGGGAATCGCAGCTCCCAGCAGTGCGAGGGCGACTCCGGCGGCGTCCGCAATCTCCTCGGCGCTGTGCTGACCACTGCCGATCGCATCGGGTTCCACGAGGAGGTCGGCCGGATCGCCCTCCAGGTGGGCACCGCCGGTGAGAAGTTCCTCGAGATCGTCACTCGCCCAGGTGCTCACTATCGGACCCCACTCCGGGGGAAGCGTCACCCGGCGTCCGCGTTCTGCACGCGGAACGAAGGCCTCGCGCACGATCCGACCTCGGATCGCTCGTCGCCGGGATTCGACGAGGTCGGTGGCGTCCAACGCTCTATTCAGACTGGCCAGGACCAGTGTCTCCGGCTCGGTGATGCCGACGTTCGCGGCTACGGTGTCGACGGCCGGTGGTGTCCGGGGGGCGACATCATCGATGCCGACCGCGCGGATGAACCGATGCCACAGCTCATCGGGATCCCCTCCTCGTCGCGGCACGCCGACGACGTGCACAGACTCAGCCAGAGGTGCCCAGCGTGAGGCGAGAGCGCCGATGGCGTAGGCCCGCCAGAAGGTCTGCTCAGGGTCACGCTCCCATTCAGCGCGTCGCTCGGCCGGGCCACCTTCACCCCGCAGGCGCTGCAATTGCTTGAGGTAGCTGGTGAAGGTGGTCGACCGACCGTTGCGAATGTGCTGCTGCCACGAACTGGGAAGTACTCGCCCGAGATCGCGGGCGGTGATCACGATCTGCGTGCGTTCGACACCCAGGGACTCGACGAGACGTGCCGCTGAATCTGCGCCGATCACCGACAGTGCTTCGCCGGAGACGATGGCGGTGCCGTCCCACCGGCGGACCTTCTCGACCAGGGAGGCCCAGGCATCGGCTTGCGCCTGGGCCCGGTGCGGCGGGACCCAGGGGAAGGCAGCGGTGCCGAGGAGACCGTACGCGGCGGCCTCATGGTTGAGCACGGACTTCTTCCCGACCAGCCTGATGGGGTAGAGCACCCCCTTCTTGCGCAGTTGGGGGGAGAGGTTCTCCAGGATGCGCTGCAGGTAGGTCGTGCCCGACTTCTGCGTGCCGATGTGGAGGATGAGTCGTTCAGCCACGACGGATCCTCCCTGGTGCCTGCGGTGACGATCGGCCGCTCGCTCGGGTTGATGCTCCTACCACCCGCGCAGCGTAGTGACGAGCGGCCTCATCGTCGCATGCTCCCCACGGTGTGGAATGGTTCACCCGTGCGAGTGGTGGTCATCGGGGTCTTCGATGGAGTGCACCGCGGGCACCAGGCGCTGGTGGACCGTGCGGTGCGTCGATCATTGGAAGAGGGTGCCTCGGGAGCACGCGAGGTGATCGCCGTCACCTTCGATCCGCACCCCGCTGCGGTGCTGCGGCCCGATCAAGCCCCGCTCATGCTCACCGGTGTCGAGCGCAGACGTGAGCTCCTGCTGCAGGCCGGGGCTGATGAGGTCGCGGTGCTCGCCTTCGATCGGGACTTCTCGCAGTTGTCTCCGACGCAGTTCGTGGATCGGTTGATCGACGATGTGCTCGGCGGACGTACGGTCGACCTGTTCGTGGCCGGAAGCAACTTCCGATTCGGTAGGGGGGCGACGGCAGATGTCGAGCAGTTCCGCGCGATCGGACGTGAGCGGGGCTTCGATGTCGACGAGGTAGCCCTGGTCACGGAGAGATTCCCCGACGCTGCGGATCTGGTGTGGTCGTCGACCTTCGTGCGTTCCTCGATCGACTCCGGTGATGTCGCCAGGGCGCGCCAGGTTCTCGGTCGACCCCACCGGCTGGATGGAGTGGTGGTGAGCGGTGAGCGACGCGGTCGTGAACTGGGCTATCCCACGGCCAATGTCGACACCGGTCCAGGCTTCGCGGTTCCTGGTGATGGCGTGTACGCAGCTTGGGTGCTCGATGGTGACCAGCGCTGGCCGGCTGCGGTGTCTGTGGGGACTAATCCGCAGTTCGCGGGGGAGCAGCGCACGGTGGAGGCATATGTCCTGGGCCGTGATGATCTGGATCTATACGGACATCGCGTGGGTGTGGAGTTCATCGAGTTGATTCGCCGGCAGGCGGTCTTCGATTCGATTGCGGATCTGGTCGCCCAGATGGGTGAGGATGTGCACCGCGCGGCGCAGATCACCTCTCAAGACGCCCCCTGATACCCTGGGCGTTGACGGTTCCGGGGCGGGCGCCCTGGGATTCGTGACAGTCCCGGGCTCCCTGCCCGGGCCGAGGCGCCTTAGGGCGCGCGCCCTACGAAAGACAGGAACATCACGTGCCGCTCGATACCGCCACCAAGGCGCAGATCATCTCCGAATTCGGATCCAGCCCGACTGACACGGGCAGCCCCGAGGTGCAGATCGCGATGCTCAGCCGTCGCATCACCGACCTCACCGAGCATCTGAAGTCGCATAAGCACGACCATCACTCCCGCCGTGGGCTGCTGGCTCTGGTGGGTCAGCGTCGTCGGTTGTTGAAGTACCTGGCTGAGGTGGATATCACCCGGTATCGGGCGATCATCGAAAAACTCGGCCTGCGCCGGTAGGGGCAGGACGGGATAGGAATGGCCTGCGCCGGTAGGGGCAGGACGGGATAGGAATGGCCTGCGCCGGTAGGGGCAGGACGGGGGAATAACCGAATATTCGTGAGGGTTCATCGACGGAGGCTTGAGTCGTCGGTCCTCGGTAGTGGCTTCCGGGCGGGTTCGCCCGTGGGCCTCGATCGAAGACCGGCCGGGTGCTCCACGGTGAAGACCTCGATGGGAGCGGGCGACGCGTCCGTTCTTCTCGACATGAGCGATCGAACCGTGTTCGATCCCACCTGATAAGGAGCAACCCGTGGACGGGTCCACTATTACTACTACTGAGGCAGTCCTGGACAACGGACCGTTCGGTTCGCGTACCGTGCGTTTCGAGACCGGTCGGCTGGCACGCCAGGCCGGCGGTGCCGTTTCTGCGTTCCTCGACGATGACACGATGCTGCTGAGCACGACGACCGCGTCGAAGTCGCCGAAGGAGCATTTCGATTTCTTTCCGTTGACCGTGGATGTCGAGGAGCGGATGTATGCCGCTGGCCGCATCCCTGGTTCGTTCTTCCGTCGGGAGGGTCGCCCGAGTGAGGATGCGATTCTCACCTGCCGCCTGATCGACCGGCCTTTGCGTCCGACGTTCGTGAAGGGCTTGCGTAATGAGGTCCAGGTCGTGATCACGGTCCTGGCCTTGAATCCTGATGATCTCTATGACGTGCTGGCGATCAATGCGGCGTCGGCGTCCACCCAGTTGTCGGGCTTGCCGTTCAGTGGCCCGATCGGGGGTGTGCGTGTGGCGCTCATCGATGGTCGGTGGGTGGCCTTCCCCCGTCACTCGGATCTTGAGCGCGCTGTGTTCGACATGGTGGTTGCCGGTCGTGTGGTGGGTGACGACGTCGCGATCATGATGGTCGAGGCTGAAGCCACTGAGTCCACTTTGAACCTGGTGCGTGATGGGGCGACAGCTCCGACCGAGGAGGTCGTCGCAGAGGGCCTCGAGGCAGCGAAGGCGTTCATCCGGGTGCTGTGTGAGGCCCAGGAGCAGTTGGCGGCGGCTGCGGCCAAGCCGGTGCAGGAATTCCCGGTCTTCCTCGACTACTCCGACGATGCGTACGAGGCAGTGGCTTCGATCGCGACGGATCGAATTGCTGAGGCGATGACGATCGTGAGCAAGGCGGAGCGTGAGGATGCACTCGATCAGATCAAGGTGAGCGTTCTGGGCGAACTCGGCGATCGGTTCGAGGGTCGCGAGAAGGAGCTGTCCGCTGCGGTGCGCAGTGTCACGAAGGAGCAGGTGCGACAGCGCATCCTGCGTGACAAGGTGCGCATCGATGGCCGCGGACCGACCGATATCCGCACCCTGTCGGCGGAGGTCGATGTCCTTCCTCGGGTTCACGGATCAGCGCTGTTCGAGCGAGGTGAGACTCAGATCCTGGGTGTCACCACGTTGAACATGCTGCGCATGGAGCAGCAGTTGGACACCCTGTCGCCGGAGACCCGCAAGCGTTACATGCACAACTACAACTTCCCTCCGTATTCGACGGGTGAGACCGGTCGTGTGGGTAGTCCGAAGCGGCGCGAGATCGGCCACGGGGCGCTTGCTGAGCGCGCGCTCATGCCGGTGTTGCCTACCCGGGATGAGTTCCCCTACGCCATCCGACAGGTGTCGGAAGCCCTCGGATCCAATGGCTCGACGTCGATGGGTTCGGTGTGTGCGTCGACGATGTCCCTGCTCAACGCGGGTGTTCCGTTGAAGGCTCCCGTCGCGGGTATCGCCA
Organism: Actinomycetes bacterium; assembly: GCA_965657825.1. Taxonomy (GTDB): domain Bacteria; phylum Actinomycetota; class Actinomycetes; order S36-B12; family S36-B12; genus M55B157. The sequence continues at coordinate 6,681 of CBFHQG010000006.1, read as the reverse complement.
TGGGACTGGTCAGCGGTGAGGTTGACGGGGCGACGGAGTATCTGGCACTCACCGACATCCTCGGTGCCGAGGATGCGTACGGTGACATGGATTTCAAGGTCGCCGGTACGAAGGAGTTCGTGACCGCGCTCCAGTTGGATACCAAGCTCGACGGCATCCCGGCATCCGTCCTCGCGGGCGCCTTGAGCCAGGCACGCGATGCCCGGATGACGATCCTCGAGGTCATGGCCGAGGCCATCGACTCGCCGGACGAGATGTCACCCTTCGCTCCGCGGATCATCTCCATCACGATCCCGGTCGACAAGATCGGTGAGGTGATCGGGCCGAAGGGCAAGATCATCAACCAGATCCAGGAGGACACCGGCGCCACGATCACGATCGAGGATGACGGCACGATCCACATTGGTGCGACCGAGGGCGATGCGGCCGAGGCTGCTCGGGCGAAGATCAACGCGATCGCGAATCCCACGATGCCCGAGGTCGGCGAACGCTACCTCGGGACGGTCGTGAAGACGACGACCTTCGGGGCTTTCGTCTCTCTCGTTCCCGGCCGCGATGGGCTGCTTCATATCTCGGAGATCAAGAAGCTCGCGCCAGGCCAGAAGAGGATCGAGAACGTCGAGGATGTCCTCAAGGTGGGTGACAAGGTGCAGGTCGAGATCAAGGAGATCGATCAGCGCGGAAAACTCAGCCTCCAGCCTGTCCTCGCCGAGTCTGCCTCCGAATAGGGCGATCTGCTCACGACCATGAAGCGGCGCGCCACCACCCGGACCCTCCTCGACGAGGGCGATGGGTCGGTGGTGCGCCGCACTACGTTGGGGAATGGTCTGCGGATTGTCACCGAGCATGTGCCGGGCGTTCGCAGCGTGGCCGTGGGTGCCTGGATCGGTGTCGGATCCCGCGATGAGACCACGCAGCAGCTCGGGGCAGCGCATTTCCTGGAGCATCTGCTGTTCAAGGGCACCGCGAAGCGGTCGGCGTGGGAGATCTCCTCGGCGATCGAGGCGGTCGGTGGTGACATGAACGCGTTCACCACGAAGGAATACACGTGCTACTACGCGCGAGTCCTCGATCGTGACTACAGGCTGGCGATCGATGTGGTCTGCGACCTCATCAGTGAGGGTGCCTTGACCGCACGCGATATCGAGGGTGAGCGTGGAGTGATCCTCGAAGAGATCGCGATGTCTGAGGATGATGCGTCCGACGGGGTCCACGAACTGGTGATGTCGGCGCACTTCGGTGATACCCCTCTAGGTAGACCGATTCTGGGAACCATCGATTCGATCACCGCGCTATCTGCACGGGGAATCCGTGGCTTCTACCGCGGTCGCTATACACCGGCCAATATCGTCATCGCCGTCGCGGGGAATGTGCACCATGACGCCGTGGTGCGTGCTGTCCGGGACTCCCTTCCTCGCTTTGAGGAGGCCGAGGATTCCGAGCCTGCACTGGCTGTTGCCCGTCGCCTTCGACGCACCGGATCGATTCCGGTGAGGGTCCAGCATCGACCCATCGAGCAGGCCAATGTGGTCCTCGCTCACACGGGATTGTCACGGCATGACGACCGGCGCTATTCCCTCGCTGTGTTGAATGCGGCGCTTGGCGGGGGGATGTCCTCTCGGCTGTTCCAGTCGATCCGTGAAGACCGTGGCCTGGCCTATTCGGTGTACTCCTTCTCCACCCACTACGTCGATACGGGGATGGTCGGCGTCTACGCCGGGTGCCTGCCCCGCAAGGTCGATGAGGTCATGTCGCTGGCTCGCCAGACACTGGTCGAGGTCGCCGAGTCCGGCCTCACCGACGAGGAACTCCGCCGGGGTCGGGGACAGGTCACCGGGCAACTGGTGCTCGGACAGGAGGACACCGGGGCACGCATGAGCCGGATCGGCAAAGCCGAACTGCTCCATGGTCGGGTGCCGGCGATGGGTGAGGTGCTCGAACGCATCGATGCGGTGACACCCGAGGATGTGCAGACGGTGGCGTCGACACTGTTGCGCGAGCCGCCGACCGTCGCCGTGATCGGGCCGGTGGACGAAGACCACGTGGTCAATCTGGCATCCGGTATGTGAGACGTCCGGTTTGTGGGACATCGGGTAGGTGACCGATGTCGTTGCGCCCTCAGTATTCCCGGATGGTCTCGGCTTCCACCTGCGGTCCTCGGGTGGCCGAATCGATGAGCGCCTCGGCATCCTCGGGCAGCAGGAAACCTTCGGCGACGGAGATCGCCGCGCTCCTGCGCACCTGATCGACGTAGTCCTCGACCGTGGGGTAGCGCTCGAGCAGGTCGATGTCGGAGAACGGGGTCTGGGTGCCGGTGAGAGGGCAGAACAGCGCCCCCGGGCTGATGGGCTCGTAGACGGCGACCGGCACCTCGATGCGTGGCAGACGCAGACCACCGAGGGCATTGCCCTCCTCATCGAGCACGGGGGCGCCTTCTCCATCACGTTCGATGCGGGGAGCCGTCGGCGCTGGTACACCGTCCTGCGCCCAGCCAGCCAACGCATTCAACGCCGAGTGCCACGCCATGCGCGCAGGAAAATCGTTCACACCGGCCGGTGCGGACCAGTCGCAGCGAGGAAGGAAGGGCAAACCGTAGTCGCGGCGGAGGATGCCCAGCGCCTGCTGCGAACCCCATCGGTCGTTGTGCGAGGAGCCGGTGACCTCCCACAGCCGGTACCGGTCGGTGTCGGTCGTGGCATCCGGGCGCCAGATCGTGGCATCGAAGTCGGCTTTGGCGCCGGGCTGGGGGCCTCGAAGCGGATCGGATCCTGATTGCAGCACGATCACCGGATCGATCCGCCGGTTCACTCGACGTTGCGTGCGGGAATCGGAGGTCTGCGCGGTGGGATCATTGGGCCGGTACCGCAGGTTGGTCGCACCGGCGCCGCGGTAGGCGATGAGGAACCCGTCGTAGACCTGCTCGCGCGGATGAATCGCGTTGACATAGGTGACCGCGTACCCGGCCATCTGGGACTGTCCGGTGAGGAACATCGCGTCCACGTCCAGATCGGCGAGCGGGTTGCTCTGTGATGGCGACGACAGCAGCCGGCCGACCTGGGTGACGAGGTCCCACGCGATGGAGGGGTCACGTAACCCATTGGATCGATCCGCGGCTGCCGCGGGCACCTGGAGGTTCAGATCCAAGGATGAATACCGGTCGCGATCGCGGGAGAATCGATTGAGTGCCGAGATTCCCGTCTGCTGCACGGTGATTCCGACATAGGCCCAGCCGGTGCGCATGAGGTAGTCATGGGCCTGCTGCCAGGCGATGTCGAGGTCGACCTGTGCGGTGGTGTTCATCATCTCCACGAGAACACGCCCGTTGAACGCTGCGGGATCTGCTGGTGCTCGCACGATGATGCGGGATCGGTACTCACCCAGGGGGCTCGGTGGAGCCGGGCGCGCTCGGACTTTCGTGGTGCTGCGCTGATACCGGTAGACCTGGGGATCGGTGACGGTGACGACGTACTCGGATTCGGTGTAGCCCTGTGCGCTGAGATCCTGCAGGGCCCCCGTTGCGATCGTGGATCCTGGGATGAGTCTCGCGGTGGCGGTGTCATCGGCGTTCACGGGAGGGGCACCGAGGAGTGAGATCGCCAGTCCGGTGATGGCCGTCGGGATCAGGGTGCGCAGCAGCATGGGCACACGCTAGGCGCTGGCGATCGGCGATGCATCTTCGCGGTATCGGTCCACGAGGGCAGAAGGGACTACGCTGGGGTGGTGACCTCGAATGGCGATCCCCTGGGCGTTGCCGTCATCGGAGCCGCCGGTCGGATGGGATCGACGGTGTGCCGAGCCATCGATGAGGCTGATGATCTGCGTCTGGCGGCTGCGATCGATCTCGGCGATGACATGGACCGCATCACGTCATCCGGGGCGCAGGTCGCGGTGGACTTCACCACCCCCGATGCAATCGGGGAGCACCTGGAGTACTACATCAGGTCCGGGGTGCACGCGGTCGTGGGAACGACAGGACTCACTGAACCGCGCCTCGATGAGGTGCGCAGCCTGTTGCGTGAGGAACCCGGAGTCGGTGTCATCATCGCCCCCAATTTCAGCCTGGGGGCTGTCCTGGTCATGCGGTTCGCCGCCGAGGCTGCCCGGTACTTCGAGTCGGTCGAGATCATCGAGTCGCATCATCCGGACAAACTCGATGCACCGAGCGGTACAGCGCGCCATACCGCCCACATGATCGCGACTGCTCGCATCGCCGCACACAGCGCACCGATGCCCGATGCCACGTTGGATGCGGTCGACGGTGCCCGGGGCGCTTCGATCGAGGGGATACCGGTCCACTCGGTGCGCCTTCGCGGTCTCGTGGCCCACGAGGAGGTCGTGCTCGGCAATCCTGGAGAGATCCTCACCCTGCGCCACGACTCACTCGATCGCACCTCCTTCATGCCCGGGGTTCTCCTGGCGGTCCGCCGGGTCACAGGGCGACCGGGCCTCACCATCGGCCTGGAGAATCTCCTCGAATGATGAGGCCGATCGGCGAATGAACCCCCGTATCTGGGTGACCGTGATGGCCGCTGCCGTCGGGGGATACCTCATCCTGGCGAGTCTTCGGGGCGGAGCGTTCCTGGGAAGCGGTGACGTCGTCACGGTCTTGCTGGGGGTGGCCGTCTTGTCGATTCCGATCCTGGGCGCCTGGCTGGTGTGGCGGGAGATCGTGTTCGGGCGACGGCTGCAGACCCTCGGTTCGACCCTGGCTGAGGAGGGGGATCTTCCCGTCGATGACTTCCCGCGCACCGCATCCGGTCGCGTGGAATCGGATGCGGCACAGGAGTGGTTCACCCGTGAGCGTGAACGCGTCGAGCGGGAGCCGCAGGACTGGCGAGGGTGGTATCGGTTGGGCCTTGCCTATGACGCAGCCCGCGATCGCCGGCGCGCCCGTGAGGCGATGGGGGAGTCCATCAGGCTGGCCCGGCTATCGGGCGGACCGCTGTCCTAGCCGGCCTTCGGGGGCTCGGCTTCGCGGTGCCAGGTCCGCAGCCGATCCGCGGCCGACTCCCACGCCCGCGGCCGCAGCGCGGTATCGAGGGTCGTGTCGCCGATCGTCGTGGTGATCTGCCTGCCCTCGGCGAGCAGCACGAGATGTCGGCGCCGTCGGCCCGACTCGCTGATCTCCTCGATCGCTGACCAGGGAACGAACCGCGTGCTCCACATGCGCACGATGCGCACTCCGGAATCATTGACGTAGGTGCCGTGGATCCAGCCGCGAACAAGCACGGCGATCACCGGTAGGCCGGTCACGATCACCGCTGCCGCGATGGCGAGTCCCTGCGGGGTGCGGATTCCAGCGAGGCCGAGCAGTGCGCTCCCAGCGAGCGAGGCGGTCACCAAAGTGGTGAGGATCAGCAGTGCCAGGCGCCACGGCCCTCGCGGCGGAATGCGCATCCATCGGATTTGGGGCGCTCCGGGTGTGGGGGCCTTGGGAGCGAAGATGAACCCGAAGATCGGTGGTCGGGGCTCGTCTGTCACGGCAGCCAGCCCAGGGCACGCACGAGAGCTGCGGAAGCCGCCGCGCCGAGGACGGCGACGAGAAGGGGGGCTCGCAACGTGAGTGCGATGGCGGCCACGGCGAGGCCGATGATTCGCGCGTCGATGCCGAGAGTCCCCTCGTTGGTCGCGAAGGTCTGGACGACGAGGAGTGCAGCGAGCAGGGACACCGGAATGAGCAGGGTGACGCGACGGACGGTGGGGGACACGAGGAATCGTTCCGGGATCAGGTAGCCGGCGAGCTTGAGCAGATAGGCCGACAGTGAGCCGACGAGTACAGCCGCCCAGATCATGGCGCGTCCGCGGTCGGGGGTCGGGAGTCCGGTTCGATGCGGCGGGTGAGGGCGATACCGATACCGACGGCGACGCCGCCGGCGATGAGCACCGGGAGGCCAGCGGCGAGCACCGGGGTGAGGAGCAGTGCCACCGCACCGGAGATCACAGCGACGACCCGCGTCAGTCGGGAATCCAGCCGCGGCCACAGCAGGGCGAGGAAGGCTGCCGGAATCGCCGCATCCAGACCGAAGCGGGCAGGATCACCGAGCAGGTCAGCGCCGAGTGCGCCGATGAGGGTGCCTGTGTTCCACAGGATGAAGATGGCGATGCCCGTGGCCCAGAACGCCAATCGGGAGGATTCCTCATCCTCGGGATGACCCAGCGACATGCCCGTCGATTCATCGATGGTGAGCTGGGCGGCGGCGAACCTCCGCCATCCACGAGGTCGAAGGACACTCGCCATGTGGACGGCGTAGAGCGCATTGCGGGTACCGAGCAGTGCCGCGATGGCGATGGCAGCCACGGCGCCTCCTCCGGCGCCCAACACACCGACCATGGCGAACTGGGATGCGCCGGTGAACATCAGGCTGCTCAACGCCTGCGTCTGCCAGACGCTGAGCCCAGCGGCAACGGCGATGGCGCCGAAGGAGATGGCGTAGGCACCGGTCGCGAGTCCGATGCCGATGGCATCTCGGATGATGGCGCGCCGTCGGTCTGGTGCGACGGCGCTCACGCGTCGACCTCGATGTCGACGATGTCCGGATCGATTCGGCGGGCGAGGTGCGCGACGGCTGGTCGTGCGGCTTCGACGAGCGCGGGCTGCAGCGATAAGCGACTGCGCCGCTGGACGAGATCATCCACCGTCAGCGCACCCTCGTTGCGGATCGCATGAGCAATTTCGGCGAG